>CAZREP010000255.1:0-5268 GCA_964599035.1 uncultured Terrimonas sp. | reverse complement strand
GTTAGGTCAAATGTGCGGCAAAGGTAAGGTGCCGGCTATTATTGTCCAATTAGAACGGGAAGTATTTTAAACTTTAAGGGAATAAAAAAGCCACGCTTGCAGCATGGCTCAATTATGTAAGTCTTGTCAGGGGTTGATGAAAAACAAACATGCGGTCTTTATTTAAGATATTGAAACAATTTCAAGGCTTTCAGGGATGAGGATGGGTAAGGGTCTATCGGCGGTTCTTCAGCGGTATCGGAGATGCGGTTTTCATGGTATTCGAATTTTCTTTCTCGGGGTATGGGTTTTTCTAAAGGTGGCGGATTTTCAGCGGATCATGGATTACCAGGTTTTCAGGGGGATTGGTTTCGCTGTTGACAATACAAAGATGGTAAACATTATACCCCGGTTAAAGTTTATTCGCTAACGGGCTGTTTTGCTTCGATTTTTGGCACAATACGTTCGATTATGCGGATGCCAAATCAGGTAAGTATTGATGTTGGAAGACTGAGTTATGAAAATTTCTTTTATTTTGAGCAGACTAAGGCATTGGAACAGATACAACCATATAACGAAGCAGCGCTGTTACGGCAGTTGGCAGAAGGCAGCGAAGGAGCTTTTACGGCTATTTTTCATCGTTACCGTGGCAGGCTTTATCATTATATTCTTACCCTCACAACCTCACCGGAAATAGCGGAGGATACCGTACATGATGTGTTTTTGAAAATATGGACCAACAGGGAGAAGATGGCTGATATAGAAAATATGAATGCCTACCTGTTCAGGCTTTGCCATAACCAGGCCATCAGCGGGCTGCGGCGAATGGCCAAAGAAACCCTGATCCTGTCTGAGCTGCGGCAGGAAACGATCCCCTTCCTTCCCGACGCTGATCCCGCCAGCCAAAGAGAGATCAGGGCTTATATACAGCAGGCGGTGAGCAGGCTCACTCCACAGCAACGGCAGGTCTTCCTTCTCAGCCGGCAGGACGGGCTGAAGCACAGGCAGATCGCCGAGCAGCTCGGCGTATCTGTCAATACGGTGAAAACGCATCTTGGGCAGGCGCTTAGGTTTTTGCGGGAAGAGATCGGCCAGCAATACGGACTTCAGTCTACCGCTATCTGGGTCATATACCAGCTTTCATAAAAAAAGTTGTGCCGCTGCCTCATCCTCTTTTTCCTCCCATTCGTTATATATCTCTTAAAGAGAATTTTGCCATTTCTGGGTTGACTAAAAAGGTTCAGCCTGAAGATATGCCACTAAGACACAAAGTCCTGATCTTCAATTTTCTTCGTGCCTTCGTGACCTGGTGGCAAAATATTACTTTTTAGTCAGCCTCTCAATGCGTCATATATGAATGATGAACGTTTACAATACCTGTTTGAGCGCTACCGTGCCGGCACCTGCTCGCCGGAAGAAAGAAAGGAATTGGCCCTGCTTTGCCTGCTGCCCGAAAATCTGCAGGCACTCGAAAAAATAATGGAAACCACCTGGGAGCAGACACCGATCGAAAATGATATGCCTGCCCGGGAAGGCAACCTGGCATTGCAAAATATCCTTCACCCGTCCGCTATGGAGCTGCCACCTGTTAAAAAAATCGGCTGGCAACGATGGGTAGCTGCTGCTTCCGTTATACTGGTTGCCGGGCTGGGCAGCTATTTCCTTTTATTCCATAAAAAAGAGACGCCGGAAGAGGTTGCACAAATGGTTGTTTCGAATGATATAACACCGCCATCGACCAATAAAGCCGTCATAATGCTGGCTGACGGAAGTGAGCTGTATCTCGATAGTGCCGGCAGCGGACAGTTAGCCATGCAGGAGAATGTAAAGTTGGTAAAATTAGCTAACGGGCAGATCCTCTATAAAACAGAAGGCGGCAAAGCGGCCACGAAGCTACAATATAATACCCTGTACAACCCGCGCGGCAGCAAAGTGGTGAATATAAAATTAGCCGATGACTCGCATGTATGGCTGAATGCCGGATCTTCTATACGCTACCCGGTGGCTTTTACCGGAAATGAGCGAAAGATTTCTATAACCGGTGAAGCATACTTTGAAGTGGCTCATAATGCTGCTATGCCCTTTAAGGTAATAAGCGGTACAACAGAAGTGACCGTATTGGGAACTCATTTTAACGTGAACGCATATACCGATGAAGCGAATACAAAAGTGACCCTGCTGGAAGGCGCCGTAAAAGTGAACAGCCCGGGCACTGCTAAAGTTTTGCGACCGGGCGAGCAGGCGCAGATCACAGACAAAATAGTTGTTGCCGATAATGTAGACCTCGAAGAAGTAATGGCATGGAGAACAGGAAAATTCATTTTTGGAGCGAAGGCAGATATAGAAACGATCATGCGCCAGGTGTCGAGATGGTATGATGTGGATATAGCATACCAGGGAAAAGTCACTTCCCATTTTGGAGGAACAATATCAAGACAGGTGAATATTTCCGAAGTGATTAAAATCCTGGAAGCCACCGGCAATGTAAAATGCACAGTGCAAGGCAAAAAAGTGATTATAACGCCTTAAACTCACCTGCTAACACCCGCTTACAACTTTTGAAAAACAAAGATAAATGGCCAGTAGTGCTGGTACACGCTGGCCATAGCCTGGATTAACATCTAATATAATCAGCGAGATCATTTATTCATTAACCCAAACAAAACAAAGTTATGGTATTAAAGGCTTTTGGCCTCACCCGTCCCATACCGGGAAGCTTTTTCTGCAGGAGTAATGCAAACGCTGCGGAAGAAGATCTTAAACGAAGCCGCTCAACTAAACAATTGCTCATTGCAATGAAACTAATTGCTATCTTTTTACTTCTGGCCTGCCTCACGGCAGGAGCAAAAGGCTTTTCACAGATCACGTTGTCGGAAAAAAATGCCCCTTTGCAAAGAATATTTAAAGCCATTCAAAAGCAAAGCGGCTATGATTTTTTTTACACCTACGAGGTAATTGAAAAGGCCGGCAACGCAACGGTAAACCTGTACCGGATGCCGCTGGAAAAAGCCATTGAAGAAGTATTGAAAGATAAGCCGCTTACTTACATTATCACCGGAAAAACGGTAGTGATAAAAGAGAAGACCGTCCCCTTTTCGAATATCCCCGGAATACAGGAACAGGCCGAAACGGCAAATAAGATCAGCGGTGTGGTAAAGGATGAAAAAGGAATACCGCTCGACGGCGCATCGGTAGTGGTGCGCAGCAGCGGTAAAGGTGTAAGCACGGACGCCAGAGGAAGGTTTACAGTAGAGGCTGATACAGGCGATATACTGGAATTTTCCCGCGTGGGATACAAAATGGCTTCCGTAATAATCGGTTCTGATACATTTTTAGAAATAAACATGCAGGTGGAAATCACTGCTGCGTCGGAAGTGATAGTGGTAGGCTACGGTACGCAAAAAAAGACCAATGTAACCGGCGCGGTAAATACCGTAAACATGAAAGACGTAGCAGGCAACAGGGCTACCACCAATATTGCGCAGTTGTTGCAGGGCGTTGTACCGGATCTGCAGATCACCTATTCTTCAGGGGAACCGGGGGCTTCCACAGGGCTGAACATAAGAGGTACTACAAGCATAGGCTCAGGCTCCAACGGGTCGCCACTGATCCTGCTTGACAATGTGCCGGTGGCATCGCTTTCTCTGATTAATCCAAACGATATTGAAACGGTAACGGTTTTAAAGGATGCAGGCTCCGCTGCAATATATGGCGCCAGGTCGGCATGGGGAGTGATCCTGCTCACCAGTAAAAACAAGGCAGGAGCCAAAAAAACGACGATTGACTATTCCAACAACCTGGTCTTCAGCCGTCCGCTGGAAGTGCCCCAAAAAGCCACCCCGCTCCGTACCGTTCAATCTTTTAAAGACATGAACTTTACACCGGGAACCGGGCAGAATGTGGACGAATGGATAAACTTATTGAACGACTATTCTAAAAACCCGTCTCAATACGGATCGGGATATACCATTCAAAACGGTGTTATCTATCCTTTGCGGGAGAATGATATCTGGGGCGAAATGGTTTCTAAAAACGCTTTTCAGCAAACGCATAACCTGGCAATAAGCGGCGGAACAGAAAAGACTTCCTACAGGATCGCGGGTGCGTTTACCGATGAAGATGGTATACTGATCACCAATAAGGACAGCTACAGGCGATACAATCTCACCGGCTTTATCAATTCCCAGGTTACCCCCTGGGCAAATGCCCAGTTGAGCACCATGTACTCCAATGCTAATAAACGTTTCCCGTATACCGGCTATGGGTTTGGCATATTCGGCTCAGCATCTGTATTGCCTTCTTACAGCCTGATCGGAGATTCCCTTATTGATGGAGCATATGTGCCTTATGCCACGCCGAAGAACCTGATCGAGAATGCAGCAGTGAGCAACAACAGGTTGGATAATATCAGGCTGTCCGGTAAAGTAACCCTGAATATATTTAAGGGATTTAATGTGGTGGGAGAATACACCTATGATAAAACCAATAGTGTCAATACCAGCTATGACAAGCCGTTTGATATAATTACATTAAGCAGTTTTGTTCCCACCCCTACCGTTACTGCTGATAAGGCAAAGTATTATAAATACAACGACTTTACCGACTACCACGCGCTGAACATCTATGGCAACTACGAAAGAAAACTGGATGACCACCTGTTTACCCTCGTTGCCGGCTTTAACCAGGAAAGCTCCTATTTTGAATTACTGAATGCGCAGATGTCGAACATGATCAATCCCAACCTTCCCTATTTAGATGGCGGTACGGGTGTTATCCAGCCGGATGCCAATGGTTTTGACGGATTTTCTGAATACGCGGTGCAGGGATATTTTTACAGGTTCAATTACGCATATAAAGGAAAATATTTGTTGGAAACCACGGGCAGATATGATGGTTCCTCCAAATTTCCTGAAGGTAGAAGATGGGGCTTTTTCCCTTCGGTATCTGCCGGTTGGAGAGTATCAGACGAGGCATTTATGAATGTGCTCAAACCCGTTCTGTCTGATCTGAAATTCAGGGCAAGCTATGGTAATGTGGGCAACCAATCCATAGGCAATTACCTGTATTATTCCGGAATGAAAACCCGGCCTACTTCCAATTGGGCAGATGTTTCCGGGGTAAGGTATCTTACATTAGATGCCCCGGGATTGATCAGTGGCGACTTTACATGGGAAAAAGTAACCACCAGGAATTTCGGGGTTGATCTCGGGCTGTTCAGCAACAGGTTTACCGGCAGCTTCGACCTGTTTAAACGTACCACCACAGGCATGCTGATTCCCGGTGCACAAC
>CAZREP010000254.1:0-5283 GCA_964599035.1 uncultured Terrimonas sp. | reverse complement strand
CCATTATATCTTTTTTGAAAGAAAGTATTATGCAGTTAGATGCTTTTTGGACACCGATAAAAGATAGTATTGAATAATTGTTGATAAAACCAGCTAAACAGAATAGTTGCCCATAAAAGTTAACCCAATGCCAGCTTCTTTAGCAAGCTTATTTACAAGAAAATAAGGAAGTATTTATGTAATAGGCTACATCAAAAATTGCAGGCTTTTTTTAGTCGTTCAAAAACTGTATCTTACCTAACGAGTTTTAGTAAGAGCAGGATACTATACTGTAATTGATAGGAATACAGATAAATAAGGAAGTCTTGGTTTTCTGAAGTAAACTATCAGTATATGAAAAAAATAATCGCCCCATTTCTAATACTGCTTTTTTGTAGTCTGCTGATGGTAGGCTGTGAAAAAACTCCGACACCTCCGGAAGAGGAGGAAGAAGAAACAGCTGACGCAATAATTAGTGAGCTTCCGGAAGAAAATACTCCCTTTGAATGTACTGAGGGAGATCCAGAGCCGGTTAGCACATTTTATACTGATGAAATAGCGAATGGCATTTGTCGTACGAAGATACACAACTTGGGACTTACTTCCGGTTCAAGCAGAGCTATCGGCATTATTATTAAAAATCAGGAGGCTTATGATAAGTATGTACAATGTAGTGAATTTGCCAACACCTTAGATTTTGATAAATACTTTGTGTTGGTGGGTGTATTCCGAAATTATATGACATTTTTAAATAGTTCAGATATTTTCACTTGTAACAATAAAATTATTTTTAAAATAAATATGGTTAGAGGAATCGGTGGTGACGTAGGGCATCATGCTTTCTCTATGGTGGTAATAGAGAAAAAGTATATCAATCAAGAAATTGTTTTTGATATGCAAGTAAAACCCTGGTAAAGTTAAATGTGGTATAGTAGAAGATGCTTTTGATTGTAAAAAATAACCACCACCTTTAATATGAAAAATTTACTTAACCCCTTTACAGTACTGCTTTTTTGTAGCCTGCTGATGGTAGGCTGTGAGAAATCCCCTGCACCGCCACCGGAAGAGGAGGAAGAAATAGTTGATGTCATAGAAGTGGCAATAAAAGAAAATACTGCTCCCTACATTTGCGGAGAAAGTAGTTCTGTGCCTATTGAAACTTTTTATAATAACGAATTTGAAAGAGGCACCTGTTTTAAAAATATTAAAACTCCTTCTAGAATAGTAGGTGTGATTATTAAAAACCAGGCTGCTTATGAAAAGTATATGGGCTGCTCTTCTGCTTTACCGCTAATTGATTTTGATAACTATTTTATTATAGGGGGGCTTTTTCGCAATACCAGTTGCAGTAAAGAAGCTCATGAAGAAAATATATCTCTGTGCAGTAATAAAATTATTTATAAAGCAATTGTACGCAAAGGAATATGTGCCGGACCATCTATAACAACTTCATTAGTAGTAATTGAAAAGAAATATTCCAGTTCGGAGGTAGTCTTTGATTTACAAATAATACTATGAACAAGCCTTTAATAAAAATATAATTGCCACATTTTTATAATTATGTTTTCGGCTTTTTTCAATCTAATGAATAATCATGACAAAGACCACCACCACCTTCTTTGTATTTCTATTATCTGCTATTCTCAATCTTCTTACTGCCCAGCGCCATTACTACTGGGGCAATGATACCCAACAGGCTTTAGAATTATTGCCAGGGAAAAATTTTGTACTTACAACGGCTGCAACAAAAGAAACACTGGCGCAAACATTAGCCATTTCCCCCACAGCGATAACAGCCTTCCGGCAATTAGTAGTACCAAAATCCATAGAAAAAGCAGGGCATACTTACGAAGAACGTGACGACTTATACTGGGGAGTCGTCAGCCGCCCGGTTACTAATCTTATGCAATCGCCGGATATTATTTACGCCGCGCCCTTTTTCCTCGCTAATGGGAAGGAAACAGGACTGTCTTCCTTTTTTTATGTAAAGCTAAAGCAGGAGGAGGACTACCCGGCGCTGGAAAAGCTTGCCCGGGAAAACAGGGTAGCCATTACCGGCCATAGCCGCTTTATGCCACTATGGTATATCCTGTCCTGTACCAAAACAGTCCGGTGGCCATGCGCTGGAAATGGCCAATCTTTTTTATGAAACCGGGCTATTTGCCGCCTCCCAGCCCGACCTGATGGCCAATTACAAGCTAAGCGGGGGCATTTCGGATAATGTGGGCTTTGCTGCAACTAACAGCCCCAACCTATTTACCCTCGACCCTTATTTCCAGCACCAGTGGCATTTAAGCAATACCGGGCAATATGGCGGCACGGCGGGTAGTGATATCAATATCCTGCCTGCCTGGAATATTACCACCGGCTGCAGTACGATAGTAGTGGCTGTGATAGATGACGGGTTAGAATTTAACCACCCGGATTTTAATAATATTCTTTCCGCCAGCTATGATGCGGAAACAGGCGCCAGCCCCAGCCAGGTGTACGGGCCTCACGGCGTACCCGTAGCAGGTATTATAGGCGCTACGGCCAATAACGGGATAGGCGTAGCCGGGGTGGCGCCCGGTGTACAGCTCATGTCCATTAGTGCTGTATTAGTTGCAGCACCCTTAACAAGCCTAAAGCTCTCCGACGGGATTAGTTTTGCCTGGCAAAACGGGGCGCATGTGATTAATAACAGTTGGTGCAGTGATGCCATTACCAGCCAGCAGTTGATTACCGATGCTATTGATGATGCGGTAGTGTATGGACGCGGCGGCCTTGGTACTGTGGTGGTTTTTGCTGCCGGTAATGATAATGTCCCTGTCATTTACTTTCCCTCGAATCATGCACAGGTATTAGCAGTAGGCGCCATGAGCATGTGCAACGAGCGGAAACATGCCGGCAATCCCTTGTCCTGCGATACCGAAGGAGCGTGGGGAAGCAACTACGGCACCGGGCTGGGTGTGATGGCGCCGGGTGTATTGATTGCTACTACCAATAGACAGGGTAGTACCGGGTATAATTCGGATATACCTGAACATCCTAACCATTCGGGAACACCACTTGTTTCTACTGATTTTGGTAATACAGATTATACCCGATGGTTCGCTCGTACTTCCGCTGCGGCCCGCAGGTTTCCGGCATAGCGGCGCTTATCTTATCCGTCAACCCCGGGCTTACCCAGCAGCAGGTGAGGGATATTATTATCAATACAGCCGATAAAGTAGGAGACAATTATATTTATACCAGTGGCTGGAATAATGAGATGGGCTATGGCAGGGTCAATGCGTTTAACGCTGTTAAAGCGGCGCTGCCCACCACCATTGCTGGGCCTTCTTTAGTATGCCATCTGTCCACGCCTTACAGCATACCCGGCCTGCCCGCCGGAGCTTCCGTACAATGGGTCAGCCTCACCGCCCGGTATAGCTATTATCAACAGCCCTACGGCTAATGAGACCCTGCTTGGTAAGCACGTTGATGGAGTCATTACCCTGCAGGCAGCCATCACCGTATGCGATAAAGTGGTAGCCACCCTTACCAAACCCAATATTACCATCAGCGGGATACCATACTTTACCGGCACCTACAATTCTCTTACTAGTCCTACGGCAGCAATGGTTCCTGCTTCCAACTTCGCACTAGAACCTGTTAATCCGGCCTGCGTAGCTTTTAGCACCTACATGTCGTTACCTCCCGGAGCATCTATCAGTTGGAGCGTATCTGTGGATGCCGGTGTAAACTGGGGGCAGGCAAGCGGCTCGGTATGGGTCAATTTCTCAGCTCTCGGACAAAAGGCGTATCTACAGGCAACAGTTACTAATTCCTGTGGGAGTTATTCCGAGAGATTTATTTTTGAATGTGTATCGTTAAGTTCCTGCGGGCTAGAACCGCAGTTTGCACCCGCACCGGAGCTAAAGATGCTTCTTTCTCCCAATCCTGTTAAGACTATATTATATGTAGAGCTGGAAGAAACAAAAGATAAAACAGTGAGAAAGAAAAATATTACGGAAGTACAGGTAAGGGATCATACAGGAGCTGTCCGGTTTACGAAAAAGTTTAATGCAGGGCAAGGAACTATACCTATACAGGTGGCAGCACTTATAAATGGAATGTACACGATTATGGTTAGTGATGGTAAGCAATGGGTAGCTGAAAAATTTATCAAGCACTAGCACATCACTTGCGGCTTACCTGCCTGCAACCTAAAGGATAGCTTTTACACATTAAAGCGGAAGTGCATTACATCCCCGTCTTTTACAATATACTCTTTGCCTTCTATACGCAATTTACCGGCGTCGCGGCAAGCCGCTTCGGTGCCATACTGCACATAATCATCATAGCCTATTACCTCTGCTTTGATAAAGCCTTTTTCAAAATCAGTATGAATAACACTGGCCGCTTGTGGGGCTTTCCATCCCTGCTGGATAGTCCAGGCTCTTACTTCCTGCACACCAGCGGTAAAATAAGTAAACAGGTTGAGCAGCTTGTAGGCAGAATGAATTAGACGATCTAAGGCAGGCTCTGTCATCTTATACTCTTCCATAAAAAGCAAGCGGTCATTTTCGTTCTCCATTTCTGCAATTTGTGCTTCAATGTTATTATTCATGATAATAACTTCAGCACCTTCGTCTTTCACAGCGGCTTGTAGTGTGGCAGAGTATTGATTACCGGTATGCATGGAAGCTTCGTCCACATTGGCAACATACAATACAGGTTTATCGGTAAGTAAGAATAAATCGGCGATAGCTGTTTTTTCTTCTTTACTAAGGTGTAGCTCTCTGATGTTTTTCCCTTTTTCCAGATGTGCTTTACATTGTTGCAACACCTCCAGTTCTATTTTGAGCTTAGCATCTGTACGAGCCAGCTTTTCTGTACGTTGTAGTTTTTTCTCTACACTTTCCAGATCTTTTAATTGCAGTTCGGTATCGATAATTTCTTTGTCACCTACAGGATTAATCGCTCCTTCATCTCTCAGGATATTTTCATCTTCAAAGCAGCGTATTACATGAATGATGGCATCCACTTCCCGGATGTTTCCCAGGAATTTATTGCCCAGCCCTTCACCGCGGCTGGCACCTCGTACTAATCCGGCAATATCTACTATTTCAATTTGTGTAGGTACAATTCGATCGGGCTTTACAAACTCCGCCAGTTTGTTCAATCTTTTATCCGGCACATCTACCAGTCCCACGTTAGGGTCAATCGTACAAAAGCGATAGTTGCTTGCCTGTGCTTTGGCACTATTGCTTACTGCATTAAACAAGGTTGATTTTCCCACATTGGGTAGTCCTACTATACCTGCTTGTAAAGCCATACTTC
>CAZREP010000253.1:0-5291 GCA_964599035.1 uncultured Terrimonas sp. | reverse complement strand
GGAGATCCCAATGGTGCATTTTATCATAACGGGCTCTATCACCTGATGTTTTTGTATAAGCGTACAGATGGCAAGTTTGCCTGGGGCCATGCCTCCAGCAAAGACCTGCTGCACTGGAGATATCATCCCGATGCAATAGGGCCGGGAGATGGTGATGAAGGCTGCTTCAGCGGGGGCGCCTTTGTAGATGATGATGGCACGGTTGTATTATCTTACTGGATGCTGTGGGGGGCAAAAGGCATCGGCCTTGCCAGCAGCAAACACCCGGATTTTTTAACCTGGAAGAAGTCTGAAGCTAACCCGGTGATCAAATCTGCAGAATGGGGCATAACAGCAATGAAAGATACTTCTGGGAAACCTTTTTATGTTGGCTCAGCGGATCCTTCTAACATCTGGAAAAAAAATGGTAAGTATTATATGGCTACCGGCAATCTCCTGGTGCTCCGGAAATTCGGATCGCGCGGTGCCGGGCTGCCCGCTAATTTCACGGAAGGAAGCTTACCGGACGATTCGCTTAATTACCAGGGCGACCGGTTGTACCTGTTTGAATCGGACAACCTGAAGGATTGGACATATAAGCATGAATTTTACCGGTCGAGCAGGAAGTGGACACAAAAAACAGAGGATAATATGTGCCCCAGCTTCTTACCGTTGCCCTCCTCTCCCGATGGAGGTAAAAGCGATAAGCATCTCCTGCTGTTCATCAGTCATAACCTGGGCTGCCAGTATTATATCGGCAGCTACCGGCAAGATCAGTTCTTCCCTGATACACACGGAAGAATGACCTGGACCGACAACGCTTATTTTGCACCCGAGGCTTTGGTGGATAACAAGGGACGGCAAATCATGTGGGCCTGGATCTTCGACGACCGGCCCGATAGCCTGAAAAATTATTACGGATGGAATGGTATATATGGATTACCCCGGTCGCTTTGGGTGAACAGGGATGGTGAATTGGGGATGCGCCCGGTGGAAGAATTGAAAAGCCTGCGAATGAATGAAAGGGAAAGAAAAAATATCAGCCTTACTGCAGGCAAGCCGTTGACACTGCATCAGCAAAGCAGCCGGTACACCGAAATGGATATCACCATACAGCCCGGCACCGCCACGCAAACAGGCGTTGTGGTGGCCCGTTCGGAAGATGGAAAGGAAGAGACGGTCATTTACTACGACGCCAAAGAAAAGAAGCTGAAGCTGGATGCGTCAAAATCAAGTGTAAGCTACGGAAGAAGAAATGTGGAGAGCGCGCCGTTTGATTTGAAAAAGGGAGAGGTGCTTAACCTGCGGGTATTTATTGATAAGGGGATTATAGAAGTTTTTGCAAACGACAGGCAGGCGATTGCAAGAACGGTGTATCCCACATTAGGAGGCTCGGCCATACAGCTTTTTTCCAAAGGCGGTAACGCGGCAGTGGTGTCGGTTAAAACCTGGGATATAGCGCCTTCCAATCCCTATTAGATTCATAAGGTTAATCATCTAAACTACACATTATGCGCAAAAGTATATTTTGGGTGCTGTGCATCCTCGTTTCCCAGGTTGGTTATGCACAGTACGACAAAAAAGACGATGCAGACCTGATCAATGCAAGCCGGAAGCTCAGGCAGCTGATCCAACACGACCCTCACCGGCCTATCTTTCATTTTGCAAATCCCGAAGGCATTGCCATGCCCTTCGATCCCAACGGCGGCATTTATTGGAACGGGAAATACCACCTGGGCTTTATTTACCAGAGCCTGCAAAATGGAAAGCGGGAACATTTCTGGGGCCACGCTGTCAGCAGGGATCTGTTCCACTGGACGCTTTACCCCGATATGCTGGATGTAAAGCCGGGCGATGTAGAGCTGGGTATATTCAGCGGCGGAACCTTCCTTTCGAGAGAAGGCGTTCCCCATATTATTTATCATGGGGCAGGAGCGAATGTTAACCTTGTGGCCTACTCGAAAGACAGGGATTTAAGGAATTGGATAAAGTTTGAGGGCAATCCTGTATTGGCAACGCCGGCGAAAGGCAGTGCTCATGAAGGGGAGTACCGGGCGTGGGATCCCGAATGCTGGTTCGATAAAAAAACAGATCAGTATTACCAGATCTCCGGAGGGGAGATCACCGGGCTGTTTAAGTCGAAAGACATGTATAAATGGGACTATATCGGCGATTTTATAGACCGGAAAAACAACCGGCTTTTTAAGTATGAGGATATTTCCTGCCCGGACTTTTTCAGGATCGGAAATAAAGATATCCTGTTGTTCATCAGCCATCAGTTGGGTACGCAATATTATATCGGAAAATTTGAGAACGATAAGTACACCATAGAAAAGCACGGTCGTATGAATTGGCCCGGCGGAACATTTTTTGCCCCTGAGCAACTGGTGGATGATAAGGGCAGGAATATCATATGGGGATGGGTGCTGGAAAGAAAGCCTGCTCATCTTCCCAATTATGGCTGGGCGGGTATCATGAGCCTGCCAAGGGTATTAACGCTTTCTGAAAGCGGGGAAATGCAGATCAATCCGCCGGAAGAGATCAGGAATATAAGACTGCCCGGCGGGCTGAAGGAAAAACCGGGACTCATTGCTGCCAATACAGAAAGAACGGTTTCCCTGGAAGGCACATCGCTGGAAATTAAAGTAGACTTTAAAGGCTCCGAAAAATCACCTTACGGTGTTAAAGTGTTTTGCTCACCGGATGGCAGGGAAGAGACCGTTGTCCAGTACGACCCGGTAGCGAAAGAGATCATTATTGATTTTATTAAATCATCCTTTCATAACCCTGTAGAGATGGTAACCCATGTTATTTCGAAGCCTGAAAAAATAGAAGGGTATGGGAATACCACATCCCGGCAAAGAGCACCATTTGAATTGAGGAAGGGAGAGCGGTTGCAACTGGATATTTTTATTGACCGGTCCATTATTGAGGTTTTTGCAAATGGCAGACAGTGTGTTACCCAGGTAGTATATCCCGAATTAAAAGCCAGCACGCAGGTTAAGTTATTTGCAACCGGGGAGCCTGTAATGGCAGAGCGTTTGGAGATTTATGAAATGTCGGAGACCAATAATTATTGATGAGGGTACATGGTAAATGCTTTTCGTGGAGCGGCGCAGGATGGTGCTATCCGTGCTGTTGATACCAACCGGAAAAATGTTGAGATACGCCCGTAATGATTTGTTGCATGCTTATGGAAGCTGTATTTTGTAAATCAACATTACCGTAACAGAGCGCATATCAAATTATGATGTTGTATCAAAAATTCAGGACTGCACGACAGATAAGCTAAAACCATAAATCATCAATCCTCCCTATTTCCATTTCAGCGTATTGATCATGTGTATCATGTCTTTCTGCAAAAAATCATAAACGATCCCAAGGGAATCTTCATTGGGTGTAGCGTCAAAGTACAAGGCGCCGCGGAGAAAATGTTTAACAGTATCAGTAGCAAAAAACTGTTTGCCGGTTGCTGCGTTGCCGCCTACCTTAAAAAAGACACCTCCTATGCCATTGGGTGTTACAAACACCGAATCTTCGATGGAAGATGCCTTTACGGTATGCTTGAACGTGATCTTATAGGCGTCTTCGCGCAGGTTTTCAAAAGTGTTTAAAGAAGAGGAATCCTTATAACCGTGGTCGGTCTTTACTTTGTATAACGATCTTCCCCCGATGGTTTTATAGCTCAGGTATATCCGTGCGTTGAAAGTAGGGAAGTCAATATTGGTCCAGTAAGGATCGTCGGGATCATCACCAAAAAAAGAACTGTCTTTGGCTATCGAGCTGTATACGGGGTATTCAAAGCTATATGGATAACCCGGCTGGTTGAACAACCGGTACTCATGCCGTGGAAAGTCTATGGCGAAATATCCTTTGGGCCGTGGCGTATAATTGCTGTTACAGGAAAATAATATGGTGGTAAATAAGAATAAAAAAGAGAGCGGAAGGTATAATCGTTTAATCATCTTGCTATTGATCTGAGTTTTGTGCGTTTATCTCGTGGGTGGTGAGACACCGCCCAGGGCAACCGACCCGGTTGGTGTCACCACCAACCGGTGAAAATTTGAAATACGCCCACAGAAGTCCTGTTTTTTTGATTATCTTGCTTATTACTTTCTTTAGTAATCATCTTACTGGGCGGTTAGCAACCTGATGGTCACTTTCACTTTTTTAATTCTGTTTTTATCGATTTCCATAACCGTAAATTCAAAATCGCCGATGGGAATTACCTGTCCCTCCTGTGGTATCTCGCCTGCCAGTTCCAGTACTAATCCGGCGATGGACTCGCTATCTCCCTTTACCTGGTCAAAGGTATCTGTTTTTAAACCCATGGCCTTGCAGGCGTCTGTTATCATTATGCGTCCCTCGAAAATATAGGTGTGATCGTCTATCTTCTTGTTTACGCTTTCTTCATCGTCAAACTCATCACGTATATCGCCAATAATTTCTTCCATGATATCCTCCATGGTCACGATCCCTTCCGTTCCGCCAAACTCATCTACCACTACGGCAAAATGAGTGTTTTTTCTTTGCAGCTCGCGTAAAAGATCCTTGATCAGGTTCTGTTCGGGAACAAAATAGGGCTGACGGATCAATTGCCGCCAGTCGAAGTCATCCGGTTCGTTGATAAAGGGCAGTACATCTTTGCTGTGTATGATGCCCACCACATCATCGAGATTATTTTTATAAACAGGCAGGCGGGAATAATGCAGCTCTTCTATTTTGCGGATCAGCCCGCGAAAACCGGTATTGTAGTCAACAGCGCTCACATCGAGCCGGGTGCGCATGATCTGCTTTACGGTAACCTGGCCAAACCTTGCTATGCCGCGAAGGATATTTTTTTCCTCTTCCGTAGTGTGCTCGCCCGCATTCATTTCAATGGCCTGGTCAATATCTTCCGGGTTATAAACATGGTGGGTTTTAATGCCGCCGAAACTTCTTTCTATACGGTCTGTAAACTTTACAAACCATTTGCTCATATTACTGAAAAAGCTGTACAGCACTTCTATAAGCAGGGAAGCGCTGTAGGCAAACCTTATATTGTTTTGCGTAGCCGATACCTTCGGCAGAATTTCGGCAAAAAGCACCAGTAAAAAAACAATGACGATCAGTTTGATGATAAAGTTCAGGAAAGCATTGGGCTGCTGTAGTAGTTCATCCATCAGCACATTGGATACGATGATCGTACCTACGTTTACAAAAGTATTAGCTATCTGCAGGGTAGCCAACAGCCTCTTGGGCTGGTCGAGCAGGGTGATGATCCGGCGGGCGGCGGGATGCTGCTTCGTTTTCAGCATATTAATATCCCTGTA
>CAZREP010000252.1:4910-5336 GCA_964599035.1 uncultured Terrimonas sp. | reverse complement strand
TTTTGATAAACAGCCCCATGTACAATGGAGGCTGAAAAGCCCGGGTTAATCCATGGCTCTACGTTATCACTGTACATGAACCCTATGTTGGACCCCACTTTTATATTTTTGGTTAACTGGTTGCTGAAATTCAGTTGCGCGTTATATCTTTTAAGATTGATATTGGGCATTACGCCGTCCTGGTTCAGATAGTTCATCGATAACTTATACGACCCTTTTTCTGTTGCGTTCGAAAGCCCGATGTAGTGGTTAACAGCTAAAGCGGGATTGAAATAATAATCCAGCCAGTCAAAATTGGGATACTGTTCCCGATCAGTGGCATTCTTGTATGCATCAATTTGCTGCTGGGTATACAACACCCCCTCTCCATTCCTCTCCCTTGCGAAATTGTACATTTCCATGTATTCAGCCGAATTGGTAACCAGT
>CAZREP010000252.1:0-4900 GCA_964599035.1 uncultured Terrimonas sp. | reverse complement strand
TTACTCCGTTGGCTCCCCTTGCTCCATATATAGATGCCGAAGCAGCATCCTTAAGCACCGTAACACTTTCCACATCATTAGGCGCCAGGTTTTGCAGTGAACCAATCACACCATCAATCAATACCAGCGGAGCAGGATTTGCACCAAAAGACCCCAGCCCCCTGATATTCATTATAGCATTGTCTCTTCCCGGTTGCCCCGAAGATTGCACAACCTGCAAACCAGGAACTCTCCCTTGAAGCAGTACAGATGCATTTGTGGTGGCTCTTTTGTTTAACACTTCTGATGAAACTGTAGACACAGATCCTGTGATATTACTTTTTTTCTGAGTTCCGTATCCAACCACTACCACATCCGACAAAGTAGTTTTATTGAATTCCATTACAATGGACAGCATTTCTTTATTTCCAGGCTTTACTTCCTGTGTTACCATCCCTGTAAATGAAAAAACAAGTATGGCATTTTCATCCGGAACAGAAATCGAAAAACCCCCATCTCCACTCGTGATAACAAAATCACGCTGTCCTTTTACCTGCACGGTTACCCCCGTTAGCGGTTCTTCATTTTCATCTACCACTTTACCTCTTATTAATTTGGACTGGTCGTACAAGCCCTCTTTCAATACTTCCCGACCCGGTAGGATTTTAGAATAGTTGGCGGACGCTCCAAACGACAATACTATCGTCAAAGCAGTGATTGTAGCTTTTGTAATGCCACTCTTAAAATTTCCCTCTCCTATCAATCCAGACGGGAAATCCAAGCATAGAAAACCAGGAAATAATTGTGACTTTTTCATAAACAATAATTTTGATTTTAGAACAGGAAGAAACATATTTTCTTAAATGTTGCATGATATTTATTTACATCAGGACAATAGAAGACCCTTCAAGCGTAAACACCTGTTTAACTCTATGAAGAACCTATATACTTAATGTAAATACAGCCGGCGGTGGTAAATATTATTTTGACATAATATGATTATTTGATGGGGGTTTGCAATCGTGAATTAATACCTAAAAACTAACCTTATTATTGGTCAAAAATAAATTCAAATTTAATCTTGTTACTACTAACATTTTGGCATAGTTTTAAACTATTTTGGCATATAGTAAATAAAATACACTTAAAACATAACAAAAGAGATGAACCCCCGGCTTTTAAAAGTTATTACTCACCCGAACGAAAGCTTCAGCATCAGGAAATACGTAATTAAACATCACTTTAATGGTTGGCATTTTCACCCGGAAATTGAATTGACCTATATCCAAAAAGGCAGCGGCATTCAACTTATAGCTGATAACATAGAGCGGTTTGAACAGGGGGACCTTGTGTTGATCGGTTCCAATATTCCGCACTTTTGGCGGTGGGATGAAATTTTTGACATAGAAAAAAAGAAAAGACAAACTAACTCTACAGGCCTGGTAATGCATTTTCGACAAGACTTTTGGGGAACTGCCTTCTTAGAAGTGCCTGAACTAAAAAAAATAAATACTTTATTGCAGAAAGCAGCAAGGGGAGTATCTATTCGGGGTAAAACGAAGGAATATGTAGTGGGGAAAATGCATGAAATGATGAAAGCCAAAGAAACAGAACGCATTATTTTATTGTTGGAAATACTTCACCATATTGGTAATTCGCGCGAATGTAAAGCTATTGCTTCCCAGGGGTATCAACACAACGGCCATTTAAAAGAGACCGACCGGGTTAGTAAAATCTATGAGTACACACTCTCTCATTTTAAAGAAACGATTAAGTTAAAAGATGTAGCCCGGGTCTCCAATGTAAGCCCTAATTCATTTTGTCGCTTTTTTAAGTCTAACACGAGAAAGACGTACAGCAAATTCGTACAAGAGATAAGGGTAGGACATGCATGTAAGTTATTGATGGAAAACCGCTATTCCATTTCCTACATAGGCTACGAAAGCGGCTTTAACAATCCCACCAATTTTTACAAATGTTTTAAAAATATAACCGGCAAAACTCCCTTAGCATATCAAAAGAATTATGTAAAAGTTACCTCTGAAGATTAACAAGCAATTTCAGACCAGCATTGAAAGCCCGATCCCGTTACCAATATCTCCAACATAACACTATTACCTCCCAATCATCACAGCATACCTTTATACGCCTTCGTTAAAACAAGAACGCTTTCGTCGGCTCTAAAGTGACATTCCACAAATCTATAAATTGATCCTGGTCCTACCTTACGCACCGCCTTTATAAGCTCATTAAGCGCGTTTGTAGATATTCATCCATATCAAGCCCAGGTTGTTGTTTTATCATATCCTTTGGGTTTGTGTCGCCGGCAATATTATTATGCTTTCCCCCTACCTTGAGGGGCATTGTTCATTCATAAAGCCGCTTATTGCCTTTCCAGCACGGCAGGGATCATTGATACTTTCTTTTTTGAAGTATGATTTTTCATTTCTACCGTTTGAAAACAAGACAGCCTTCCTGTTTATAAGATCTAATAAAAACCGGAACAGCAATATCCCCTATTGCCACCCCGGTTTCCCATCATCCCAAAACGCCCTTCGTCTTTAAGAAGTTGAGGTTCTTCGTCAAAAAAATTGATTATGCAACCTGACTATCCCGCAACATTTTAATTTCATCATGCGCTCTCTTCAGTTTTGCTTTTTGCTCTATGATGAGCCTTACCACATCAGGCGATAACTCATCATCCGCTGCATCATCAAGCGCCATTTCATACGATCATTATTGATCTGGATCAGGTCATTCAATACGGCTGCGTTGTTTTCAGTACTGATCATAATTTCATTTTTTAATGTAATGAATGAATGTGTTGCCCAGGCAATATGATGTTCCATAAAATTCGTATGATATATAACATATACTCCACCGGCAACATCGGATAACAGGTAAAGACCTCAAAAAACCGTACCGGAATTATTTTATGCCTCCTTAGAGGGATCACAACAGCAGTACGGCTTTTTACGTGTAATATTTTCTACATCTGCGGTATACCGGGGAAATTTCATTATAGCGCCTCAAGGAAGAATATACTTTCATAAAAACCAAATGAAGGTGCTGGAAAAAGAGTCAGGTACTTACAGGGATCTTTTTTTCCAAATAAGTCTTAACCATTGCAAGCAGATGCTTTATATCGAAAGGCTTTTCTATAAAATCATCGGCGCCGGCTTTTTTGGACAATATGCCAATACCCGGATTGGCAGAGACCATGATCACCGGAATATGGGCAGTAGCTTTCCGGCTTTTAAGATGATGGCAAATATCGATGCCATCAATGCCTGATAAACGTTTGTCCAATAAAAAAAGGTCCGGAATGATATATTTATCTTCAAGCAGGTGTTCACCATTGGATATTATTTCAACCCCATAGCCTGCTGATTCCAGGATAATCTTAAATATGTCCTGAATGCCAGGATCATCATCGGCAACCAGTATTCTTTTTATCATATCTATTTTATATCAAACAATATACCGGCAAATTTTGTCTTCTATTGATCAACAGATAGTATGCTTTGTTCCTGTCTGGATTTTGAGACGGGCAGGGAAACATAGAACGTAGAACCTTTTCCCTTTTCGGAATCCACCCATATTTTGCCATGCTGACGACGGACAATTTCGGAAGCAATGTACAGTCCAAGCCCAAGTCCGGAAAAAGTATTGATAACAGGCTCTGCCACCCTGAAGAAACGTTCAAATATTAGGTCGATGTGCTCTTTTTCAATGCCTACGCCAAAATCCTGGACAGCTATTACAACCCGTTTGCTGTTAACCGTTGTGCGTATGGTCACTTCGGTGGCCTTAGGGGAGTATTTAATGGCATTATTAAGCAGGTTACTTAATACCTGCCCCGTGCGGTACCGGTCACCTGTCATCAGCACCGGACGGTCCAATTCAGCTTTGATCGTATGTTGATGTGTGGTTCTTTGCAACTCCTCTGCTAACTCTGTGATCAGTTCATTAAGCTCATAACTCTCTTCCCTGAACTTTAGCTGGTTACCTTCAATACGGTTAAAGTCCAGCAGGTCTACAATAAGTGTGGCAAGCCGGTCGACCTGCATATTCATTTTGCCCACCAGTTCGGCCGATCTGGTATCGCCGTTTTTCTTAAACAATTCTTCCAGTATCTGCGAATAGGCTTTAATGCTGGTAACCGGTGTTTTTAACTCATGACTGGCTACACCGATAAAATCGTCTTTTTGCTTCTCAAGTACTTTTCTTTCTGTTATATCCCTGTAATTGGCAATAATGCCATTGATCTTATCATCATTCAAAAAGCTCCGGAAAATAGCGTCAATAGTGCGGTAGTTACCATTTTTATGGCGGAGACGGAACTCACCGCATACATTTTCATCCGGGTTAGCAACCGCTTGCTGTAACAGGTCCAGTTTATGTTCCCTGTCGTCAGGGTGCACGATCATGTCCAGCTTAATATTCTTCCCTATCCGCTCATCCGGTTTATAACCCAATACAGGCTCTATTGCCGGGCTTTCATATAGAACCGTACCATCTTCGGCAAAAACAGTAATGATATCGGAAGAGTTTTGCACCAGCAACCTGAAGCGTTCTTCATTTTCCATCAATTTTTCTTCCATATCCTTCCGTAAGGTAATATCCCGGATAATAAGGATGATCAGGGGATCCTCTTTCCTGCCTTCAACGATGAATTTAAATCCATTCATCAGCAGGGTTTTACGTCCGGCAGCACTGAAATGCCGGGTAATCTCCAATCCGTTAAAACGGGTATTTTTTGTTTGCAGCAATTTCAGCTTCCGGTACAATTCAGGTATATCCCATTGACCATCACTTAATTCATACAGAGATAAGCCTTCTGTTGCCGCGCGGGTTAACCTGAATGTCTGGTAAAAGCTTTTATTGGCATTTTTTATTTTTAAACCAGCAGTCATCATCA
>CAZREP010000251.1:0-5414 GCA_964599035.1 uncultured Terrimonas sp. | reverse complement strand
CATTCAAATCCCCGTCCGCCGAAACGAATCGGTCCAGCGGCCAGGATGCGAGACCGATCGACGCCGTATACTTTCTGATCGGTCCCTGATATTTTTTGCCCGCCTCTTCCGGCGCCGTCGCATTGTCGCGCGAATAATTGTCTCCACCGTAATAAAGTCGGATCTCATCGCCATGTTGGAAGGCATAGGAGGCCGTCGTAATCCAGCTCCCGTCCCATTCACCAGGCTCGCCGAGCGGCAGGACGGTGTCGCGCAGCGGGCGCTCCCATCTTTCCAGGTCGCGCGAGAACGCGATCTGAATGTCGGTTTCGCTCATGTTGCGATTGCGAGCGTCCGGGTTCCGATTGACCGGAAACATCCAGGGAAAAGCTATGTAGCCGTTCTCCGGCTTGTACGCGCCAACCCCGTAGATTTCCGCATGAACGAGTTCCGGATCATCGGGAACGGCGCGGCGTCGGGCGTCGGGTTTGAGCAGCGGCTTCGCGTCATCGAGGCGATCCGGCTGAAAAACCATCCTCGTCTCCGTCCAATGCAGCATATCGGAACTCGTCGTCACGCCGAAGCAACGCCGGCCAAGACCACGAACCGACACGATTTCCTTGGGCATGGCCACGTACAGCTCGCGCTCCGGATCATAGAAGGCCGTCATTACATCACTGGAAATGAACATTCCAGGCATGCCTGGACTTATCTTCGTCCAGTCGAGACCGTTGGGGGAGACGTAGGCATGAGGATTGTTCCGGTGAGTCGCCGGGGGGATTTTCCGATTGTCGCATGCGATCATCTTGTAGCGACGCGCGGGATCGGGGTCCGCGTGATCCTTGATCACATTGGCGATCTCCACGTTTTCGAACACGACATTGTGTGTATTCAAGCGGGGATGCTTCACAGTCCCGACACCCGGCTTTTCCCAAGCCACACCATCCCGGCTGGTGGCATAATAAACGGCGTAGTTGGGGAAATGCTCCCCAATCGACATGTACCACATTTTGAACAGCCTCTCCTCCCTGTCGAACAGCGCCGTGCCGTAAAGCCGAATCGCGCGCCCTTCCCAGGGCTCGGTGGCCGTTACCAATGGGTTCATGGGATGCTTTCGGGCAGCATGGACGGTAAACGTAATGCCACGGTGATGCCCCACCAGCCGTTGATCGATCATCAATTGGGCTCGAGCGCCAACGTCGTAGACGCAATCGCATCCGGACGCGGCATCCGAACCCGCCCCTGCCTCCATGGATCGGGCCGGCAGAGGCGCAAGAGCGCCGGACACGAGCGTGGCGCCCCCTAGGGATAGGAAACTGCGGCGGTTCACGCGCGGTTCAATGCCAAACGATCGGTGTAGGAAACTCGCCGAACCATCCACACCTCAGTAATTGAAACTTATGCCGAGCCTGTAGGTCCTGTCACGCAATTCGCTCTGAGACATCCTCGTGGACGTATAAATGAACTGCACCGGCTCACGCGTGATGTTGCTGATCGACGACACGATCGAATAGTTGTCGTTGATGCGGTAGCGAAACTGCGCGTCATACTGGCCACGCGCCCTGATGAAACGGTCCTCCGCCGGGTCCCCGCCGTATGATGTCGCTATCTGGCCGGTATACGACCATGCCAACCGGCTGCTCACCTTCCCACGTTCGTAAAACAGCGTTACATTGTAAAACCGTTCCGGAATGTCGGTCAAGGACAGGCTCTCGCCGGGGCGATCCTCCAGGGTCAGTTTGCTGCGGTTGAACGTCATGTTCAAATCCACGCCGAATCCGTTGAAAGGAGAAGGCAGAAACGAAAAGGGCTGATAAAGCGAGAACTCCAGACCCGTGAAGCTGTCGTCCTCGCCGCCATTGACACTTGTCTCGACCTCCAGTGTCTCCAGCGCGATCCCGCTGTGCATCACGTTCTCACGGATCTCGTTGATCTCTATGTGCTTGCCGTTGATGCGCTTGTGATAAAGGGCCACCGCGAGGACTCCGTCGCCCTTCATGTAATATTCGGTTGAAAGGTCGAAATTGGTCGCCTCGAACGGCCGCAGGTTCGGGTTGCCTATCTCGAGCGATCCCCGATAGGGGAACCCGGGGTCGAGAGCAGATGCGCCAATCGGGTCGAAGCGGAAGGAGGCGCTGGGAAGTATGTCCCCGTAATTCGGTCGACCAATCGTCTTGGTGAAGGCAGCTCGCGCGACGAGGCGATCGGTGAAGCGATATACAGCCTGTAAATTTGGAAGAACGTGGCTGTAGTCGATGGAGCCCTCCGACGGAATAACTTCCTCGGGCCCATCGGGCGGAAAGAAGTTCTCGAACGATCGAAGCTTTCCATCGGTGGCCTCCCACCGAACTCCACCCAGCAACGTCAGCTTGTCCATTGTGATGCTGCCCATCGCATAGCCGGCATACACCTTTTCCCGCATTCTGTAGTCGGATTCGATCGAGTTCGCAGCAGACTCTTCCGAGTTAAAGACCGTAAGGGAGGGATTGTTTCGGATAAAATCGTAGGTTCGATTCCAGTCGAGGAGGAAGCTGTTGGCATAATGTCCATTGTAGATCGGCTGTCCCGGCAGAACGCCCACGTCCGCAAAGGTCCAGTCGCCGACCGGCACGAGGCGCCGCGATTCCGCGTCCACGGTGCGGTCGCGATCAAGGTACTTCACGCCGGCCTTCAGAAAGCCGGGGTGACCAAGTATCCGATCCGAATCCCAGCGAACGTCCAGTTTGCCGGTATAGAGCGTTTCGTCAGTGATGCGATCGTCGTCGCGAGTACGACGCAAACGATAGCTCGAGGGAACGTCAATGGATGGATCAAGCGACCAGTCCGGAATCAAATCGGCGACATCAAACGTCACCGGCCCGACGGTGCCTGATCCTGCTATAGTCTGCAGCTGTCTATTATAGACCTGATCCTCCTTGGCCGAAGAAACCGCCATCATCGGCTCGATCGTGAATGATCCGACAACTTTCTTCAGGCCAGTCGATACATTTATCACGTCATTCTCCGTCAGGGCGCGACTCTCCCGCCGTTCAACAGAGGTCGTCTGACCGGAAAAAACGCCGGCGGTCGGCGATGTCATGGTCACCTGCCCGACCGAGTTGTTCACGAACATCAGGATTTCGTTGACGTTCCGAAACTGATCCTTGTGGAAAAAATTCGGCCGAACGAAGAACGACGTATTGTCATCCGGACGATATTCCAGATTGAAACTGAGCCCGTACCGCCGGCTGGAGGACGAGGCAGGCTTCATGCGGAGATCTCGTGGCAGCAGGACATCGACTCCGTTGATGTTCCGCAGATCCCAGCGGTTGACCTGCAACCAGTCGTTCGAGGTATCACGCTCGTCGTAACTGACACTTGCGGCAAGTCCCCAGGTGTTTTCGGCTCCGAATGTGTCGCTGAAGGCGAGCTGGCTCTCCACATTGAATTTTTCGGCGGTCTCGTTGTAGTTGGCGGCGACGCCGCCTGACACGAAGCGTCCCTCGCGATCAAAGGCGCTCATGCTTTTGATGCTGACCGTTCCACCGAGCGCATTCGCATCGAGGTCCGGCGTAGTGCTTTTGATGATTTCGACCTGTTCAATCTGGCCCGCGCTGAGGGCGTCTAGAGGAGTGGCGCGATCGCCGCCCGCTCCGGGCGCTGCCATGTTTACGCCATCGATTATTACTTGATTGAACGCTGGTCCGATTCCGCGGATCGAAATGTAACGTCCTTCGCTCTCCTCGTCCGACACCCCTCCATCCGGGCTTCGAACGATATTAACTCCAGGCAAACGGGCGACGGCGTCGGCGACATTGCGATCAGGCAGGTTGCCGATGGAATCCGCGGAAATAATATCGATCACGTTGACCGATTTTCGCTTCTGAACCAGCGCCCGAGAGCGGCCTTCGCGATAGCCTTCGATGACAAACGACTCCAGTTGCACGACGTCGGCGTCCATCTCCACGGTCACCGACACCGATCCGCTGTTCGGCACTGTCACGGTTTTGGTGACGGTCTCGTGACGGCCATGATTGATTCGCAGCCGGTACTCGCCTCCAGGAAGCCCCTGGATTCGAAACCGCCCGGCACTGTCGGCGGATGCGCTTTCGCCGGTGTCAACGACTACAATGGTGGCGCCCGGCAGGAGTGAACGGCTCGAGGTGTCGACGACAGTGCCCACAATTTCACCTGCGTTCATGGGCGACAGGACAACGGAGAGCGCGATGAGAGAAAGAAATCCGCGGAATAGGAGTTTGGTCTTCATGGGAAGCGATTGGAGTGGGGTTAGACAAGAAGGTCGCTCAAGGTAAACTACCTCAAAGGCGTTTCGATTCCAGCCGCTTGATGCTTTACTCGTATAGTTTCGTTTTTGAGCGCCGCAGGCTATCGACAACGACGCCTGTCGAAACCACCCGGCCACCGGCGACCCGCCGCGCGGCCGGGTTGCTTTATATTCATTGATCGAGCATCGTTTCGGCTCGGAAGCGACGAGCGGACGCCGTCCGGTGCTTGTCAGCCGCCGCCGTTACGTATTCGCCACAATTATATACCGCGGTCGATCGCGCGTGCGGCTTTTTCGAGCCTGAAGTAGATGTCGATCGACTCTTCGGCGATCCGGGCATTGTAACGATCCCAAGCAAAGCCCGGCATTCGCATATTTTCGCATTCGAATATTTTCCGCCGGACAAGAAGCCGTTTGAAGAAGGCCACGGACGTCGCGAGAGTCTGATTCGTGAACGTGAGCACAGGCAGCAGGGCCGTGAACAGTTCTCTGGCCCGGAGCCGGTCGCCTGCCGCGTAGAGTCGCGAGATCGCCACGTAGACTCTGAGCATGGAGCCCTCAGGAATCATCGCATCGACATTCCGGTCGAGCGCTTCGATCATTTGCGTGACTGCCCAACCTCCGGCAATAAGGAAGTCATCTCCTAGCGCACTACGCACCGCGCTATATTTTGGCCCGGCGGGGAGAGTTTCAATTTTGATACCAATCACGGAGCCGACCTTTTCCCGCAAGCGCGCGATGGTTTCCACCTCCAGCCCGGGTCCCGACCATTGAAGGTCCTGAACGATCAGCGGCAGCGGGCAGCCGGCGGCGACCTGGCCGAAATAGTCGAGCACGCCAGCTTCGTTTCCGTAGAGCAGGTCCGGCACAGCCACCAGAAAGGCGGTGGCGCCGCAACGCGCTCCTTGTTGCGCCATTCGTATGCAAATGGTCGGGTCTGGATCTGAAGCTCCAACAACAAACGGAACCTTGCCCTCGACACAGGAGGAAACCCGGCGCACGACCCGCTCCCTCTCCGCCGAAGTAAGATAGGCCACCTCGCTTGCAACTGCCGGCGCCAGGACGCCGCCGACGCCGGCGCGCACCGCATCATCGACGAGGCGCTCGAGACTCTTTTCGTCGATGGCCCCCGCCGCGTCGAACGGAGTCTGTATCACCGGCACAATCCCCG
>CAZREP010000250.1:0-5417 GCA_964599035.1 uncultured Terrimonas sp. | reverse complement strand
TGGATTAACGTCATAAAAGTAAAAACATTTTTCCAACTGCAAAATTTTTTTTTAAGCTGTTGCTTCAACCGCGGTTACAGAAACGAAGGTTTTGTTGTTTTTTCCTTTCCTGAATTCAACCATTCCATCGCTTAATGCAAACAAAGTAAAGTCTCTGCCTACACCAACGTTCTTACCGGGATGATAAGAAGTGCCGCGCTGGCGAACGATAATATTACCTGCCGTTGCAGGCTGACCGCCATATATTTTTACTCCCAGGCGTTTGCTTTGTGAGTCGCGGCCGTTTTTTACACTGCCTTCGCCTTTTTTATGTGCCATTGTTTTTTAATTTAGAAGTTACAATTTCGAGATTCGGGTTCTTCGTATCCGAATTTCAGCTATGCAATATCCGTTATTTTGATCTGCGTATATAGAGTACGGTGTCCGTGCTTTTTACGGAAGCCTTTTCTTCTTTTCATTTTAAAAGCGATCACTTTATCTCCCTGGATCTCACCAACGATCTCGGCTTTCACTTTCAGTTTTATGTCGGCGCCCGTGGCAATGCTGTTGCCATCATCTGTCAGCAACACATCGGAAAATTCTACGGTATCACCTGCTTTCCCGGACAGGTGCGGAACATACAGGTTTTGTCCCTGCTGAACCCTGAACTGCTGGCCGGCTATTTTAACTACTGCAAACATGAGGCAAAATTTAAGGAGTGCAAAGGTAGGATTAATTTTGTTCCCGGCAAATAATCAAAAGAAAAAATCTTACCGCCGTAAACCAGCGCTTTGCAGGTGTAAAGCTATCTTTGCAGTCTCAACTATTCTTGCTGAAAGTACATGAAGATCAAATCTTTTTTGGCAAAACCATTTGCCGGCTATATACATAAGCAGGTCAAAAGATCCATGTTTACCGCCCTTGAAGACCAGGAGCGGATATTGAAGGACCTGCTTAAAATAGGAAAGAAAACGGAATTCGGGAAGGAGCATGCCCTGCACGAGGTAACCACCTATGAGCAGTTCAGGCAGGCCGTTCCCATAAGAGACTACGAAGCATTTAAACCTTATATTGAACGCATTAAGCAGGGGAAGCATAATGTTTTGTGGAAAGGATTGCCTATTTATTTTGCCAAAACCAGCGGTACTACCAGCGGGGTAAAATATATTCCTATCACCAAGGAATCGGTAGACAACCACTTTGAAACCGCCCGGAATGCCTTTTTCTGTTATATGTCGGAAACAGGGAATTATTCCGCTGCCGACGGAAAAATGATCTTCCTGAGCGGCAGCCCGGCACTTGAAAGGGTTGGCGGCATTCCCACCGGGCGGCTGAGCGGCATTTCCAATCATCTTATACCCCGCTACCTGCGCACCAACCAGTTGCCCAGTTATGAAACCAACTGTATCGAAGACTGGGAAACCAAGCTGGAAAAGATAGTGAATGAAACGATTGACCAGGACATGACCATGATCAGCGGTATACCCCCATGGGTGCAAATGTATTTCGACCGGCTGACGATGCGCAGCGGGAAGAAGATAAAAGACCTCTTCCCTAATTTTAATGTGATGGTGCAGGGGGGAGTGAATTTTGAGCCTTATAAGGCGAAGTTGTTTGAAAGCATCGGTAAGAAAGTGGATACTATTGAAACTTATCCCGCATCGGAGGGATTTCTGGCTTTCCAGGACTCCCGGAAGGAGGAGGGGCTGTTGCTCAATACCGACTTTGGTATCTTTTTTGAGTTTGTGCCTGCACAGGAGATCTTTTCCGAAAATCCTACCCGGCTTTCGCTCAGGGATGTAAAAGCGGGGGAAAACTATGCGCTTATTATTAATAGTAATGCCGGGCTGTGGAGCTATAACCTGGGCGATATTGTAAAATTTGTTTCAACAGATCCCTGGCGCATAGTAGTTGCCGGCCGCATCAAGCATTTTATATCTGCCTTTGGCGAGCATGTTATTAGTGAAGAAGTGGAATACAGCCTGCTGAAAGCAGCAGAACGCGAAGGAGTGAAGATCACCGAATTTACGGTCGCACCCATGATAGCGCAGGACAGGGGAAAAAGCTACCATGAGTGGTTTGTAGAGTTTGAGCACAAACCTCAAAGCATTCATGACTTTTCGCTGGTGGTAGACCGGAATCTAAGGGAAAAGAATATTTATTACGATGATCTCATCAGCGGTAATATCCTCCAAACGCTAAAAATACGGCCGGTAAGAAAGAATGGCTTTATTGATTATATGAAAAGTGTAGGTAAATTAGGGGGACAAAACAAGGTTCCCAGGCTGAGTAACGACAGGAAGATAGCCGATGAACTGAAACCCTATCTGCAGGAGTAAGGCACAGCCGGTTGACAGACTGAGACCGTAACGGGAGACTATTTTATCCGGATATTTTTTGTCTTTTAATGATCGGATGTATATTTCACCATATGCATGCTCTTCCTGCTTTTACGTACAGGTTGGAAGAGAAAAAAGTAACGCGCTCCTTTTGATCGAAGCTTTTGCCGTATCTTGAAAGCTTAAACTGCATGAGGCAGTAATAGTAATTGATGAAAAAACGTATAGCTATATTTGGTTCCACGGGTTCTATAGGCACGCAGGCACTGGAAGTGATTGCTGCCAATCCCGATCTGTTTGAGGTGGAGATCCTCACCGCCCATTCTAACGATAAGCTGCTGATACAGCAGGCAAAGAAATTCAATCCTAATGCGGTGGTTATTGTAAATGAAAATAAATATACTGCCGTTAAAGAGGCACTTGCCTCAACAAACGTAAAGGTATTTTCGGGCGAAAAGGCATTGGAGGAAGCTGCCGCTTTTGATACCTACGATATGATGCTGGCGGCTATTGTAGGCTTTGCAGGACTAAAGTCAACCTTGCAGGCCATTCGGTCTGGTAAAGCCATCGCGCTGGCTAATAAAGAAACACTGGTGGTAGCCGGCGACATTGTGATGCAACAGGCGGTAGAAAAAAGGGTTCCCGTAATACCGGTAGACTCTGAACATTCGGCTGTTTTTCAATGCCTGGTAGGAGAAACGAGAAATAAGATAGAAAAGGTGGTGCTTACGGCATCCGGTGGGCCTTTCTTGGGGAAAAAGCCTAATTTTTTGGTGAATGTGAAAAAAGAGCATGCGCTGCAGCACCCCAACTGGAGCATGGGGGCTAAAATTTCGGTAGACTCCGCTACCTTAATGAATAAGGGACTGGAAATGATCGAAGCGCGCTGGTTGTTTAACCTGCAGCCGGATCAGATACAGGTAATTGTGCATCCCGAAAGCATCATACATTCCATGGTGCAGTTTGAGGATGGCAGCCTTAAAGCCCAAATGGGCCTGCCCGATATGAAGCTTCCCATACAGTACGCGCTTGCCTTTCCCCGGCGCATCCCCAATGCTTTACCCCGCTATGATTTCACAAGATCTTCAGGGCTTCATTTTGAACAGCCGGATGTCAAAACCTTCCGTAACCTGGCGCTTGCCACAGAGGCATTGCAGAAAGGCGGCAATATGCCCTGCGTGCTCAATGCCGCAAATGAAATTGCAGTATACGGTTTTTTGCGTAACCGGATAGGCTTTCTGGATATGATGGAGATGGTGGAAAGAACAATGAGTAAAATAGTGTATATAGAAAATCCCACACTCGAAGAATATTTTGAAAGCGATGCCGAGGCCCGTAATTTTGCCGCCTCTCTGATCCATATATAACACATGTATAACAACAGGAAAGGCTGGAAATGGAAAAGAAAAATTCATTATTGCGGTTTTAACTTTCAACACTAAAAAAGGTCAATACATTTCAATGACAACATTATTAGCGATAAACTGGGCGTCGGTGGGATTGCAGGCGGGGCAATTAATTCTGTCGCTTTCTATACTGGTTATTATACATGAATTGGGGCATTATCTTACTGCCAAGTGGTTTAAATGCCGGGTAGAGAAGTTCTATTTGTTTTTTGATCCCTGGTTCTCCCTGTTCAAAAAGAAAGTAGGTGAAACAGAATATGGTGTTGGCTGGTTGCCCTTAGGCGGATATGTGAAAATAGCAGGCATGATAGATGAGAGCATGGATAAGGAACAGCTGAATAAACCGCCGCAGCCCTGGGAGTTCAGGAGCAAACCGGCATGGCAGCGTTTAATTATCATGATCGCCGGCGTTACCATGAATATCCTTCTTGCGTTTTTTATTTACAGCATGATACTGCTGGTATGGGGAGAAAGGAAGGTGCCGGTAGATTCAATGAAATACGGACTGGCATTCAGAGATAGCCTGATGATAGACCTGGGTTTTAAAAACGGGGATAAAATATTAGCAGTCAACAACCAGCCGATAGAAGACTTAGATGATATTGTTAAAAAGCTTATACTCGGTGATCATGTAAGTATAGAGCGGGAAGGGAAACGGGAAACGATTACACTTCCTGTTGATCTTATAGGGAAGCTGGTAGAGAAAAAAAGGAACCGGACGCCCCTGCTGGAGCCGCGCATACCGGTTGTGGTAAAGGAACTCCAGGATTCCGGGAATGCTGCTAAAGCAGGCTTTCGCAGCGGTGATCAGATCATTGCGGTGAACAGGGAGCCTGCCGTGTTTTTTGATGAGCTCAAAACAGTGCTTGCAGCACACAGGGACCAAGCAGTTGATGTAAGCATATTGAGGGGAGCCGATACCGTTTCCCTGTCAACGGCTGTTACGGCAGACGGCACGATTGGATTTTATCCGGTGAGTGCTATACCAGATCTCGACAGCATGGGCGTATTGAAATTACAGGTAACCCGTTACAGCGTACTGGACGCATTTCCGGCAGGCGTAAAAATGGCGGGAGACCAGTTACAATTCTATATAGACCAGTTCAAAAAAATATTGTCGCCCGAAACAGGCGCCTACAAAGGAGTAGGAGGCTTTAAAGCCATGGGGTCTATATTCCCGGACTATGGATGGAATTGGGAAAGCTTCTGGCGCATCACGGCATTTTTTTCTATTGTGCTAGCCTTTATGAACCTGTTACCCATACCGGCATTAGATGGTGGGCATGTGATGTTTACCCTGTATGAAATGATATCCGGCCGCAAGCCCAGCGACAAATTCCTGGAATACGCGCAGATTGCAGGCATGGTAATATTGTTCGGCTTGCTTATCTATGCCAATGGCAACGACTGGTTTGGGTGGGGGAGGGGGAAGTAATTTGAAAATGAGGGAATTTGAAAATTTGAAAATGAAGAACCTCAGAAATCTGTTTTGCTGATTAATTGAATCTTTTTTAAGTAAATTTGTAATGTATGTAAATATGTGAATTTGAAATTGGGCTGCCGAAAATGAGTCCTGCTTATTTCATCCTGGCGTCCTCTCATTTTCAAATTATCGCATTTTCAAATTTTCAAATTACTCCGGGGCTGACCGGTTTTGACAGCAAAGTTCTTTGTACGTGTAAGCATGCGGTGC
>CAZREP010000249.1:0-5555 GCA_964599035.1 uncultured Terrimonas sp. | reverse complement strand
AACGGGGAGTATAAAGAGGCCATAGTGCTGGTGAACCGGGCCCTCGATGCCGATAAGAAGTTTGTAGATGCATGGCTCACCAAAGCAGGCATATACGGTGAGATGAAATGGTATGACAGTTGCATAGCCTCTTACGAGCAGGCTTTTGCGCTGGATATGGAATATGCCAAAGACTATAAGCTGCCTTATGCCATTAACCTGGCAGGAGCAGGGCGGTTCGAAGCAGCCCTCGAGGCAGTGAATGCATTCCTGGCCAATCCCGATCTTAATGAACCGAGCCGGAAAGCAGGCGTCTACCGGAAACGTTCATTTGAGTTTGCCGTGGAATACGAAAAACAACGCAATGCGCAGAACTATGTTTTTGCCCCGGTGAATGTTGGCGACAGCATCAACAGTGCCGACCTCGAATATTATCCTTCCGTTACCATCGACGACAAAACGCTGGTATTTACCCGTCGGGTAAAAGGTCGTAATGAAGATTTTTTCGTTAGCGAACGAAAAGGTAACCAGTGGTCGAAGGCGAGAGGCCTGGACGGTGATATCAACAGCAATTTTAATGAGGGAGCGCAGCATATTTCGCAGGATGGGGAATGGCTTGTTTTTACCGGCTGTAATTTCCCTGAAGGTTTGGGGAGCTGCGACCTGTTTTTTTCGTCGCTTACCAAAAAGGGATGGAGTACACCGGAAAATATAGGAGAACCGGTAAACACGGAGTTCTGGGAATCTTCGCCCTGTCTTTCACCCGATAAACGTGAGCTGTATTTTTCCAGTAACCGGCCGGGAGGCTATGGGGGCAAGGATATCTATGTGTCGAAGCGGCTGCCAAACGGGCGTTGGAGCGAACCCGAAAACCTGGGTCCACAAATCAATACCGCAGGCGATGAAAGCTGTCCTTTTATCCATGCCGATAACCAAACCATGTACTTCACTTCAAATGGATTAACCGGGTACGGTGGAGATGATTTGTTTGTTGCGCGGAAGCAAACCAACGGCGCCTGGGATAACGTGGAAAATTTAGGCTATCCCATTAATACCACTGAAAATGAAGGAAGCCTGGTGGTGGCAGCTGATGGCAAAACAGCCTATTATGCCAGCGACAGGGCCGATACCCGCGGGGGACTTGATATTTATACCTTTGAATTGCGGGAAGATATCCGCCCCAGCAAAACATTATGGGTGCAGGGAAGGGTATTTGACCGCACCACCAATGAGGGGTTGCCCTCTGCAGTGGAATTAATTGATATCGGTACGGGACAAACGCTGTTGAAAGTGCAGACCAATGAAACCGGCGATTATCTTATTACCCTGCCTCTTGGAAAAGATTATGCATTTAACGTGAGCCGGAAAGGCTATTTATTTTACTCGAAGAATTTTCCTTTCAGTCAAAAAGTACCAGATTCCACGTATACGATTGATATCGGGCTGCAGCCTATAGCAGCAAATGCATCTATTGTGCTGAACAATATTTTTTTTGATGTCAACCGGTTTGAGCTGAAATCGCAATCCATAGCCGAGCTGGACCGGGTAGTTGAATTGCTGAATGATAACCCCGGCATTACCATCCTGATCAGCGGGCATACCGACAATACGGGCAAGCCTGCCGATAACCTTACGCTTTCCAATAACCGGGCAAAGGCGGTAGTGGACTATCTGATCAGCAAAGGCATTGATGCTTCGCACCTGCAATATAAAGGCTTCGGCGCTTCCCACCCGGTAAGTGATAATGCTACTGAAGAAGGAAGAGCAGCGAACAGGAGAACGGAACTGACGATCTTGTCGAAGTAGCGGGAGGGGAATTAGAGATTTGAGATTTGAAATTTATTTGATTCTTTGTCTTAATTTGTTGCCCTATATGAAAATAGCATTTCACGGCGCCGCCCGTACCGTAACCGGTTCAAAGCATCTGATCGCTTTAAAAAGCGGTAAAAAAATATTGCTGGATTGCGGAATGTACCAGGGGCTGGGTAAGGAAACCGATGTGCTGAACAGGGATTGGGGATTTGACCCGCCTGATGTGGATTACCTGATACTTTCGCATGCTCATATCGATCATAGCGGCTTGATACCCAAATTGGTAAAGGATGGCTTCAGGGGAAAGATCTTTTGTACCCCGGCTACCCGTGAGCTAACGGAAGTGCTGCTGGAAGATTCTGCCGGGATACAGGAAGATGAGGTGAAGTACATCAATAAACGAAGGGCTGCTTCAGGACAGGGTTACCTGCAGCCTTTGTATAATATGGAGGATGCGAAAAAGACCTTTGGCTTTTTCCGCACAGTGGAATATGGACACTGGTTTACGATAGAAGAAGGAATTGAGCTCCTGTATACCGATGTAGGGCATATCATTGGCAGCGCTGCTGTGCATTTGAAAATAACAGAGAACAGCAAAACCACCTCCATCAGCTTCAGTGGGGATGTTGGACGCTACCGGGATGTTATTCTGCGCTCACCGCAAAATTTTCCGCAGGCTGATTATATTTTACTTGAATCTACATACGGCAACAGCCTGCACGACCAGCATACCACCACACCTGACCAGATATTGCAATGGGTTGAAAAAGCCTGTTTGCAAAAAAAAGGCAAACTGGTAGTGCCTGCTTTCAGCGTAGGCCGCACACAGGAAATTTTATTTGCGCTTAACCAACTGGAGATAGAAAGGAGGTTACCCGACCTTGACTATTTTGTGGATAGTCCGCTAAGCGTGAAAGCTACCGAGATCATCAAAAAATATCCGCAATACTTTAATAATACGATCCAGAGGATATTGCAATCGGATGAGGACCCCTTTGGATTTAAGGGGCTGAAATTTATCCGGTCGGTGGAAGAATCAAAGCTCCTCAACTTCCGCAATGAGCCCTGCGTAATCATTTCCGCAAGCGGCATGGCCGAAGGTGGCAGGGTAAAGCATCACATCAGCAATACCATAGAAAACAGCCGTAATACCATTTTATTCACCGGTTACTGCGAACCTAATTCTTTGGGCGGGAGATTAATAGCGGGAGCTGAGGAAGTGACGATCTTTGGCGTGTACCACCAGGTCAATGCTGAGATCGGCTCTATCCGGAGCATGAGTGCTCATGGTGATTATGAAGACCTTTCACAATTCCTTGCCTGCCAGAATCCGAGGGCAATAAAAACGTTATTCCTTGTTCACGGTGAGTACGATGTACAGCAGGATTTCAGGAACCGCCTGTTGAAAAAAGGCTTTCTGGATGTGCAGATCCCTGAAAGGCATTTTGAGCTGGGATTAGGATAGTTAGGAAGTTTATGGTTTGAAAGTTTTGGGAGTCTGTGGGTTACAAGTTGCAGGTCACAGGGCAGGACAAGACAGCACTCCTTCGACTTGAGACCTGTAACCTGAAACTGTTTTCTGGTTTACTAACTTATAAACTGTAGACTATAAACCATAAACTTTTACAACCTTCTGTTAACAGGACCGAATTTCTTTCCCTCTTTCTTAGTTTTCTTACCTTTGCTCTCTTTCTGTCATTATGACTGCCTGTAAAAACAGCATTATATTTGTCAGGAGGAAAGGATAACCGGGGTTAAGTTGATTATAATGTACCGTATCGACTTGTGAAAAGTGAAGGTGGAAGGTATGGGGTGAAAGGGGGCATGAATGGGCGATGCCTGCTTGCCGACAGAATGATTCTTTCGAGCTGGCATTCAGGTGGGCTGAACGCCGTTTGGACAGGGTGAATGGGTAATTTACTCACCTTTCACTAAGATAATACAGCATATTATATTTAACCCGGCACAGTATCATAACTACATCTTATTAACACACATTCAATATGTTGCAATTTATCTCCAAAATATTCGGAGGAAACAAATCGGAAAAGGATATTAAAAATATTTCGCATTATATCGAAGAGATCAACGGATATTTCACTTCTTATGCGTCGCTTTCCAATGATGAGCTGAGAAATAAAACTGCTGAGTTCAAATCCCGCATACAACAACATATCTCGGGCGTTGAAAATGAAATAGTCACACTGAAGCAAAAAGCGGAAGAGTTGCCCTTTTCCGAGATCATGCAAAAGGATGAAATATACCAGCAGATAGATAAACTGGACAAACAGCGTAATGAAAAGATTGAGGAGGCGCTTAAGGAGATCCTGCCCGAGGCCTTTGCAGTAGTAAAGGAAACAGCACGCCGGTTTTCGGAAAACGAGGAGCTGGTAGCAACGGCCACCGAGCTCGACAGGGAGCTTAGCGTTAAAAAATCGCATATAACCATTGATGGCGATAAGGTAAAGTATAAGAACAGCTGGCTTGCCGGCGGCAATCTTATTACCTGGAATATGGTGCACTACGATGTGCAATTGCTGGGGGGAGTTGTGCTGCACGAGGGAAAAATAGCGGAAATGGCCACCGGGGAAGGTAAAACACTGGTGTCTACCCTGCCTGCTTATCTTAATGCCCTGGCCGACCGGGGAGTTCATATTGTTACTGTAAATGATTACCTCGCCAGGCGCGACTCAGAATGGAACGGCACTTTATATGAATTCCTCGGGTTGACGGTGGATTGTATTGACCGTCATTATCCCAACAGTGCTGAACGGCGCAAGGCGTACCAGGCCAGCATAACCTATGGAACCAATAACGAATTTGGCTTCGATTACCTGCGCGACAACATGGTGCACAGTCCCGATGAAAAAGTGCAGCGTAAGCACCATTATGCTATGGTGGATGAAGTGGACAGTGTATTGATTGATGATGCTCGTACGCCATTGATCATTTCGGGGCCGATCTCAAAGGGAGGAGATGATCAGCAGTATATGCAGCTGAAGCCCCGCGTGCACCAGTTGGTGGAAGCGCAAAAGCAGGTGGTGAATAAGGCATTGATCGATGCCAAAAAACTCATAGCGGAAGGCAAGGATGATGCTAAAGAAGGGGGGCTTGCGCTGCTGCGTGCTTTCAGGGGGTTGCCCAAGAATACGGCATTGATCAAATACCTTAGCGAGCCCGGCATCCGTGTGAAATTGCAGAAAGTGGAAAGCTTCTATCTTGCCGAACAGGAAAAAAACATGCATATCGTGGATGAGGAATTGTTTTTCCACATCGATGAAAAGAACAACCAGGTAGAGCTTACTGATAAGGGGTTGCAATATATCACAAAAGGAGGCGAAGATCCTAACTTCTTTGTGTTGCCGGATCTGAGCACCCAGTTGTCGGATATAGAAAAAGGGGATGATGCCCCGGAAGATAAGCTGAAGCACAAAGAGGAAATATTGAGCGAGTATGCCCAGAAAGCGGAACGTATACACACGGTGCAGCAGTTGTTGAAAGCCTATGCATTATTTGAAAAGGATGTAGAATACATTGTAGTAGACGGACAGGTAAAAATTGTTGATGAGCAAACCGGGCGTATCATGGAAGGCCGCCGGTATAGCGACGGTCTGCACCAGGCGATAGAGGCCAAGGAAAACGTAAAGGTAGAGGCTGCTACGCAAACCTATGCTACCATTACGTTGCAGAATTTTTTCCGTATGTACCACAAACTGGCGGGCATGACGGGTACTGCGGAAACGGAGGCGGGAGAATTCTGGAGC
>CAZREP010000248.1:3015-5660 GCA_964599035.1 uncultured Terrimonas sp. | reverse complement strand
GACATGACAGAACCAATATGACAGACTTATTTTTTAACAAAAATTAGCTTGACGCCTATGCGAACATTCGGGACGAAATCCGAGAGGAAGCACCAAATCACAAATGACAAGAACCAGATAAATGTCAAATCCGAAGCCTTAACTCCGAACGTTCGGAGCGAAATCCGAATCAAAGCTATTCTTCTTTGCGATTGTTGCTCCTCTTCGTGAAACAATCCTTCGCACGAAACAAAAATCAAAATACTACGTTAATTACCCTGTATCCAACTCCTTTTTGGATAGATTTGCAGGTACCTCATTGGTAATGGCATGAAGCATTGTTTATTTATTGTAATTTGGTTTTTAGCCGGTTTTCCAGGCTTCGCCCAAAACGGCTACCAGATCAGGGTAACACTCAGCCCGTTTACCAGCGGATACCTTTATCTCGGTCATCATTTCGGCAGTAAGCAATATATTATTGACTCCGCAGCTATAAATGGCAAGGGAGAAGTTGTTTTTTCGGGGAAGGAAAAGCTGTTTGGCGGTGTTTATATGGTCATCTACCCCCAAAAAAACGGCTGGTTTGAAATGCTCATAGACAAGCAGCAGCACTTTTCGGTTGCCGCCGATACTTCGGATATTATAGGAAAAACGGTTTACAGCAACTCTCCCGACAATGACCTCTTCCAGGCATACCAGAAAACAGCACAGGAAAAAGGCAAAGCTATTTTTGCATTGCAGAACAAGCTCAAAAGCAATCCCCCCGATTCCGTTAAGATCAGGTCGGAGATCGCTTCGCTGAATGCAACCATGCAGCAATACCGAGAGGATTTTATAAAAGCCCATCCCACGCATCTGCTCAGCGCTATTTTTCATATCCTGCAGGAGCCTAAAGTACCCGACGCTTCCCACCATCCGGGTGAGAAATACGATTCTGCATTCGCCTATCAGTATTATAAGCAGCATTTCTGGGACGGTATCTCATTTACAGATGAACGCCTGGTACGCACCCCTGTTTTTGAACCTAAGCTGCAACGATATTTCAGCAATGTGCTGCTGCAGCACCCCGACACCCTGAGCAGGGCGGCCAATAAGATACTGGACGCTTCCATAAACAATAAGGAGATGTTCAAATTCATCCTGTCGACGCTCACGGAAAAATACATCAACCCCACATACATGGGGCAGGACGCAGTATTTGTCAATCTTTTTGAAAGATATTATGCCCCCGGCAAAGCAGACTACTGGCTGAACGACAAATACCGGAAAGTGGTATTTGACCGTGCCTACAGTGTAATGGCAAACCTTATCGGCGAAAAAGCAGCCGATATGAACATGGTGGATACACTGGGCAAACCAGCCCCCCTGTACAGCATCAAAGCTCCTTATATCGTTATCTGCTTCTGGGATCCCACCTGTGGTCATTGCCAGAAAGAAGTACCGCAGCTTGATTCCCTCTACCAGCACAAATGGAAACAGCAGGGCATCAGGATCTATGGCGTAATGACAGACGGGGGAAAGGAAGCCTGGCTGAAATTCATCCATGAGCATGGGCTCAAAGGATGGACGCATGTTTACCAGTTGCCCGAAGTAAAAGAAGCGGAATATGCCGCAAACAAGCCCGGGTATAAGCAACTGTACGATGTATACCAGACACCCGTATTATACCTGCTGGACAAAGATAAAAACATCATTGCCAAAAAGCTGAACCACGACCAGATGGACGAGCTGCTGCAAACAAAACTGAAATAGAATGTGAAAGTGTGAAAATGCGGGAAATGTAAATAATATCCAGGCAGGTTACAGATATCAAATTCAAAGTGCCAAATAATGTGATGAAAAAACTGTTCATTTTGATCGTATCGGTTTTATCCGGATTTTACCTTTCCGCCCAAACACTTTTTACCTACGGGAAGCATAAGGTGGATAAGGAAGAATTTTTAAGGGCCTTTTACAAAAACAACACAGGGGCTAACGATGAACAGTCTATGAAGGCTTACCTTGATCTTTTCATTGCCTTTAAATTAAAAGTGCAGGCAGCCAAAGACAACAGGATTGACACACTTGCCAGTCAAAAAAGTGATCTCCTTAATTTCAGGCGGCAGATCGAAGCCGATTACCTCACGGATAAGAACGTGATCCATAAGCTGGTTATGGAAGTGTTCCGCCGCAGTCAAAAAGATATCCGTATCTCACATATCTTCATTCCCTTCGATCTGCAGGACAATTCGCATATCAACCCAGGTGATACTTCGGCCGCTTTTGAATGGATCAATACAGCATACGCCGAACTAAAAAAAGGTAGCGATTTTTCGGAGGTTGCGGTAAAATATTCATCGGATCCTGCGGTAAAAAGCAACAAAGGCGATATCGGCTTTATAACCGTATTCTCATTACCCTATGAACTGGAGTCTATTACCTACACCCTCCCAAACGATGCCTTTTCCCCTCCTTATAAAAGCAGTGCGGGATATCATATCCTTAAAAAAACAAGTGAAAGACCTGCATGGGGCAGGATAAGCGCTGCACAAATACTGCTGGCTTATACTCCCTCCGCTTCAACGGAAGAAAAGCAAATGCAAAAAAAATTAGCAGATTCACTATACCAGGCACTCCTCCGGGGAAGCGATTTCTCTGCCCTGGCAAAACAATTCAGCTCGGAAAGA
>CAZREP010000248.1:0-3005 GCA_964599035.1 uncultured Terrimonas sp. | reverse complement strand
TATGCCACCAGCGGACTGATGCCGGAATTTGGTGTGGGGAGGTATGACCCCGTTTTTGAAAACGCTGTTTTTTCCTTAAAAAACGACGGGGATATCTCTGCGCCCTTTGAAACGGATTTCGGTATTCATATCGTTAAACGCATCAAACACCTTTCCGTAAGTAGAGATAGTACAGCAGCAGAAACTTTATTTAAGGATGAAGTTAGCCGCGACCCGCGTGTACGCATTGCCCGTGAACAATTTACCCGGAGAATAATAAATGCTGTAGGGTATAAAAGGCAATTCCTGCAGGATCAATTGTTATGGAGCATTACGGATAGTTTTTTGTGGAACAACAATTTTGTACCCCTCAAAAACCTGACAGAAAAAACCGTACTGTTTTCATTGGATAAGGAAAGTAAGACCGTAAAAGACTGGCTGGATTTTATTCTGTCAGTTAAAAACAAATACACCCTGCCTTTTCCTTATACAGATTTAATGCAACAATTTGTTTCCTCTTCTGCTATTGCATATTACCAGGCGCACCTTGAAGATTACAATGCAGATTTCCGGAATCAGCTCACCGAATTTTCGGAAGGCAACGAGTTGTTCGAAATCATGGAACAGCAGGTGTGGAGCAAAGCAGCGGAGGATAAGAACGGCTTGCGGCAATATTATGAGCAGCATAAAGAAAAATATACCTGGGGGCCCAGTGCCAATGCTATTTTCTTTACCACTTCCAACCGGGAAACAGCGGAGGAAGTCAGCCGTGATATCGGCCGCTACAGCAGACAATGGAAGACCCTGGGAGAAAGCACTGCAGGCAGGATCATTGCCGATTCTTCGAGGTTTGAACTGGAGCAGATATCCGGAAGCAGTGAAAGCATACGCCCAGGACAAATTACAGCGCTCATAACAGACAGCATAAGCGGGTCGACCAGTTTTATGCACATATTAGCAGTACATCACCAGCCTGCTCAACGAAGCTTCGAGGAAGCCAGGGGGCTGGTGATCAATGACTACCAGGTATTGCTTGAAGAAGAATGGCTTAACCGTTTGAAAAAAAAATACCCCATAAAGATCAACGAAAAACTGCTTCACACATTAACAAAATAGCGGATGGCAACCACCTTCTCTCCATTTTCAAATTGTCCACCCTATCTTGCAGTAAATATTGATCTATTGCCATGCAAACCAATTTTCTTGTTATAGGTTCCGGCATTGCAGGACTTACCTACGCCTTAAAAGTTGCCCGGGATTGTCCTGATAAAAAAATAACCATTTTTACCAAAACGACTTCAGATGAAACCAATACCAAGTACGCACAGGGGGGCATAGCAGGGGTGTGGGATAATGAGAACGACAGTTTTGAAAAACATATTGAGGATACCCTGGTGGCAGGCGATGGCTTATGCAATGAGAAAACCGTGGAGATCGTTGTAAAGGAAGGCGTGGAGAGGATAAGGGAAATTATTGAGTGGGGCGCCAAATTTGACAAAGACCAGGATGGAGACTATGCGCTGGGAAAGGAAGGCGGACACAGTGAGTTCCGCATCCTGCATCATAAAGATGTGACCGGCAGGGAAATGGAAAGAGCGTTGTTGGATGCCATAAAACTGCAGCCCAATATAGAAGTGATCACCCATTGCTTTGTTGTGGACATCATTACCCAACATCACCTGGGTTACCTCGTTACTAAAGCCACTCCTGATATAGAATGCTTTGGCGTATATGTGTTGAACCTCCGCAGCGGAAAAATTGAAAAGGTAACTGCCGGCATAACGCTGCTGGCTACCGGCGGCAACGGGCAGGTGTACCGCACCACTACCAACCCGGTCATTGCCACCGGCGATGGCGTAGCAATGGCGTACAGGGCCAAGGGAAGAATTGAAAATATGGAATTCATCCAGTTCCATCCCACCGCTTTATATGAAGTCGGTGTAAAAGGACAGGCCTTTCTGATAACAGAGGCGGTACGGGGTGACGGCGGTATCCTGCGCAACATTGACGGCGAAGCTTTTATGGAAAAATATGACCCCCGCAAAGATCTCGCTCCGCGTGATATCGTGGCAAGAGCCATAGACAATGAAATGAAAAGAACGGGAACGGAGCATGTATGGTTAGACTGTCGCCATATGGACCAGGAAAAGTTCATTCATCATTTTCCCAATATCCGCGAAAAATGCCTGTCTATCGGCATAGATGTGGCGCAAAGTATGATCCCTGTAGCGCCCGCCGCACACTATAGCTGTGGGGGTATAAAAACAGATGAATGGGCAAGAACTTCCATCCGTCATTTATATGCTGCCGGCGAATGCGCCTCCACTGGGCTTCACGGAGCCAACCGGCTTGCCAGCAACTCCCTGCTGGAAGCCATGGTGTTTGCACACCGGGCTTATGTAGATGCCGTGAAAAAAATGAAAGACCCTTCCACCCAGGAATGGGGAAGCTGGAACAGGAACACTATCCCCGACTGGCGTACGGAGGGAACCACAGCACCAAAAGAAATGATCCTGATCACCCAAAGCTTAAAGGAGCTCCAGTTGCTGATGAGCGACTACGTAGGTATTGTAAGAACCAACACCCGGCTCGCGCGCGCTATGCGCCGCCTAGATCTGCTGCACGAAGAAACGGAAGAATTATATAAAACAACGGAAATATCACCCCAGCTTTGCCAGTTGCGGAATATGATCACCGTAGGGTACCTCATCGTAAAATCGGCCGAGTTCAGGCACGAAAGCCGCGGGCTTCATTTTAATACCGATTATCCTTATAAAAGCGAGCAGGTACAGAATATTGTGTTGTAAGTTGATACAAAGCACCAAGATCCAAATCACAAGAACCCAACAAATTCCAAAATCAGAAATCCGAAGCCTGAATCTCGAACATTCGCATATGCGTCAAGCTAATTTTTGTTAAAAAATAAGTCTGTCATATTGGTTCTGTCATGTCGGATGTCATAGCAGCAATGTTGGAGGATCAATTCTTTGAGCCGTACCATGCTGATATAAAACACCTCTAACACA
>CAZREP010000247.1:0-5738 GCA_964599035.1 uncultured Terrimonas sp. | reverse complement strand
CCAGCAACTCATCATATCCTTCGGGTCCCCGTTCACACCGGTAATAGATACCGCTGTTCCCGTTGGAAGAAATACGAAAAGCGATATTCAGCATAAAATCTTCTACCTGCCGGTCCCAGACCAGGAAAGCGCTTCGTTTGAGCGGGTTGTTTTGGGTAGTTTCACCGGTCAGTCCATCATTTTCCCAGCGCCAGAAATCCGGTGACCCCTTCCACTGGTGCCGGTATGCTTTACTGAAAATGTTTTCGGCATCAACGCCCCGCCTGTCACTATCCTGCGGGTTACTAGCCCCTGTTAAAAAAAGAAAAACTACAGGTACAGGTAAAAGAAAGCATAACCGAAACGCAATGATCTTTAAAAGAGACCCCTTCCTTTCCATGATAATGATTTTTTAAAATAACATCAAGTTAAACCATATGCATTTTCATAACATTCAATGAATGCTTATCGTTTTTATTTTGCCCCCTTTAAGCTTCAGGCGCCTGTCACCGGGTATTAACTTTTCTCCATTCATAAATATATTTTCAAAACTTATCTTATCAATAAAACCCCCACCTTCATCATATATCACAATCTCGGGAGATTCTATTTTTAAACCGGTAATGTTTTTAAACTTCAGGTGTTCTATCCTGTTATATTCTTTCAGCATAAAATGTTCTTCTGTTTCTATCAGCTTTTTCTGGTTGTCAATGAGGATCATCGGCTGTATGGAATGAGCCTGCTCGATCGTAATATTTTCAAAGCTCAGATCAGACACCGTGCCTCCCCCCACAGCGTGTACAAATACCGGGGCTCTGTGCAACAGCCAGTTGGAGTGCACCAATGGGTCGTATCTTATTACTGTTATATCTTTCCAGCTTACTCCTTTGATCCTGCCCATTACTTCGTGCGTAACCCCCATGCCGGTACCGAAATCATTCCATATTATACAGTGCTCAAACCTGATATTTTCGGTGCGGATAGATTCATTCATCGCTTTTACTTCATACCCGTCATCATTGATATGCGCATAGCAATTCCTGGCAATACTGTTTTTGCTGCCGTTAAAGCAAATCGCATCTGTATTGATATAATATCCCAATATTTTTACATTATCTACTATCGCATTCTCACTACCGTAAATATGAATATTCCAGCCATTAGCGTCTGCAAGAAGGATGTCTTCAATCCTTAATCCATCTGTTCTCACCGCGTTTATCATTTGTGTTTTTATCCGGTTGCGGGTGGCTCTTTCAGCCGTTATCATGCCATTGCCTTTAATGGTAACATGGTGGGCGTCTGTTATTGTTATCATAGGTTCGCCAAGGGAAAACGTTTCTCCTCTTATTACAGTCTTTTCATCACCGGCTGGCGGCAAAGGACGTAATACAGCTCCCTCTGCCAGGTAAAGTGTTTGATTGCTTTTAAGTACGATTTGTCCTACATCATGAATTCCCGGTCCGAAATAAATAACATCATCATCGTTTTTGTTGATTTCAGGTGCAAGCCTGTTTACAAATATCTGAAGCGGATACATACCATCTCCCTGCGCATCAATAACAAAGTTTTGCGGCTTCTCAATGGTGATCTGCAGCTCGCGACCGTTCCAGGTTGGCTTTATTCCCAGGGATAAGGGTCGTATTACCAGTTTGGAGATGTCTTTTATTAACCCGGGCGGAGGCTGTACTTTTAACGTTGCAGGGCGCGGACCAATACTAAATAAAGTGTAAAAAGAAGGAGACACCGGCACTCCCAGGTATTGTGTAGTTGAATTTCTAAAGTCAAGCCGGTAGCTTGAGTAACACCTGATCTCTTTTTCGTCTAAATATACTTTGTAGGACTTGTCATCATACACAGGCCCGTGGTATGCCAATGCTGTGTAAGCATAGCATGTCAATAACAGCAGCCATATTATTCTTTTCATGACGAGGTTAAATCATTTCTGATGAAGTAAAAGAACCGACCGGGCCGGCACTTCAATGTGAAGAGCCCCGCCCCGCTGCGCTGCTGTACCGGAAGCCTCAATCATTTGGTTGCCTGCAGGAAGCTCTTTTTCAACATACCGGAATACATCGAATACCGCCTTACTGCGAAAACGGTTTGATAGCGAAATTTTCAATGCATCGTTCTGCTCATTTGTTATTACATATACCCACCTGCCGTCCGGGTTACGGAATGCAGCTGCAGCTACATTGTCTTTATCCGTTTTAACGGGATAAATTGCTGCGCCGGGCCGCACATGGTTCGTCATTAAGCCATAAGCAAAATACTGCGGGCGAAGCTGAAAGTCTTCCTGTATGCGATCAAAAAATTCAGATCCCAGGTAACTGTTTTTTTTGTATCGCCATAAGCCGGTTTTCATTAACCCGTCATAGGGCGCATCCTTCCAGTAATATTCATCAAACAAATTCCAGTAACTCATTCCTGATGCGCCGGCATTAAATATATTCAGCATCATCCTCACAATAAATACGCCTCTGATATATTCATCAATATCAGATTGAAGGTAAGCTCCTATGGTTTGGTTGGAACCAAATTCGCCAATAAAATGCGGAAGCCCTGCGGGTACGGCATTCCTGTGCTTCTTCTCGTAGTTCAGGATATCACGATTGGGCGATTCGTACCCGAACGAATAGATATGGGAATTCATCAGGTCTGCTTCATTATGCAATTCACCTGCACATTTTTCTAAAAATTCATAGCCGTTACTGTCATCAACAAGATTAAACCGTACTAGATTCCGGATCTTATCGGCTTTAAATTTGGCATCTAATTTTTTACACATAGAAATATAGGCATCAGCATTCACCTTTCCATCAATGAAATAAAATAAGTTGGGCTCATTATAAGGGGTGATCTCCTTAATACAGGTGTATCCTTTTTTTATTACAAGATGCTGTATTAATATAGATAAATTTTCAGCATACTCTGCTTCGTTTTTAGTTCCCATAATCCAATTGGAAGTCTGGTTCCCCTCTGCTAAAAAATGCCCCTGAGGACAGCCCCATGAAACAAGTAATACGTTGATGTTGTTTTGCTGGGCTAAATCCAAAACCCGGTAAAGCGACTTCATTTCGGGGGTTCCAAAATTCAGACCGTCCCAGTTGATATGATCCGGATCATTATCATCATTGAACTGTTCGAACCACCGGGGCTGTACCATTACCCTGAACAGTTGTATGCCTAACTGCTTTACCCGGTCCACAACAATATTCCAGTCATTTTCAGAAGCGGGGTTTTCCGCATGCCCAATACAGTAGGAAAAAAAATGCGGATCCAGCTCTGCTCCAATAGCATGAACACTGGTGCCGGTGGGTTCCTCCACCATATACCATGTATCTGTTCCCCTGCTTATCTTTCTTTGCCGGCAGGATAAAGCGCTGATGAGCAGTAATCCGGTCAAAGCTATCTGATATACTTTCATAATAAATGATTGAGGTTTATGGGTTTAAATTATTTATCGCCTGATCAGGCAGTTACAATAGCATCACCACTTGGAATATAACAAGCACTTCCAGCACAAAATCTTTTTGTCCCGGCTGCAAACATTCCACTTCCCAACTGTGCTTCTGAGAAAAATCAGGCCCGGGTGTGACGGTTGCCTTTTCGCGACGACTATTTCTATCAGGAAGGATCAATCGGCATTATTTCAATTGCTACTTCTCCTGCCCATTTCAAAAGTGATCTGCTCCTGGTTAACCCCGGATAAGAGAAGCTATTTTTTCAAAAGTATCTTCAATCCTATCGGGAACATATACAGGAATTATCCATTTTTTTATTTATTTTCCAAATACAGTTTTGATCGCCTGGAGATACTTCATTTTATGCACAACGTCGGGCTCCAGATAGCTGCCTTCCGTCCATTCATTCCATGAATTAATGGTAATGACCTTTTGATTGTGCTTATCCATCATTTCTTTTACGTCTACGAGCCCCTGCTTAAACGCCTCGGGAGTATTACCTCCGATAATATTGGTATAAGGGTAACCGGAATTATTGAACGGCGTATTCTGATTGGTACGTGGTGACGGATCCCAACCTACCGATGCATTGGGGTAATAGGGTATAGAAAATGTGGCTATTGCCTGCTCCGCATATTGCAGGTATGCTTTTTTCACCGTATCATAAGGTACAACCTGGTCATTCAAAGGCACATGATGGATCCATACATAAGAGGTGAAAGAGTTAAATCCTAACTTTTTTACCAAAGCTGCAGGATCTGTAACGGATTTCTCTCCCGGAAGTATCGGGTTTCCCCAAACAACGGCATTAAGGTTCAGGTCTTTAAACCCGGCTGCAATTGTTTTTTTTCTGAATGCAGCAAGCGCTGCTGCTGTTGCTTCCACACTGCCAAACGATTCCTGCAGTTTACTTAATTCATAAATAGAAAAATAGGGTGCCCCATCAATAAGCCAATAAGAAGGATGTTTAAAATAACGGTCAATGATCATATCCGTCATTTTATCCCAGGTGGCCGCCGTAATGGCTCCCGGATATACAATTTTATGCGGCTGACCCTGCGTATATGGATGAATATCTTCCCAATCATGGTTAGCCCACATCAGGCTGAACTTCAGTAAATGGTTATTCTTTGCCTTCATAAAGCCTTCCTCTAACCCCCGTTCTAAAAATGGGCCGTCGTCATAATAATACCAATCAAATATAAAGGCGTCTATTCCATGGGATGCTGCTGCGGCAATTTTTTTTGCCATTTGTTTGGGATCGGCCTCATCGGTATATCCCCAGGCCGGAACTTTCGGCTGATCATGGTTGGCGAACCTGGGCCTTGCCGCTTTCACCAACTCCCATTCCGTCCATCCCTTTCCAAAATACGCTTCATTGCGCTTATCCACGTGATAGTTAGGAAAATAATATACTCCCACCTGATAATCATCTTTCTTTTTGTTGTTGAATGTCTGGCTATCGGCACAATCGCTTATTGCCAAAAGTGCTATCGTTGCAAAAAAAATCATTGCCCGTTGTCTCATGCCTTTTTGTTATTTTAATATTTTACGAATTGCCTCTAACCGGCTGGTATTGTTCCCCAATGTCGGGCATATCCATCCTCCTTCATCAAATTCATTCCAGGCATACATCAGCACTGTATTGGCCGCTGCCGCTGATTTGTTCATCATTGTCCACCTTAACGCATTACTGAGGTTATCTGCTATTTGTCCGGGTGTCCCATCACTTACCCATCCATCAGGAGGAACTGTCGTCCACGATACCGGGTTATCAATACGCGGTTTGGTATTGTGACCCGTAGTTACCCAGGGTACCACTTTTCGCCCCGTAGCCTTATACCCTTCCCATCCAAGAGAGTCAGCACGGGGAATGACCGGGTAATACGGCTCTCCATTTTTGCCCGTCCAACTGATGTATGCACTCATTGCATCAGCCTGCAAACTATCCGCCATTGCAACAGCAGCTGTAACAGAAAATTCCATCACTACTATATACGGCTCCTCTATATTTGCCGCCTTACTCAGATTTCTCAGTTTAGCAAGCTCTTGCGGCTTAGTCATTGCAGAAGGAAAGACATACACCAATGGTCTTCCATTTAACACCCTCTGATAGTTTTTCTCTTTAAACCGGTCAACCAACCACAGCGCATCCGTGTCATAATCAAATGGATTGGTGCCCAGTATTACACACCATTTAACATCATCCCGGTACTTACTGGCCAGGTAAAGCTGCCTCGCAGTATCCAGCCCGCTATGCGGAGGATACCAGCAGAATGCCCAATAATCCAGCCCTGC
>CAZREP010000246.1:0-5801 GCA_964599035.1 uncultured Terrimonas sp. | reverse complement strand
CTTTTGGTTACTTTTTCCACAAAAAGTAACAGAAAGACAAAACAAAAAGCAGGGGTATATATAATTTTCGCTTTTATTCATTTCATTCTATGCGTATTACGTTTTATTAACAAAGCGTACCGGCCGGAGACCAATGCTGTTTTCCTTTTCCCCCAATAAAAAATGAAATCCTAATTTTGCATCCTCAAAAAGACCGTCAATATGAAGCATAATGAGGCAGGAAAGGTAGCGCTTAGCATGGGTCAGTCTGCACAGCAAACCGTATTTCCTATACTTTTTGCCATCAGCTTTTCTCATCTTTTAAATGATACGATACAATCCATTATACCGTCTATTTACCCGCAGCTCAAGGAAGATTTTTCGTTGAGCTTCGTACAAATAGGGCTGATAACGCTCACTTTTCAGATGGCGGCGTCTTTATTTCAGCCGCTGGTAGGTTTGTATACCGATAAAAGACCGCAACCCTTTTCACTGGCTGCCGGAATGACCTTTAGCTTTGCAGGACTGGTGCTGCTGGCCTATGTGAATAATTTTTACGGGGTATTGCTGTCTGTTGCACTGATCGGGGTAGGTTCTTCGGTGTTTCACCCGGAAGCGTCAAAAGTAGCGTATATGGCAGCAGGCCCGCGGCGGGGGCTGGCGCAGTCCATTTTCCAGGTGGGAGGTAACGGCGGCGCTGCCCTTGGTCCCTTACTTGCGGCATTTATCATTCTTCCTCACGGGAGGCACAGCATTTCCTGGTTTTCCTTAATGGCTTTGTTAGCGATCTTTGTTTTATGGAGAGTAGGACTTTGGTACAGGGAAAACCACCTGCACATCAGCAAACGGTCAAAGTTCACCGCAGTTCCCCATCATCTCTCAAAAATGAAGGTGGTTACTTCCATCATTGTGCTTTTATTGCTGATCTTTTCCAAATTTTTTTACATGGCAGGGATCAATTCTTATTTTACCTTTTACGTGATAGACAAATTCGGGGTGAGCATCCAGCAGTCGCAGCTATACCTGTTTATTTTTTTATTTGCCGTTGCTGCAGGTACCCTGGCGGGAGGCCCTGTAGGCGACCGGATCGGCCGGAAATATGTAATATGGGCATCTATCCTGGGTGTAGCCCCTTTTGCGTTATTGCTTCCTTATGCCAATCTTTTCTGGACAGGCATTCTCATTTTTATCATAGGTGTGATCCTGTCTTCTGCATTTCCTGCTATCCTGGTATATGCACAGGAGCTGCTTCCCGGTAAAATTGGTATGGTGTCGGGACTGTTTTACGGATTTGCATTTGGCATGGGTGGTGTAGGCTCGGCATTGCTGGGAGAGTTAGCCGACAGAACCAGCATTGAGTATATCTATAAGCTTTGTTCCTTTTTACCGCTCATCGGGCTATTGACCGTATTCCTGCCCGATCTGAAGCAGCAAAAGGTGTAACTTTAAGGTTGTATATGGGAGAGGTAAATAATAATGGCTTTTCTGTGCCGCGCTTATTTTTACAGCTTTACGACAGTACTAACGGAAACAAGAATGCAGATGATCTTGCAGCAAAGGTGATCGCTGCCATTGATCCGGTGGTTATTCAAAAAATAGCTGCGGATCTGGGATTAAGCTTTGTAAGGATAAAAGAAAAGGAGGGTGAAGTGTGCTTTATGAACAGCGAAGAAGTGCGCCCCGAATTCAGGCTCAGTTTTGCCCCGGTTGATCTGTACCGTTACATCTGCGCGGTGTTGCAGGATCCCTTATATAAAACATATACAGAAAAAATGCCGCAGGCAGGCTTACTTCATATCCCTTATCCTAAAGATGCGGTTGATTTTTGGGAAATGGTGAAAAAGGGCGGGGAGTGGAGACCGGTGTAAAGAGTTTTGTGTGGTTTTATATCTAACCACAAAGTGCACAAAGGATGCACAAAGTGTCACGAAGAAGGTGGTTTGTTAAAAGTGAGAGAATAAAAACCTGGTGTTCTTTGCGCCTTCTTCCTGTTCTTTGCGGTTAAGTATTAAAGTGTCGCAAAAAGATAGTTGGATGATTTTGAAATAACGGGTCTGTATCAGACATATTTTATATAATCCGTTTCTAAAAAGTCTTCTACTTCCGGTATCCAATGTTCCTGAATGAATGCAGTATGCAACGGATGCACATTATAGGCATCATAAGCTTCCTGGTTCAGAAATTCCATAGACAGCCCGAAATGGAATTTGTTCTTCCTGCCTGTCTGTACCAGTCTTTCAAACTGCAGCACGCCGGGTATTTCTTCCAGGGCCAAAGTGGCGTCTAAAAAGGCTTTTTCCTCCGGTGATCCTTTGGGATGTTTTAATGTGAACGAAACGGTGTGGCGAATCATATATGTTTTTGAATACGTAATGAAAGCATAACAGTTGCGGTAATCAATGAGCCGCATGGCCGGCATAGAGGTTCAGGAGCAATGCCGCGGTGATGATGAGCAACCCGAAAAATTCCCTTGTTTTTTCGATATAAGGTTTAGTGGCCTGCATGGTGGCTGCGATATTTTGCGCATTATGTTTGGTGATCCAGTCCAGCACTCCGTCTTTTACAAAAAACAGGATGATCGCATAGAGTAAATAAAATGCGATAACCGGCATATAAATAAACGGATAATAATATTTAAAAGCTGCTAAACCGCACAAAATAGCCGCTATCATGTAAATGCTTACCCAAAGCCACGCATCTTTGTCGTTTAGGTTCACCCAGGCAAACCAGATAAATGCCACAAAAAAGATAATGTTCAGTACAGACAATAACATATAAAATCGGAATGTGAGTTCGGTGTGTCCCCTGCAGAAGGAGGGAACAACCAAATGTTAGTAGTAATCTTGTTTGTAAATTTACACGTAATTCAGGTATTATTAATACTTGCTTAGCTTTACAAAATTATTCATATCAGGCAGAAGGTTAAAAAGATTATTATGTTGAAATATCAGGCTGAAGCCTTAAGGGATTTATTTACAGCAGTGGCGATGGAAAATACGAGCCGGGAAATATGGGACTGGCTCAGCGAAAAAGTTGCTCCCGCCAGTAATAGTCGTCAATTTAACATTGCTTTTGTGTCGGCACCCCGTAAAACAGGCAAGGCAGTTGTGCGGGTAACGCAAGAGCAGGAAGCCTCGATCAGGGAAGCTGGTGCAGGCTTAAACATTACCATATGGACTGCCGACCGGCTATGCAGGGTTTGGTTATTGTTCAGTCTGGATCATACCGATCGGGAAAAATATTTTCAGTCGATAGAAAATTTGTTTTTAGCAGCAGAGGTCAATGAACTGGTGGCGCTTTATTCGGCGTTGCCGGTATTGCACTATCCCGAAATGTGGGTGAAGCGTTGTGCAGAAGGTATTCGCAGTAGCATCGGCGCTGCATTGGAAGCAGTGGCCTGCAACAATCCTTATCCTGCGGCATTCCTTGATGAGGCGGCATGGAATCAGCTGGTGCTAAAAGTCATTTTTACGGATAAACCGCTGGATGAGGTAATAGGCCTGGATGAACGGTCCAATGCTGATCTTGCAAAAACGCTTTCTGATTATGCGCACGAGCGATGGGCTGCCCACCGTTCCCTGAATCCGCTGATATGGCGCTGCGTGGGAAAATTCATTGACGCCGGTATTTTCCCGGATATAGAGCGTTTAGCCGCTTCGCAAGAGGATTACAACAGGGAAGCAGCCGCATTAGCCTGCCTTGACAGCGGTTATCCTCCTGCACAGGAACTATTAAATAAAAACCCGAATATAAAATCGGCCATTGTTTCCGGACAACTGAGCTGGAAAGCGCTGGCAGAAAAAATGAAAAATCATGTGTTGCAGTCATAACATTACGGAAAAAGATCTTCAGCCAAACACATCCGACAAGTCGTACCTGAACCGCATCAAAGGAATGCAGTTCTTTGATCCGCATATCCACATGGTATCGCGTACCACAGACGATTATGAGGCGATGGCAGACGCCGGTATCGTAGCCATCATTGAACCTGCATTCTGGGTAGGACAACCCCGTACCGGATTGGATACTTTTCGTGACTATTACAGCAGCCTGATCGGTTGGGAGCGCTTCCGCGCCTCGCAGTTTGGGATAAAACATTACTGCACCATCGGCTTAAATTCGCGTGAATCCAATAATGAGGCGTTGGCGGAACAGGTGATGGAAATACTGCCTTTGTTTATTTACAAAGAAGGAGTAGTGGGTGTGGGAGAGATCGGCTTTGATGATCAAACAGCAGCAGAAGAAAAGTATTATCGCCTGCAACTTGAGCTGGCCAAAGAGGCCGGGCTGCCGGTACAGATCCATACTCCTCACCGCGACAAGAAAAGAGGTACGTCCCGCAGTATGGATATTGCCCTGGAGCATAAGCTGGATCCCGGGATGGTCATTGTCGATCATAATAATGAAGAAACAGTAAAAGAGGTGCTCGACAGGGGATTCTGGGCCGCCTTCACTATTTATCCCTTTACAAAAATGGGTAATGAGCGCATGGTGGATATCGTGAAGCAATATGGTACGGAGCGGATCATGGTCAACTCCGCCGCCGACTGGGGGATTAGCGATCCCCTCGCTGTACCGAAAACGGCTGCATTGATGAAAGACAGGGGGATCAGCGATGAAGCCATCCGGATGGTTACGTATCAAAATGCCATCAATGCGTTTGCACAAAGCGGGCAGATCGATGAAGCGGATTTTGCCGCAGTAAAAGATATTGATCAGAATCTGAAGTTTGGTAAAAATACTGTACTCAGAGGTGGCCAGCAGCCCCGCACAGATAAAAGCTCAATCATTATAAGCTAAAATATACGGGGTGAAAAAGGCGATCGGGCTTTTGCGTTTAATGCGACCGGCCAATATCATTACTGCTGTCTCAGATATCCTGGCCGGTGTGGCCATTGCGGCTTGTTTAGCAGGTAATGGGAATACGCCGCAGTGGCAGTTCATTGCGCTGCTGATCCTCTCCACCATCGGATTATACGGTGGCGGTGTGGTGCTGAATGATGTGTTCGATGCAGCATTAGATAAAACAGAACGTCCTGAACGTCCCATTCCCAGTGGACTGATTTCCAAAAATTCCGCTGCTTTTTTTGGAACAACTTTGCTTTTAATGGGTGTGGTCGCTGCTGCGGGCGTGCATATAAACGGCTGGTTTTCTTCGGCAACGCTTATAGCGGCAGCTATTGCCGTTTGCGCAGTGGTATACGACAAATGGATGAAGCACAACAGTATACTGGGGCCGCTCAATATGGGTATTTGCCGCGGGCTGAACCTGTTGCTGGGAATGAGCATTCTCCCGGTGGTCTTACAGCGGTATGGTTATATAGCTATCGTGCCGGTAATATATATTGCTGCCATTACGATGATCAGCAGGGGAGAAGTGCACGGCGGAAAGAAAAAGACACTATATGGTGCGGCGTGGCTGTATGCTGTTGCGATCGCCGGCATTTTAACTGCCGGCTTTATCAGAAAGCAGGTAGGGTACACCGTTATTTTTACCGCGTTGTTCGCCATCATGATCTTTCCCCCGCTACAAAAAGCCATCCGCAGCGGAGAGGGACCATCGATAGGAAAGGCGGTGAAAGCAGGGGTAATAGCGTTGATCGTAATGAATGCATCATGGGCCGCGGCGTTTGGGATGATCAATTTTGCATTGCTGATCCTATTTCTTTTACCGGTCTCCCTGCTACTGGCCAAACTATTTGCCGTAACCTGATGGCAATGATTTGTTAAAAACGTACTTTTATCGTTTCAAACAGCGCAATATCCGGTTTCCGTACTATTTTAGCAAACATTGAGATGGATCACATAGAGCAAACATTCAG
>CAZREP010000245.1:0-5909 GCA_964599035.1 uncultured Terrimonas sp. | reverse complement strand
TTCCGAATGATCGGAAGCTTCGATCAGGCTGCATGGCTACTGTGAGCGCTGCTATAGTTCGCTTATCATCAACGATGATAAGTGGGCTTCCTTATTTGTAATATAACGCTTTTAGGGTACTGTAGCTGAAGGGACAGCAGTACAAAAGCCAAATCAGCCCCAATAGCCATCGGGGCGAAAACGGGCTGTAATCGTTTTCGGGTGGCTTTTGGTTACTTTTTCCACAAAAAGTAACCAAAAGACAAAACAAAAAGCAGGGGTATATATAATATAATTAGCCAACAGGCATGCACCCGCAAAACAAGGGATATACCCTGATTTTAACCGGGGTTGCGCTACGCCATAGGGGAAGCAGTTTCCCCAAGCAGGGACAAAAACCTGGCTAATCCGTCTTTTTTCTTTTCATCCAATATATAACTGACATTATATTTATAATACTGCTTTAAGTCGAATAATTTAAACGGATTTGCCTGTACCACCTCATCAATGTGCATCAGCCCAAAAGTACAGGCTTCATTAAAGGCATGAATAAATCCGTCGGGCAGAGGTTTATTGGCTATCCATGCTGCAAACACAAACGGGAGTCCTGTAAAGTCTTTCCATGCTTCGCCCAGGTCATAAGCATAAGTGGATTTCGCCCTTTGCTCAAATGCCCTGTCGCCTATTACCACTCCTGCAGTTGTACCTGTAATACGTTTACGGAACGCTTCTTCCTGAACATCTTCGAATACAGGGGAAACTTTCCAGTATTTTTTCAAAAGCACTTTTGCCAGGGCCACAGAAGTCTTTGACTGGTAATCCAACAGCACTGTTTCAATACGGTTTACGGGGATCTCGCTGAACAAACAAACCGTGGCCACAGGGCCGTTACACCCTATGCAGTAATCGGAAACAACATAAGATTCCTTCATTTCCGGAATAATGGCTACCGGCACTATGCCGAGGTCTACCTCGCCGGTAAGGAGCATTTGAGCCAGCTTTGAAGGAAAAGTTTCTACAAGATGTATGTCATTAATAACAGGGGAATGCTTAATACCATATAAGAACGGCTTTACATTCAGGTAATTGATTATACCAACGGTTATTTTATTTCTCATATCCGGTATCGGTTAAGTTCCCTTTATACATGCCGGATCGGCACCGATAAAAAGTTTTCAACTTTTTCATGTAGGTTTGCCCGCAAATGTAGGGTAATCCCGTTTCATTATTCTTCAAATATTTATACAGCAATGGACTTATCAGCGCTTACCGCCATTTCTCCCATTGACGGCAGATACAGGAACCAGGTTCATCATTTAGACCAGTATTTTTCTGAGTTCGCACTGATCCGTTATCGTATTCTTGTGGAAACAGAATATTTTATCAGGCTCAGTGAAAAGCAATTCTTTCCGCTGAAGCCCACCCAGGTTAAATCATTAAGAGCGATATACCAGCATTTTACAACGGATAAGGCCAACGAAATAAAGAACATAGAAAAGATCACCAACCACGATGTAAAAGCTGTTGAATATTACATCAAACAGGAGCTGGACACCCTGAAGCTGGGGCATCTCAGGGAATGGGTACATTTCGGGCTTACTTCACAGGATATCAAGAACACCGCTACCCCTTGGCTATAGAAAGAATCGCTCGAGAACGAATATTATCCCTCTATAGCCACCCTCATTTTACAGATAAAAAAGCTGGCATCAGGCTGGGCAAACATACCGATGCTGGCCCGTACGCACGGCCAGCCTGCTTCGCCTACCCGGCTGGGTAAGGAACTGATGGTATTTGCGGAACGGTTAAGCCAGCAACTTCAACTGCTGCAGTCAATCCCCTATTCCTGCAAGTTTGGGGGTGCCACAGGCAACTTTAACGCTCATTATGTGGCTTACCCGGACACCAACTGGATAAAGTTCTCCAATGATTTCTGCAGTAAATCGCTGGGGTTGCAACGACAGCAGTTTACTACCCAGATCGAACACTATGATCATATGGCCGCTCACTTCGACGGCATTAAACGCATCAACACCATTTTAATTGATTTTTGCCGTGATATCTGGACCTATATTTCGATGGAGTATTTTAAACAGAAAGTAAAAAAAGGAGAAGTTGGGTCTTCTGCAATGCCACATAAGGTAAACCCCATTGATTTCGAAAATGCGGAAGGCAACCTGGGCATTGCAAATGCGTTGCTTGAACACCTTTCCGCGAAGTTGCCGGTGTCGCGCCTCCAACGCGACCTCACCGACTCTACCGTACTGAGGAACATAGGCGTTCCTTTTGCACATACGGTACTGGCATTGAGATCTATTGATAAAGGGATAGGAAAATTATTGTTAAATGAAGTCAGCATAAAGCACGACCTGGGGCAGCACTGGGCTGTGGTAGCCGAAGCGATACAAACCATCCTGCGACGTGAAAATTATCCTAATCCTTACGAAGCTTTAAAGGAGCTTACAAGAGGTGCGGCAGATATCGATCAAAAAGCCATGCACCGGTTCATTGACAGCCTGAAAGTGTCTTCTTCGCTCAAAAAGGAATTGAAGGCAATCACACCCTTCAATTATACCGGGAGGAGCCCGGATTTCTGAGATCTATGATCCGGACATATCCATGATGACCTGCCATTCTTCTTCTGTAACGGGTTGCACGGAAAGGCGACCCAGCCGCACCAATGCCATATTTTTCAGCCTGCTGTCCGATTTGATCTGCGCAAGGCCTACGGGTTGCCGTAATTTTTTATACGGTTTCAGATCTACCACTACCCATGCCTCATCGTCGGCCGTGGGGTCGGGATAATGCTCCTTCGCCACCTTCGCTACCCCTACTATTTCCAACCCCTCGTTGCTGTGATAAAATAAAACCTCATCTCCCTTCTTCATTGCCTTGAGATTGTTACGTGCCGCATAGTTGCGCACACCATCCCACATGGTTTGTTTGTCTTTTACCAACTGATCCCAACTATATTTGAAAGGTTCCGATTTTACCAGCCAGTATGCCATAACGGTAACAGGTTTATGATTATAAAAACAAATTACAAAATCCGTTGGAAAGGGTAAGCACCAGGATTCAAATCACAAGAACCAAATAAATTTCAAATCCGAAGCTCAAACTCCGAACGTTCGGAGCGAAATTCGAAAGAAGCATCAAGATCCAAATCACAAGAACCAAATAAACTTGCCTACCGGGCAGGTTTCAAATCCGAAGCATAAACTCCGAATGTTCGGAGCGAAATCCGAGGGGGCTGTCAGCAACCAGCCACGAGCAATCCAAGATAAGAAAAGAGCAACTATACAAGGACACTACGAATCAAACAAAATCTAAAATCCGAATGTACTGAAAGCGGCGAGATAACATATTCTTCTTTGCGATCGCTGCTCCTTTGCGCCCGTTGCGTGAAACAAGTACCAAGATCCAAATCACAAGAACCAAAGAAATTTCAAATCTCCAATTCTCTGTCAACAGTAAACTAAAAACCATAAACTCCCAAACTTCCCTGTACCCTGAAACCTGCAACCCACTCTCATCTCAAATATCGAATATCAAATTCCAAATCCATTACCATCCACTGGCCAGCACATCTGCTATGTGCATAGTTTGGATATTCAATCCCTTGTTTTTTATAATACCGTCGAGATGCATCAGACAGCTCATATCGGTTGATATGATATACCCCGCACCGGTGTCGCCGGCATTGGTCAATTTCTGTTCGCCCATAGCTATAGAGATCGCTTCAAACTTAACGGCAAAAGTGCCCCCAAACCCGCAGCAGGTTTCCACATCGTTCATCTCCACCAGCTCAAGTCCTTTTACATATTGCAGCAGCCGGCGCGGCCCAGCTTTAATATGCAGCTCCCGCAGGGCAGCGCAGGAATCGTGATAGGTGGCTTTTCCATGGAATTCGGCGCCTACATCTTCTACCTCCAGCACTTCAGTAAGAAACGTACTAAATTCAAATAACCTTTTGCCTGTATCTTTTACATCATTGTGCCATGAAGAATTATCAAACAAACCTGGATAATAATTTTTCACAAACCCGCTACAGGAAGCGCTTGGAGAAACGATATAGTCGGAACCTGCAAAGTCGGCAAGGAATTTTTGACCAACATCCCGGGCTTCATCCCGGAACCCTGCATTAAACGCAGGTTGACCGCAGCAGGTTTGATTGATGTTGTAGTGTACGTTACATCCCAGTTTCTCCAGCACTTTAATCATATTAAAAGCGGTATGGGGATACAACTGGTCTATAAAGCAGGGAACAAATACCTGAACATCCATGGTAATTATACCTCCGGTACGATCAATTTAAGGTTTTTGTGCCAGACGAAGCTTTCAAAGCGATCATCTTCAGCGCAGTTACTGCCGCCTCTTCTCCCTTATGCCCATGTATGCCACCTGTTCTTTCGTCGGCCTGCTCATGGGTATCTACTGTAAGTACCCCAAAAACAGAAGGTACGGGCAGGGTAAGATTAAGCTGAACAATGCCATCCGTAATTCCTTTACATACATAATCAAAATGGGGAGTACCACCTCTGACCACGCACGCAAGAGCAATAAATGCGTCAGGCCGTTTATCTGCATGTAAATGTGCATTCCAGTAGCTGATGATCCCGAAAGGCACTTCAAAAGCCCCCGGAACCGTCACTACGCTGCAGGAAACGCTGTGCCGCTCCAAAATACGCCTGCAGCCTTCTTCCAGCCTGTTCACTACAGCCGCGTTCCATTCCGTACGCACAATAACAACACAGGCATCCTTTGGTAGAATGCCTGCATCGATATGATATAAATTACTGTTGCTTACTTCAGCCATGGCTGGTACAAATAATAAAAGTCAAGAACCAAATTGCAAAACAAATCCCAAATCTGAAGGAAAGTGCCAGGAACCAAGAACCAAATAAATCTCAAATTTCAAATCACCGATCACTCAGTTGCTCCTAACCTGCCTAAGTATTTCTCAGCAGTAAACCCTCTTTCTGTTCTGGGAAACTTGTCTTTTAACTGCTGGAAAAGCTCAATGGCTTCCTTGTTCTTACCCATCACTTCATACAGGCTGGCAGCGCGGAATAAATATTCAGAAGACAGTGCCTGATTCTGCTCGAAAGTGGTACCTGCTTTTTTATAGTTTTCCAGCGCTTCCTCATTTTTTTTGAGCTCGGAACAGGCATCTCCCATGAGGCCATATACCAAAGCCTGGGTTTGCACGGATCCGTTCGCATCAAAGTCTTTCAGGTACTTTAATGCGTTATTATAATCTCCGAGCTGTAGATAGATCTCACCTGCATACAATTTTGCCAGGTTCCCGGAAGGTGTTCCCCCGTATTTGCTGATCACTTTAAGAAAGCCTGCGTTCCTGCCATCCCCATTCAGCGCCAGTTGCAGGGAGTCACTGGCAAAATATTCCTGCGCCCTGGCAATGGCTTCAACCGCTTTCTTTTCTTCGGGGAGGCGGAAAAGGTACTTATATCCGAAATAGCCACCTCCCAATATGATTATAGCACCTAAAACAACCAGGATGCTTTTGTTGTTCCTTTCCCAGAAATCCTGTACATCTGTCAGGCTGTTATTATGTTTTACCGCTTCATGCTTTTTGATCGCGCTCATTGTATGATTCCGTATTCTTTTTTATGTGATATTAGTTCCGGGTTATCCTTAATCTGTTATGAAAGGATAATCTTCCTGTTTATAAACATCTTTCAACAGCTCGCTATCATCCGGCCAGGGACTTTCCTCAGCAAATTTTACAGATTCCTCCACTTCCTGCCTTACTCTTTCGTTGATGGCTTCAATTTCTTCTTCCGTAACAGCAAAGGTTTTAATAAGCTTGCCTTTAACATATTCGATAGGGTCGCGTTGCTTGTATTCTTCCACCTCTTCCTTGGTACGGTATTTTGCCGGGTCGCTCATGGAATGTCCTTTATACCGGT
>CAZREP010000244.1:0-5930 GCA_964599035.1 uncultured Terrimonas sp. | reverse complement strand
TTGAAACACCGGAAGGTCCCAATATCGGGCTGATCTCTACATTGTGCGTGCATGCCAAGATCAACGAAATGGGCTTTATTGAAACGCCTTACCGGAAAGTGCATGAAGGAAAGGTAGACATGAAAGAGCTGGCCTACCTGAGCGCTGAAGAGGAAGATGAAGCTAAAATTGCTCAGGCCAATGCTCCCCTGGATAACAATGGAAAATTTGTTGAAGAGCTGGTAAGGTCGCGCCAAACCGGTGACTTCCCGATACTGGAAAAAACAGAAGTGGAATATATGGATGTGGCGCCCAACCAGATCGTGGGCTTAAGCGCCTCGCTCATTCCTTTCCTGGAGCACGACGATGCCAACCGTGCGCTGATGGGATCGAACATGCAGCGCCAGGCCGTGCCGCTGATCGTTCCGCAGGCGCCCCTGGTAGGTACCGGGCTGGAAGGTAAGGCGGCAAGAGATGCCCGTATCCAGATCCATGCCGATGGCGATGGGGTGGTAGAGTTTGTGGATGCCAACGAAATACACGTGCGCTATGAAAGAGATGAAGCCCAGAAATTAGTGAGCTTTGAAGACGACCTCAGAATATACCGGCTTACCAAATTCATGAAAACGAACCAGGAAACCTGTATTAACCTGCGGCCTGCCGTAAAGAAAGGGCAGCGCATTAAACGCGGCGATTTTCTTACCGAAGGCTATGCCACAAAAGACGGTGAGCTGGCTTTGGGACGTAACCTGAAAGTAGCTTTTATGCCGTGGAAAGGCTACAACTTTGAAGACGCCATTGTGATCAGTGAAAAAGTAGCCCGTGAAGACCTCTTTACTTCTATTCATATTTCAGAATATGAACTGGAGGTGCGTGATACCAAGCTGGGTGAGGAAGAATTAACGCCCGATATCCCCAATGTATCTGAAGAAGCCACCAAAGATCTCGACCAGAACGGCATTATCCGTATAGGCGCGCAGGTTAAGGAAGGTGATATCATTATAGGAAAGATCACACCTAAAGGAGAAAGCGACCCCACCCCCGAAGAAAAACTGCTTAGGGCTATATTCGGCGATAAGGCGGGAGACGCCAAAGACGCATCGTTGAAAGCGCCCAGCGGAACCGAAGGAGTGGTGATTGATAAAAAGCTGTTCCAGCGTGCCAAGAAGGACAAGAACATGAAGGTGCGTGAGAAGGCCGCTATTGATAAGCTGGAAAAAGTGCATGAGCAGAATGAAAAAGAACTGCTTGATGTGCTGATCAGCAAGCTGCAGGTGTTGTTAAAAGATAAATCTTCCGCTGGGGTTACCAATAATTTCGGCGAAATGCAGATAGGTAAGAGCGCCAAGTTCAATGCTAAGAATCTTGCCGGACTGGATTACCAGAACATTAATCCTTTGGGCTGGACCGGTGACGCGCATATTGATAACCAGGTTAACATCCTGCTGCATAACTATAACATTAAGTTCAACGAAGAATTAGGAAGGTATAAAAGAGAGAAGTTCAATATCTCTATCGGGGATGAACTGCCTGCCGGGGTGTTGAAGCTGGCTAAAGTTTATCTTGCCGTAAAGCGCAAGCTGAAGGTGGGAGATAAGATGGCGGGCCGCCACGGTAATAAGGGTATTGTAGCCAAGATCGTTCGTGCAGAAGATATGCCCTTCCTGGAAGACGGCACACCGGTAGATATCGTTCTGAATCCTTTGGGTGTACCCAGCCGTATGAACCTTGGCCAGATATATGAGACGGTGCTGGGATGGGCTGCGGAAAAGCTGGGTGTAAAATTTGCTACCCCTATTTTCGATGGTGCTTCTACCGAAGAAATAGCAGGCTATATTGAAAAAGCAGCGCTTCCTTCTTTCGGTCATACCTACCTGTATGACGGGGAAACCGGCGAGCGTTTTGACCAGAAAGCTACCGTAGGGATCATTTATATGATCAAGTTGCATCACATGGTAGACGACAAGATGCACGCAAGGAGCATCGGACCGTACAGCTTAATTACCCAGCAGCCATTGGGTGGTAAAGCACAGTTTGGGGGTCAGCGTTTCGGGGAAATGGAAGTATGGGCGCTCGAAGCGTATGGTGCATCCAATATTCTGCAGGAACTGCTTACCCTCAAATCGGATGATATCATTGGCCGTGCAAAAACCTACGAGGCTATTGTAAAAGGCGATAATATCCCGAGAGCAGGACTGCCCGAATCCTTTAATGTACTGGTGCATGAATTAAGAGGATTAGGGTTAGAGCTGAAGTTTGAATAGAACTTCCCTGTCCTCTGAACCGGAGTGCCTGGGTAACCAAAAAATGTTGTAAATCTTTTTGGAAGACCTTTCAGGAGGAATTTCAAATCTCAAATAATAAATCTTAAATAAGATTATGGCTATCAAAAAAGATAATCGCCCCAAATCAAATTTTTCGAAGATCACCATCAGCCTGGCCTCGCCGGATGCTATCCTGGAAAGATCTTATGGTGAGGTTTTGAAGCCTGAGACCATCAACTATCGTACTTACAAGCCTGAAAGGGATGGCTTGTTTTGCGAGAGGATCTTCGGACCGGTAAAAGATTATGAATGCGCCTGCGGGAAATATAAGCGGATCCGTTATAAGGGTATTGTCTGCGATCGCTGCGGTGTGGAAGTTACGGAGAAGAAAGTGCGCCGCGAAAGGATGGGACATATCAAGCTGGTGGTACCGGTAGTGCATATATGGTATTTTAAAAGTCTTCCCAATAAGATCGGCTACCTGCTTGGCATCAGTTCCAAGAAAATGGAAAGCATCGTATATTATGAAAGATATGTGGTGATACAGCCGGGTATTCGTGAAGACCGTAACCTTAAAGTGGGAGACCTGTTACCGGAAGAAGAATACTTAGAGATACTGGAAAATCTTCCTAAAGACAACCAGTACCTGCCGGATGACGATCCCCAGAAATTTATTGCCAAGATGGGCGCCGAGGCCATCCAGGCTATGCTAAGCCGGATTGACCTCGACCAGTTGAGCTACGACCTTCGTAATGCCGCTGCTACCGAAACATCACAGCAGCGTAAGGCGGATGCCTTAAAAAGATTAAGCGTTGTGGAATCATTCCGCGATGCCAACGGCAGGATTGAGAACCGCCCCGAGTGGATGGTAATGCAGTATATACCTGTTATCCCTCCGGAGCTTCGTCCACTGGTGCCACTGGATGGCGGACGTTTTGCTTCCTCCGATCTGAATGATCTGTATCGTCGTGTTATTATCCGCAATAACCGTTTGAAGCGTTTGCTGGAGATCAAAGCACCTGAAGTGATCCTGCGTAACGAAAAGCGCATGCTCCAGGAAGCCATAGACTCCCTGTTTGACAATTCGCGTAAATCGAACGCGGTTAAAGCGGAAGGCGGCCGTGCATTAAAATCGCTGAGCGATGTTTTAAAAGGAAAGCAGGGTCGTTTCCGTCAGAACCTGTTGGGTAAACGCGTTGACTATTCCGGCCGTTCGGTAATTGTGGTGGGACCTGAGCTGAAACTGCACGAATGCGGTTTGCCGAAAGATATGGGTGCTGAATTGTTCAAGCCGTTTATCATCCGTAAGCTGATTGAAAGAGGGATAGTAAAAACTGTTAAAAGTGCCAGGAAACTGGTTGACCGGAAAGAAGCCATTGTTTGGGATATACTTGAAAATATTCTTAAAGGACATCCCATCATGCTCAACCGCGCCCCCACGCTTCACCGTTTATCTATCCAGGCATTTCAGCCCAAATTAGTGGAAGGAAAAGCAATACAACTGCATCCACTGGTATGTTCTGCATTCAACGCCGACTTCGACGGTGACCAGATGGCGGTTCACGTTCCGTTGAGCAGCGCGGCGATCCTGGAAGCGCAACTGCTCATGCTGTCTTCGCATAATATTCTTAATCCGCAGAATGGTACACCCATTACGCTTCCTTCGCAGGATATGGTATTGGGACTGTATTATATTTCGAAAGCTAAGAAATCAACAGAAACCGAAAAAATAAAAGGCGAAGGCAAAAGCTTTTATAATGCCGAAGAGGTTATCATTGCCTATAATGAAGGCAAGGTTGATCTGCATGCTCCGATAAAGGTTCGTGCCACTGTTCGCAAGGATAACGGCGAACTGCAGAAAAAGCTGGTTGATACCACTGTAGGCCGCGTGATATTCAACCAGTTTGTTCCGGAAGAAGTGGGCTTTATCAATGCATTGCTTACCAAAAAATCACTCCGCGAGATCATTGGTGATATCATTAAGATCACTAATGTTCCCAAAACCGCCAAATTCCTTGATGATATCAAGCAGCTGGGCTTCCGTACGGCATTCAGGGGAGGACTTTCCTTCAACATCAATGACCTTGTTATCCCGCAGGTGAAGCAGGATCTGGTGGAATCTGCATCTGAAGAAGTGAAGGAAGTATGGGAAAACTACAACATGGGTCTTATCACCAATAACGAAAGGTATAACCAGATCATTGACATATGGTCGCGTGTGGACACCCGTGTTACGGAAACCCTTATACGTGAAATGGCTACAGATAAACAGGGCTTCAACTCGGTGTATATGATGCTGGATTCGGGTGCAAGGGGAAGCAAGCAGCAGGTAAAGCAGTTGGCCGGGATAAGAGGCCTGATGGCTAAGCCGCGTAAAAGCGGTTCTACCGGATCGGAGATCATTGAAAACCCTATCTTATCCAACTTCAAGGACGGGTTGAACGTGCTTGAATATTTTATTTCAACACATGGTGCGCGTAAAGGTTTGGCCGATACAGCGCTGAAAACCGCTGATGCAGGCTATCTTACCCGTCGTTTGGTGGATGTTGCCCAGGATGTGGTGATCAATGAAGAAGATTGCGGTACGCTGAGGGGTATTGCCATCAGTGCATTAAAAGATAATGAAGATATAGTAGAGCCTTTATACGACAGGATATTGGGACGCACTTCCGTGCATGATATATACAATCCTACAACAGACGAATTGATCGTTCCTGCCGGTGAGCAGATCACAGAAGATATAGCTAAAACAATAGAAGAAAGCGGTATTGAAACGGTTGAGATCCGTTCTGTACTAACGTGCGAAAGCAAACGCGGTGTTTGTGTAAAATGTTACGGACTTAATCTTGCAACCGGTTATCTCGCCCAGAGGGGTGATGCTGTGGGTATTATCGCTGCCCAGTCTATCGGTGAGCCGGGAACACAGTTGACCCTTCGTACCTTCCACGTAGGTGGTGTGGCGGGTTCCGCTACTGTTGACTCGCAGTTGGTTGCCAAATTTGACGGAACCGTACAGTTTGATGGGTTACGTACGGTAACTGCTGAAAATAGCCAGGGCGAAAAGATACAGGTTGTAATTGGCCGTACGGGTGAGATGAGGATCATTGATGTGAAAAACGACAGGCTGCTGATCACCAATAATATTCCCTATGGCGCTACGCTGATGGTGAAAGACGGGCAGAAAGTACAAAAAGGAGATATCATTTGCTCATGGGATCCGTTCAATAATGTGATCATATCGGAGCAGGCAGGTACTGTTAAGTTTGATAGCGTGCTGGAAGGGTTTACCTATCGTGAGGAAGCAGATGAACAAACAGGGCACCGTGAAAAAGTGGTAATTGAAACAAAAGATAAGACCAAGATACCGATGCTTATTGTAGAAGGAAAGGAAGTTAAGACCTATAACCTTCCTGTAGGATCGCATATCGTGGTGGATGAAACAGAAGATGTGAGTGCCGGCCAGGTGCTGGTGAAGATCCCGCGTGTGCTGGGTAAGCTGCGTGATATTACCGGTGGTTTGCCCCGCGTAACGGAATTATTCGAAGCACGTAACCCCGGTAATCCTGCCATTGTTTCTGAAATTGACGGTGTGGTTTCCTTCGGGTCGGTGAAACGCGGTAACCGTGAGATCATCATTGAAGCCAAGGATGGCGTGGTAAAAAAATACCTGGTTCCGCTTACCCGGCA
>CAZREP010000243.1:0-5952 GCA_964599035.1 uncultured Terrimonas sp. | reverse complement strand
CCTGCCGTTTGCCGCGCGGGGTGACTGGACCACTCTGCTTGTCGATGTTTCCAGCGGGTCGGTGACACGGCTCAACAGTATCAAGAAATATGCATGGAGCTTGACCGGTCCGGGCTATCTTGCCTTCGGAACAAGAACAGAGAACGAGAAAGATTCCGGGGTGAACTCCCTCAAGCCGTTTTGGCGGGAAGTGGAAGAGGAGACGGGAGAATCTTTTCGACTCCAATTGTTCGATGCGAGCGGGGCGGCAATTCCGACCGAGGATCTGGATGAAGTCCTCTACTACGACAGCGCAACGGGGGTTCTCGTGGGAAGCCTGCGCGACGGCGATATCGTGCGCTGGTGGAGGGGTGCGAGTGCTGGCGGTCGCGCCTGGCGGGAGCCGCCGGACGGCCGCATTCAGGCCGCGCATGCTGAAATCCTCCGCGAGCCGGTCGTGGCGAGTCCGCACTTCGTCGTGGCATGTGAACAAACCGTGACCGTTGCGCCCGATATTTATCTTTACGATTTTCCGACCCGGACGAGACGTCGGCTCACGCGGATCAATCCGGAGCTCTCGAATCAGCGCCTTGGCCGGATCGAGCGCATCGAGTGGACATCACTGCCCAACCAGCTGCCCTGCTGGGGCTATATCATATATCCAGCGCAAGAGATGACAGGCTCAGGCTATGCCGGCGTTATCATGCTGAAGCACTGGGGGCGGCAATTTATCCACGATGGCCAGAAGTATGGGAGCAGTTTTCCGCCGCAGGCTCTCGCAGGCGCGGGCATGCTCGTGTTGATGGCGAGTGACGAACCGATCTTCGCATTCGCGGGCGGCCAGGCAAACCTGGATCGAAGGAAGTGGGATGTCGGCGGATATGAGGTTTTGGCGTCGGCGCGAACTGAACTGGTGCGTCGGGGCCTGCTGGATCCTGCACGCGTCGGGTTGATGGGTTTCAGCTCCTCGGTCCGACAAGTCCATTATGCATTGACACAGTCCGAACACGGCCCGCCGGATTGGGCTGCGGCGGTCGGAGTCGACGGAGACATGGCAGGATACGCGGCGTATGTCGCGCTCGGGGGCCGCCGCCAGGCGTCGATGCACTTTGGCATGCGTCCTCCATACGGTCCGCATCGCCAGGATTGGGAACGACATAGCCCGACCTTTAGCGCTCATCGAGTGCGCACGCCGGTGCTCCACGAATTGCATTCCCAGTTTCCGTTTTCGCTCGCGGCGGAATGGGGCGTGGCGTTGCGGCTCCTCGGCAAGCCAGTCGAACAGGTCTGGTATCCTCGCGGCTTCCATTCGCTGGAACGTCCGTCGGAGCGCCAGTCGTCAATGCAGCGAATGGTGGATTGGTTCGCGTTCTGGTTGCAGGATACCGCACTGGTGTCGCCGGATGATCCCGATCGCTCGGCGCGATGGAGCGTGCTGCGCGCAATGCACCGGCGCAACGAAAGGCATCTTGCCGACGGCGTGGACCCCGCCGCTTTGCACCTTGGTGAATCGCAGATTCTTGAAACCGAAAATGACTCGATCCGTGTTCCGACAAACTAACCGGGCAGTCCCAGGCCGCGCAACGCTGGGCTTGCTCGTCGTGGCGACCTTCGTCGGACACCCGCTTCGCGCCGGAGAGGTGCTGTATAATGGGATCGAGATCCCGGCTGATTGGCCACCAGCGCGTTCGGCCGCGGATATCCGCAGTCGAGAGCCGATGCTGGCGCCGTATCTCCGCGACAGGCCGGCGGTGGCGCCGATCGATGTCGGGCGTCAGTTGTTTGTGGACGATTTCCTGATCGAGCAGACTACCCTGACCCGGCGCTTTCACCGGGCGGAACACTACGCGGGTAATCCTGTCATGCGTCCAACCAAGGGTTGGGAGGATGACATCACGGAAAGTCCGAAGAGCGCGATGGCCTTCAGTGATGGCTGCTTTTTCGATCCGAAAGACGGGTTGTTCAAAATGTGGTACAGTCCCTCGCTGCGCGCGGGGGTGAGCTACGCGACATCCACTGACGGAATGATGTGGGATAAACCGAACGTGGGCGTGCTCCCCCGCTCGAACGTTGTATTGTTGGGTGGTCAGCGCGATTCGTGCTCGGTATGGCTGGACCACGACTCGGTTGATCCGGCACAGCGCTTCAAGCTCTTCCAGCGCCACCGGATTGGCGGGGCGTCGTCGGTCCATACCTCTGCCGATGGAATTCACTGGAGCGCTCCGACATGGGCGGGGAACAGCGGCGATCGAACGACGATGTTCTATAATCCATTCCGCAAGGTATGGGTGTACAGCATTCGTGCTCACGCGAATAGGGACAAGCGATGGAAGCCCGCGACGAAGCCTGCCAATGAGAGCAGCAATCGTGCCCGAAAGTACTGGGAATCGCCGGACTTCGTGGCCGGGTCGCAATGGCCTGGCGAATTCGATCAACTCAACGGCGACTGGCCGAAAGGCTCGCCTCAATATTGGGTGGGCGCCGATCGGCTGGACTCGCCGGGACTGGGACCGGATCAGCTCCGAGCCGAGCTCTACAACCTGGACGCCACTCCGTATGAAAGCCTGATGCTGGGTTTGTTCACGATCTGGCGAGGGCCGCAGGCCGAGGGATCGGATCGTCCGAAGATCAATGAGGTCTTGCTCGGATTCAGCCGCGATGGCTACCACTGGGACCGGCCCTTCCGCGAGGCCGTGGTTTCGGTCAGTGAAGACCCGAGCGCGTGGAATTATGGAAACGTCCAAAGCGTCGGGGGCGGATGTCTCGTAGTGGACGACCGGCTTTATATGTATGTCAGCGGCCGCAATGCCACCGAGGAAACGACGGGCCTTGTGTTTTTCAGACGTGATGGTTTTGCCTCGATGGAAGCGTCAGAGAGCGCCGGCACGCTCACAACGCGCCCGGTCACCTTTTCCGGCCGGTATCTGTTTGCGAATGCCGCGGCACCGGAGGGCGAACTGCGTGTCGAGGTGCTCGATCGTGACGGAGAGGTCATTGCTCCGTTCACCCACGATCGTTGTCACGCCGTGACGGGTGACGACACTCGACACCACATTCGATGGGACGCCGGCGCCGATCTATCGTCGCTGGCTGGGCAGCCGGTGCGGTTTCGGTTTCACCTCAGACGGGGCGCGCTCTTCTCGTTCTGGGTCAGCCCGGACGTTTCCGGCGCGAGCCACGGTTACGTCGCCGCCGGTGGCCCGGGCTTTACAGGCCCAACGGACACGGTGGGCAACACCGGCTCCACGCGTCCTCATGTTCATTCCGGCACGTTATAACATAAGATCGTTTATCCGGCCTGCGTGTGTCGGCCGGTAGCTGGCGGCCTGGTCCGACAGGCCTGCCATGTCCGGCGACCACCGGCGCTATGCTGCCTCAATGCCTGATTTACGCGTAAAACAATAGGGGACGTGACATCCGGCGGTGCTTGGGGATCAAATGCCGACATCGCTTCTGGCGGCCGGCTGCTGGCCCGGGTACGGCGCACGATCATGAAACAGTTTTCCCTTTTATTGTTGTCCTGCCTGTTCGCATGGACGCCGTCGGCGCCGGCAGCCGCGGTTTCAAGCGTGGCGGCAAAGCCGTTGAATGTTGTTTTGGTGCTCGTCGACGACGTCGGATACAGCGACTTCGGCTGTTTCGGTGGCGAGATTTCCACGCCGAACATCGATCGGCTGGCTCGGGAGGGGATGCGTTTCACCTCGTTCTACGTCAATCCCACGTGCAATCCGACGCGGTATTCCATTCACACGGGACGATATCCCGTCTCCGGCAGGTCACTCAGGAAGGTTGTGAATATTGCCGAAGCATTCCGCGCAGCCGGTTATCATACGTCCCTCTCTGGAAAATGGGATCTTGGCCGCCATGCGCCGGAGCGGGCGATCGATTGCGGCTATATGGAGTTCTTCGGCCTGATTGAGGGATGCAGCAATTACTTCGATCCCGCGATCCGCGATCCCGAGTTCGAGGGCGGACGCATGCGCTACTGGGGCCGGAACGCGGAGATCGTGAAGGATTTTCCCGACGGCTTCTATGCGACGGACGCGATAACCGATCATGCGGTGGAGATGATTCGACGCAGCGTCGATGCAGGGAAGCCGTTTTTCGCGAACGTTTGCTACACCGCGGCGCATTCGCCGCTGCAGGCAAAACCTGAAGACGTCAAAAAGTATCGCGGCCGCTACGATCGTGGCTGGGATGAAGTGCGCCAAGCGCGACTCGAGCGCCAGAAACAGGTTGGCATTCTCGATCCGCGATGGATGGTCGGACCGCGTGAGCCTGAAGTCAAGGCATGGGACGATGAGCCCTTGAAGGAATGGAATGCGCGCCTGATGGAGGTCTACGCCGCCATGGTTGATTGCGTGGACCAGAACGTGGGACGCCTGCTGAATGTGCTCGAAGAAACCGGCACAGCGGAAAACACATTGGTTGTCGTTCTGTCGGACAACGGTGGCAACGCCGAGCAGGCAGGAGGCGACGATCCGACGAACGTTCCCGGATCCAAGGACGGCCATGCGTCGTGCGGCGCGGGTTGGGCTTACGTGCAGAACACGCCGTTTCGCCGCTATAAGCATTGGGCGCACGAAGGAGGAATCGCGTCGCCATTGATCATCAGGGCTCCCGGCATCGCACGTCCTGGCAGCGTTTCGACGCAGGTTGCGCACGCCATGGATCTCATGCCGACGTTGCTTCAATTGACGGCGGTCGAAGTTCCGGCTCGACGCGATGATCAGCCCGCGGCCGCGTTGGAAGGCATCAGCCTCGCCAGTGCGGTTCGCGGAAAGGAAAGCGCGGTGCCGCGCACTCTTTACTGGGGATGGAAAGACAACCGCGCGCTGCGTGATGGGCCGTGGAAGTTGGTTTGGGATCAGAACGTCCGGAAGTGGGAGCTTTATCGGCTCCCGGAGGATCGCACCGAAAGCAACGATCTCGCGGCTGTGCATCCCGAGCGCGTTCGTGCCATGGCCGCCCGGTGGGACGAGTGGGCATCGTCAACGGGCGCCGTGCGCAATCTCGGAACGCGGATGATATTGAAACCGGGGGATTGAGGCAGGGCTTCGGTCGAGCCTGATCGGTGTCCTGCCGGTGATTTGTGTGTCACTGTACGGGGAAAGGGACAAATGTGTGGATCTCCTGCGGAAATCGACAAGCCTGTTGCGCCAGTCTTCTGTCCACGGCTGGCGAGGACGCGAAGGTGTCCACAAGGCTAGGGCTGACGTTCCACTGAGATCGCAACCTGCCGCGCATTGCCCCGCAACAAACTGATCAATATCGTGAAAGCATCGACCATCTCTCTGCTGGTTGTTCTCGTTACCATCCTTCCGGCGGAGGCCGCCGAGGCCTCGGATTCGCTCGACGGCGCCGTGAACGATCGAGTTCACCCGACGTGGCACGTTGCGGTCGGGCTCCAAAAGCAGCTCCTGGTCGACGATTACGTGGTGGCGGAGACGTCGAACTTGAAACGCGCCTTGGGCATCGCGCGAAAGGAGAATGGCGGCAAGCCGGTGTTCCGCCCGGACCGGCCGTGGGAGGATCCCTGGCATTTTGGCCTCTATCTGACGGCGATGCACCGGGACGGCAAGTTCAAGCTCTGGTATAACGCCTGGCAGAACGCCTTCGGCTATGCCGAGTCGGAGAACGGCTTCGATTGGCATCGGCCCGATCTCGGCCTCCATGACTTCCAACTGGAACAGGCGCAGGCCATGGGTTTCAGAGGCGATGCGGAAGGTTTTTCCGGCCGGCAAAATAATATCGTGCTGGCGGATTGCCATGGGTTCAGCCTGTCCTCCGATCCGCATGAATCCGACCCGCAGCGCCAGTACAAGGCGGCCTATGGGCGGGTGCATGTCACTATGGCGTCCCTGGCGCATTCGCCCGACGGCCTTCGGTGGACTGCTTACATCGACGGCGAGCCGGTCACCGGCCGCGCGTCCGACACGCACAACCAGGTGCTATGGGACGAGGAAGCGCAGC
>CAZREP010000242.1:0-6013 GCA_964599035.1 uncultured Terrimonas sp. | reverse complement strand
AATGGGTAGAGGGAACATTTCCAACTCCGCTGGGTGTTGTGGAAATTAAGCATAAGAAAAATGATGCCGGTAAAATAATTACATCATATAAAGCTCCTAAGGGCATAAACGTCATTTTGAGTAATCAATAAAAAAAATCAGGCATTAAATTTATTTTAATTAAAACAATATGGATCCGGTATTAAAATCAATTCATGAGATGAGCAGTTCTCAAATGGAACTGTACAAAAAAAATGTGATGTTGGGTGGAGGCACTCTTGGAGGGCCTATTCTTACAAAGGGAAAAGGTGTACGGGTGTGGGACGCTACGGGCAAAGATTATATTGACTGTACCTCCCAGAGCTGGGCGCTTTATCTGGGATATGCCAATGATGAGATTAATCAGGTCATAAAAGAGCATATTGAATATATGACCCATATACACCAGGGGTTTGACAACAAACCACGATTTTATCTGGCCAATAAACTTGCGGAACTGGCGCCAGCCGGAATGAACAGGGTGTCATTTACTACGGGAGGCGGAAATGCTATCGAAGCGGCTATGAAAATCAGTTTTAAAAACGTACAGCCTTCGCGGGATTTTGTATGTCTCCAGGACAGTTATCACGGCACGACCCTGGGGTCTATGGGCGCTTCATGGATATCTACCAAATCAAGCGGTAAATATATTGGAGGGAGCAGGTTTCTCCCACTTACGCGAAACTTTATCAGAATTCCCAATCCCGATACCTATAGAAACCCTTTTAATGTAGATGCTGACACGTATACGGATATGTGTCTTACCATGGCGCGGGAGACTTTTAAAAAAGGTATCGCGGGGAAACCGGCAGGCGTGATTGTTGAACCGATCCAGGCGAGTGGGGGACAATTGATATTGCCCAAACGTTATTTACAGGAGCTGAGAAAGCTTTGTGATGAATTTGAGACTTTGTTAATCTTTGATGAGATACAAACGTTTGGCAGGATCGGAGAGATGTTTGCTGCAAACTACTTTGGGGTAACACCTGATATCATGGTACTTGGTAAAGGATTAGGCGCAGGACTACCACTTGCAGGTATAATCATATCGGATAAACTGCAGGGATTTTCTACAGATGCGGAAGAGCTTCACACGTTTGCCAATCCAACACTTTCAATGGTCACTGCGGCCAAACAGTTAGCATTACTTGAAAGCGGGGTATTGGAGAATTGTCGCAAAATGGGCAGGTATCTTGGAGACAACCTGAAAAGAATGATGCAGGAATTTCCTGAGATAGGTGATGTTAGACAGGCCGGCCTGCATATTGGAGTTGAATTTGTCAAAGATCCGGTAAGCAAAGAGCCATTAGCCAAGGAAACGGTAGAGATCAAAGATGCGGGTATTAACAACGGTGTTATATTCGGGCTGGCCGGCCCGAGAAAAAATATTATGAAAGTCAAACCCCCGTTGATAGTTAACCAGAATGAATGTGATGAAATCCTGGAAAAGTTTAAGAAATCAGTTTGTCAGGTGCTAAGAAAAAAATAATTCCATAAGGTCAGGGCCGTCGGATGATATTGCCGATGCTCCCTTATTTCTTTGTCTGATCTCCCATCTTATATAGCAGTACCGTCATTCCCGGTTAACCAGGGAGAGATAGCTTTAATTAATAAAAAACAACAGATTATGAAAAGAACAGAAAAGCCCAAAGTTGTTGTAATCGGTTTGTCTTTAGAACTATATCACCACACCTGGCCGGATTATATTGAAAGGCAGGAAAAGCAATTAAAAAAATTTATAAGCGGGATCGAAGAATCGGTCGAAATTTTGTCTCACGATGTTTGTTATTTGACGGAACAGGTAGAAAGCAAAATCTTGATGGCGGGCAACAGTCGGACAGATGCCCTGTTAATAGTGCCAATGTGTTACACTGCAAGTTATATGTCAGTGCCGGTGCTTCTTGAGACCAATATTCCGCTTATTATTTTTAATACGCAGGAGCTTTATGAGGTGAAAGATGGCTTTGATGATAATGATGACCTTTCCATGAACCATGTGATACAGGGTACCCAGGATGTAACGAATATGCTTGTTCGGGGGAATAAAGTTTTTGGACTGGTATCAGGACATTATCAGGACGAAGATGCCATTAATGATTTGAAGGAATGGCTTGATGCTGCCAAAACATCCAAACGCACAAAAAAGAGCAGGGTTGGCCTTTTGGGAACGCCATTTCAGGATATGGGCGATTTTGGAGTTGATGAAACAATGATGGGGACTAAATGGGGACCTCATATTATTTATCTGGGCTTAGGGCGGTTCCATGAGGTTCTTGAAAACATTGGTGAAAAGTCGATAGATATTATTGTTGAAAGAGACAGAGATTTTTTTGAAGTCGATGAAAAGCTTTCGGAGGCAACTCACCGTAATTCAGTGAAACTTGAACTGGCTTTAAGAAAGTTGATAGAAGAGAAGGAACTGGATGCATTTACTATGAATTTTCAAGACATTGTAAATGATGGTCGTTTTAACGCCATTCCGTTTTTGGGAATCAACAAAATGCTGTCTGAAGGATTAGGATATGCCGGGGAAGGAGATGTTACCAGGGCGGCGCTAATGTCACAAATGCAACTCTTATGCGGGAGTGCCAACTTTACAGAGACCTACACTGTTGATTTTAAAAGGAATCTCATATTAATGGATCATATGCAGGAATGTAATCCTGCCTTTGCACGTAAAGACAGAAAGATCAGGCTTATTCATATGGATTTTTGGGCTAAGGGAGTAGGCCCCTATTCCGGGATGTATTTTACACTCGAACCGGGTCCGATAACTTTGGTAACTATAACAACAAAGTCGGACGGTTCATTTTATTATGTATGTTATGAAACCAGGATATTCGATGCAGCGCCGCTTAAAAATTTCTTTAGGCCGCACTGGTTTATACAACCGGATGAAAGCGTAGGGAGTTTTCTTACCCGGTATAGTATGACAGGGGCACCTCATCATATTGTTGCTGTACCGGGACATTGTGCCGGCAAGATTAGGAAATTGGCAGTTCTTCAAAATTTTGAATGCATAGTGTTATGAGCAACGAGCCGAAATATTTCCTGGCAATTGATCTGGGTTCCAGTAATGGCAGCATCATGATAGGTATTTTAGATGGAACAAGCTTAATTCTCCGCGAGGCACATCGTTTTCAAAATACCATTATTCAGAGAGATGGCATGAAATGCTGGGACTGGGACTTTCTGAAGCATGAGATTTGGAAAGGGCTTATCAAAGCTTGCGAAGATACGGGCGACGAAAAAATAGAGTCTGTGTGTTGCAGCAGCTGGTCCCAGGACTTTGGTTTGTTGAATAAGCGGGGGGAATTATTTTATAAACCGGTTTCATATCGGGATAAGCGTACACTGGGATTACCATATAAGTTTTCTAAGATTATTACCTCTCATGATCTTTTTAAAAGGAATGGTTCCGGCATTTCACCAATAACTTCACTATGTCAGCTTTATTCAATGGTTCAGAATGAGTCTGAGCATTTAGACCACGCTGAAAAGCTTCTTTTTATTGCAGACCTTGTTAATTACAAACTGTGTGGAGAAGCAGCTACCGACTGGACATTTGCAACGGCTTCGCAGATGATTAATATCGCAACAGGCAAGTGGGATGTCGAATTGGCAGACAAACTGAAAATTCCTGAACAAATACTGCCCAAGGTTATCAAAATTCCCCTGGTTATCGGCAAAATAAATCGTTCTGATATTCATCCGAAGCTTAAGGGTGTACCCGTAGTCTCTGGGGCTGGTCACGATACGGCGGTTGCATCATTAACAGTCTTTAATGGTAAGGAGAAGATAGCTTTTCTCAGTCTTGGCACTTGGGCAATGCTGGGATGCTATGATGAAGGGATTGATTTAAGCCATATTGATGACTATAGTATTTCAATACTTGGACTTCCCTGGGGAAGATGGGGATTATTTTGCAGCAGTGTGGGATTGTGGCTTATCCAGGACTGTGTCAGGAAATGGAATGAAAACGGTCTTCATATTAGCTATAAGGAATTAGCGAAACAAGCTGTCAATTCGCATGTAAATTCAATCATTGCAGTTAATAACGAGCGTTTTTTCTCTCCTGAGGATATGATTAAAGAAATAGTGAACTATTGTAAGGAAACAGATCAGACTATTCCTGAAAAGCCCGAGGATTTTGCAAAAGTGATTTTCGACAGTCTGGCTAATGAGTTTAGAATTTTAATAGAAAAATTAGAAAAAACAAGTGGGATGAAGTTTGAGAAAATTCAGGTTGTAAGCGGGGGAAGCCGGAACAAATACCTGTGTTCAAAAATTTCTGAGTCTGTTGGTATTCCCGTGATTGTGGGGCCTGCAGAAGCTACCTCTATTGGCAATATTATTCTCCAGGCCAGGGTAATGAATATACTGAAAGATGAGGCAGAGACGGATGATATAATAAAAAATTCATTATCTGTCATAGATGCCTGTGAGAACTAAAAAATAAAAACATGGAACTAATTGAGATACTTGACAGATTTCGGCGTAATTATTTTGATATCAAAAAAACTCTTCCGTGGCTTGACTCCTGCGTATGGGAAAATGAGAAACCTGCGTTTGCCGGTTTTGCCAAACCAATAGAAACTAATTTTGTTAAATCTCTTTGTTTAGATGTATCTCTTAAAGGCAATCTTTCAAGTCTCAGGAGTAAAAATGATTTCATTCTCAGATACGACCCCAAAAGAGGCAGCCTGGATTCTTTTAATATACTCTTTCCTGAAATGATTGAGAACAAAATACCCCTGGCTATTTTGCATACAGATGTTGATTTTGACGAATTAATGGGTTTTGCAAATAAAAACAGGGAGATCAATATTATCATTGAGTGCGGGATAAGGAAGATATTATACTTTTTTGAAAAAATAAAGGAAGTGCTGAAAGTATGCGAGAATGTTTTTTTGTGTACCTATAATTTTTGCAGCTGGCTGGGGCATGAACAACTATGTGGGATGGGGTTGGGCGACCGGCTTATCTATGGTTCGCACATGCCTGCTTTTAATAGTGACGTGAGTATGGGGCCGGTTATTATGAGTCATCTTTCATGGAAAATTAAGTGTGATATAGCCGGTAATAACTTGAGACGGTTGCTTGGAGAAGAGCCTATATATCCGGTTGAAGTAAAGTACATACGACCCCAACCTTTTATTATCGATACGCATACGCATTGTATTCGTCCGGGATACGCTTCGTACGCGAGGTTTTACACGCCTGATTTGAATTTCAGTCCATCCGACTGGATCAGTTTTATGGATTTATGCGGTCTTGAACAAATATACTTGATGCCACTAGAGGCTCTTTTCAATAGCAGGATCAGTTGTCGCGAGAGTATGCAATGGCTGATTCAATACAATCAGCAGCGCTTCTCTTATTTGGAAGTTTTTAATCCCAACGGTGATGACGAACATATCAGGAATTTTGAAATCTCGCTTAGTGATCCCCAATGCGTAGGGATTAAGATTCATCCTGTGGAACATAAGACAAATGGAGATGACGAAAGATATAGACCTGCTTACGAACTGGCAAGAAAGTATAAGAAACCGATAATGACGCATAGTTGGGAAATTTCAAGTTACAATCCCGAGCAATACAGGAGCCATCCCGACCGGTTCAAAAAATTTCTTGACGAATTCCATGAGTTAACTTTCATTTTAGGTCATGCAGGAGGACGCCCAAGTACTATTGACTCCGTTGTGAATATATGTAATGGTTTTAGAAATGTGTATGTTGATATTGCGGGTGATTATTATGATAGCGGCCTCGTAGAAATGCTTTCCTCAAATATTGGAGCTGAGAAAATACTTTTTGGCTGCGATGTTAACTGGATGGATACGCGATGTAATCTGGCTCCTGTTCTTAGTGCTGATCTGGCCCCGGATGATATTTTAAAAATACTGCGTTTTAATGCATTGGAAGTTTTTAACCCTGTATAGTCATGAAAAAAAGTTTGTTTCGATTTTTGAATGTATTTCCGTTATTAATTTTC
>CAZREP010000241.1:0-6108 GCA_964599035.1 uncultured Terrimonas sp. | reverse complement strand
TTGAATGGCTCGCAGCTAACGACGATCCCGCTGCGGTTTGCGGGCGATCGCTTGGAATTGAATCTCGATGCCAGCCAGGGCGAAGCGGCCGTCGAACTCCTTGATGCCGCCGGCCGGCCGCTCGATGGCTACGGGCCTTCCGACCCCATCAGATCCGACTCCTTGCGAGCGACTGTCGTTTGGAAGGGAAAGGCCGATATCGGGCGCCTTGCGGGAAAGCCCGTGAGTTTGCGCGTTCATTTGAAGAACTCGAAGCTCTACTCGTTTGCGTTCCGCGTTTGACGCTCCGAAAGCGAAATAATATACTGCATATCGTAACAAAGTCAGCCCGAATCGGCAACCTGTGTCATGAGATTTTGCAAGCTACCTCGTCGCTTTTTCCGATGGAGCCATCCTGTGATGGCCGCCGTGCTCGCATCGTCATTGCCTTGTGTCGCTGAAGGCGCCCCGGTCCCGGGCGGCGGCGCCATGCCTTTGGTTTATGAAGGACCTCAGTTGTTTGATCCTTCCGCCCCGGATGGACGCATGCCTTACAGCCCTGGTGTGCAGAATATCCAGATATCCCGCGCCACCCGCAAGCCTGCGTCGTTTTTTCACAAGTCGAATGGCGAACGCAAGGGATTCACCTACCAGCATCATATCGATATCGGCTGCTGGAAGGGCCGGTTGTATGCCGTGTGGGATATGAGCCCGATCGATGAGGATGCGCTGCCGTCGAGGCTGGTTTATTCCACCAGCGTCGATGGTTTCAATTGGTCGGAACCGAAGGACCTCTTTCCGCCGGGGGAGGGATGGAATATTCGCTTTTACTTCTATCACGCCAGCAATGGACGCATGCTGGTTTTCGCCGCCGGTCCGACAGACAATCCCGATTGGATGAAGGAAAAGGAGAAAACGACGCTGTTGGCTCGCGAGATAGGTTCGGATCACCGGCTTGGCAAGGTATATACACTGGTCGGCCGGAAGGAGTGGCATCCGCCTGCCTTTGAGGAATCCGACGACGCAGGGTTCATCGCCGCCTGCCGCGAAGCGCGAAATCATCGTCCCTTGCTCGAACAACAGGATTACGGCAATTTCCTCGGCGAGGAGCGACGCATCAAGTGGCATGACGGAAGGAACTGGCCGGAAGGAGAGATCGGTGGGACGAGTAGTTTCTGGGTCTGGGGCAAGGGGCTGTGCTTTTTCCATCGCAAGGACGGCGCTCTCGTCGGCCTCAGCAAGATGGGGTTTGCCACTGTTTCATTTGACGAAGGGGAATCGTGGTCACTGCCGCTCGTTCCGGAAGGCATCGTGGCGAGTTCAGGCAAGGTGTGGGCGCAAAAGACTCCGGACGGCCGGTATTCGATGATCTATCCCCCCCAGCCGAAGGACCGCTGGCCGATGGTGGTCACAACGAGTGACGACGGGGTAGTTTTTCGGGACATGCGTGTCGTTCACGGCGAAGTGCCACCGCAGCGTTATGCGGGGAAATCAAAAGGCATGGGCCCGCAATACCTCCGGGGAGTCGCCGAGTGGGCGGGCGACGCGCGAACGATCGATCCTGGGGCGATATGGACCATCTACAGTGTGAACAAGGAAGATATCTGGATCAGCCGCATCCCCGTGCCCATCGAGCGTGGGGCCGGTGAGTGGGTGGACGACAGTTTCGATGATATCTCACCGGGCCCCCGCGTGCCGGGGTGGAATATCTATTCGCCGAGCTGGGCCCCTGTGCGCATTGCGCAGGAGGGCGGCTCCGCCAATCACTATCTCGAGCTTGAAGACGCCGAGCCCGTCGATTACGCACGGGCAATCCGCACCTTCGCCCCGACCCAGCACGTCGAGGCTTCGTTCGCAGTGTCGGCGGCGCAGACCGACCGGGGAAGGTTGGAGATCGAGTTGCTTGGTCGCAATGGCACGCGACCCGTGCGCCTCGTGATGGGCGATCGTGGGCGCGTTCAGGCAGGTGATGGCTCGAAATCCACCGCCCTTGGTGATTATGTGGTGGGAAAGTGGCAAACGTTTACAATTCAAGCCGGAAACGGTCGCTTCACCGTGTTGAATGAAGGGCGGGCGGTGGTGCGTGACGTGCCGTTCGCCGAACCGAGCGGGGATCTTTATGCACTTTCGTTTCGCACCGGTGAGTTTCGCGGTGATGTCACTCCGATGGCCACAGAGGATCTGCCCAACGTCGAGCATCCCGTAATGAGCGCCGTGTATCGCATCGACCGCGTGAAAGTCCATCCAGTTCCTTCCAAATGAGGTCACTCCGCGAGAGCTATTTATCATGAATCGTCGCAAATTCATCGCCGCCACCACCGGCGCAGCGCTCATTTCACAGCGCGGGTGGGGTCATATTGCCGGCGCGAGTGACATGCGCCCCGCTTCGGTTGGTAGTGCAGAGGACGTCGGCGCGCGTGCGCAATTGTTTGTCGACCGTCACCTCGTTCAGCGCACGGAGCGAATAAGGTACACGGTCCACCCCGGTCGGAAACATCCGTTCAATCCGCTCGTCCGCAATGACCGTGCATGGGAGGGTTGGTGGGTGAGGGTATTGGGAGGCACCGTTCTTTACGATGAGCAGGAGCGTCTGTTCAAGATGTGGTACTTCACGGTAAGCGATTGCTTTCCGGATTTCGCCGTTCTGTATGCGACCAGCCGCGACGGCATTGCGTGGGACAAGCCGCTCGTCGGACTGGTGAAATGCCCGGGTCACCCGCGGCACAACGCGATCCGGAGGCATATGGAAGTCGTGAGCGTATTCAAGGACGTGCTCGATCAGGATCCGTCCCGGCGATATAAGATGATCGCCTGCGACAACCGCAAGATCGCGCCGTCGATTCATCCAAACAATCCCCATTGCTACGTTTCACCCGACGGGCTGAACTGGACCCAACTTAGCGACACATATCTTTTTTATTCCAGCGATGTGTTGACTGCGTACTTCGATCGCGAGCGTGGCCTTTACGTTGCTTTTCCCAAGGTCAGGACCGTGGTGCGAGGCCTGAGCCGGCGCTGCTTCGGCGTCACAACAAGTCCGGACATGCTGAACTGGACGGAGACAAAGATGGCATTTGTTCCGGACGAGCAGGACGACGCCGGGTCGCTGGCTAGAATTGATCCGGCGAGAGCGATTCTCGGCCCTGACGATCCCGCGCTGATGCGCACCGAGTTCTACGGGATCACAACCTATCAGGCCGAGAGCTGCGTGGTGGGCTTTCCGTGGGTGTTCACCATCAACAATCATCTTGAATCCGGGAAACACGATGGCGTGTGCGAAATCCAGCTTGCGGTTTCGCGCGACCCGGATTCCTGGGCGCGACCTTTCCGCGATGCCATCGTTCCGCCAGGTCCGCCAGGTTCATGGGATTGCGGTTTTGTCACGGCGTCGGCCCATGCTTTTCGGTACGGCGATGAGGTTCGGCTCTATTATTCCAGCCAGAACTATTCGCACGGAGACCCCGCGGCAAAGGTTGATCCCGGTCCGGAAAGCAAGGCGTTTCGCGGCATTGGCCTGGTCACGTGGCCGCTGGATCGCTTCGTTTCGGCGGATGGCGACTCCACGGGCGGAACACTCACCACCGTTCCCTTGCGCGCGTCCGGCCGCCGCCTGGAACTGAATATGAACGCAGGGAAATCCAATGCCCGCGCACTCGTCCGTTTGCTCGATTCCGAGGGCCGGCCGATCGCAGGGTATGAGAGTTCCGAGCCATTGACCACCGATTCCCTGCGTCAAACGGTGACTTGGCGGGGAAACCCGGACCTTGGCGCCCTGGCGGGACAAGCTGTGTGCCTCCAATTCGAGCTCCAGAATGCAGAGCTTTACTCCTTCGCCTTCAGAACGTGAGATGGGCAAGTCACCGTTATATCGTGCGGCGCTGACGTTGCTGGCTTTTCTCATGGCGTTCCCACTGGTCGCCGAGGCGGAACCGGGGCGTCCCAACATCATCCTTATCGTGGCGGACGATCTGGGGTATGGAGATTTGGGCTGTTACGGATCCGTCAACATCAAGACGCCTCATCTGGACCGTCTCGCCGCCCAAGGAACGCGGTTCACGCAGTTTTATGCGGGGGCCGCCGTGTGCGCTCCTTCGCGTGATGTTCTCATGACGGGCCGTCATACGGGACACAGCTTGATCCGAAACAACAGCTCCAGGCGCGGCGGTGTTTTGGAGGTGTTTGCCGGCGGCAGGGAGGGTGGACACCGCGTTTCCTTCACTGCGGCGGATCGCACGGTGGCCGAGACCCTGCACGACGCCGGTTACGCGACGGGCGCGGCCGGCAAGTGGGGGCTCGGTGAGCCTGGCACGGAAGGCATGCCGACCAAACGTGGATTTGATGAATGGCTGGGCTACCTCAACCAGAATCACGCCGCCTATTACTACACTGAGTATCTCGATGAGGATGACGGGACGCGTCTGATACCGGAGAACGCAGCTGGTAAGACCGCAGTGTATAGCAATGATCTCTTCTCAGATTTTGCGATCGAGTTCGTGCGTCGTCACCAGCACCGGCCGTTCTTCCTCTATCTACCCTACACGATCCCGCATGAGCGCATGGAGGTCCCGGATGTGGGAGCGTACGGCGAGCAGGATTGGCCTGAGGACGCGAAGATTTATGCGGCAATGGTGTCACGGCTCGATGGCTACATTGGGCGATTGAGCGAGCTGCTCGACCGGCTTGGACTGACGAGCAACACGCTTGTAATGTTCTGCTCCGACAATGGCCCGGTCCAAAAACCCCGTACGGAGTTGCTGGAGTCCGCTGGAACGCTGCGGGGTCGCAAGGGCTCGCTTTACGAAGGCGGCCTGCGCGTGCCCATGATTGTGCGCTGGCCTGGCGTCGTGCCCGCCGGCCGCGCGAGCGAAGTGGTATGGTGGTTTGCGGATATCCATCCGACGCTCGCGGCCCTCACGGAGGCCACGCCTCCCCCAGGACTCGATGGCAGAGATGTCTCGTCGCTCCTCCACGGGAATCCTGAATCGGAGCTGGCGAACCGCGCATTGTATTGGGAGTATCCACAGGATCGCCTGTGGCAGGCCGCGCGTATCGGACAATGGAAGGGTATCCGCTATGGCACGGATCAGCCGCTGGAATTGTACGACCTCTCTGTCGACCCGGCGGAGAAACACGACGTTTCTTCCCGGCGCCCGGAGCAAGTGATGGCCATCGAAGAATTTCTCCAGTCGTCCCATATTCCTTCGCCGTTGTGGCCGGTGAAGTGACGGAATATATGACATTCGGCGCCATCGGTCTGCCATTGTTTGCGGGTAACAGGCGATGAAACTTCACCGGGAATTGAGGATGGGCGTCAGCGCCGCCGTTGTCGTGGCCTGTTCCATGGCCGCAATCGCATCTGGCGCGTCCGAACCCAAGCCGGTAGCGGTGGCGGACTCAGTGCTGCTGCGCCGATTTGATAATGGGCAGCAGGAACAGATCGCCTTGTCGCCCGATGGCCGGAAGATCGCCTTCACGGTGGGCGAGGCGAACGTCGAGGCGAACCGCAAGGACATCGTTCTCTTTGTGCGCAGCTTGGATGGAGCAGAATCGACTGATGAGGGCGGCTGCGGACGGGAGCTATTTCGCACCCGCCCGATACCTGCTTGGCGTCCGGTCGATCACCTCAAGCGTGGCAATCAATTTCAATGGCTCGCCGATGGCTCGCGCATAGCGGTGCTTCATCAGCCGGCGGAGGAGGAGCGCGCGGTCATCTCGGTGGTCGATATCGACAGCGGTCGTGCCGTTATGCGCTATCGCGGCGCGATGGATGTGAGCGCATTCTCAGCTGGCGACGGTGGTCGAAGGCTGGCGATCGCCGGCCGGGTGGCGGCGCCCGACCATCCCACCCGTTTGGAATCAGAGCAGGGAGTGTTGGTTGGCGGGATGGACAATCCCTGGCTGATGGAATCCCTGGTTTCTCGTGGCCTGACCGGCGCCTTCACGATGGAGGTGCGCGTCGTCGATGAAGAGGGCCGGGAAGCGACCGTCTATCGCGGCCCCGTTCGAACACTCGAGGACGGAGACGGGTATCCCATGACGGAAGTTCGGTCGCTCCGGATTTCTCCGGATGGTTCGCAGCTCATGTTTCAGGCTTTGCTGCCGCGAAACGAAGAGACTGTCGTGTCCAAA
>CAZREP010000240.1:4205-6149 GCA_964599035.1 uncultured Terrimonas sp. | reverse complement strand
CTTGTTCCCTTTGCCTAATAATTGGCCCATCCTGCCTTCAGAAGTGGAAGGTCGTTTACGGATCGCCACCAGCATTATCAAAAAGATCTCCGGTAAGCAACCCCTAAGCTTCAGGTGTCCGCGGTTATGGGGAAGCACTACCGTAGTAAATGTGCTTGAAAAATTAGGATATATATCAGACGCCTCCTTCCCCTTGTATTTCTATCAAAAACCGTTCACCCCTTATCATCCTTCGTCAACCAACTGGACCAGGCCGGGAAAAATGAAGCTTGTTGAAATCCCTAATTTCTGTGACCTTACCATGAAAAGCAACGATCCTTATAACAGAGACAGGGACCAATGGCCTTTGTTCCGTACGCAATCAGCAAGCCACTTAATGAAAAAGGTAGATGGGTATATCGAATATGTGCAGCAACATGGACACAGACCGGTGGTGTGTTTCTACCTGCACCCCTGGGAATTTTACGGGATGCCGCAGGGTGCTATTGATTTTGGAGAGTGCAGTGTGAAGCCACTTTCTTTTATTGTTAAAAACTGTGGAGAAAAAGCACTCAAAGAATTTGATCTGCTCTGCGGGTTGCTAAAGGAAAGAGGCGGCCGGTTTCTTACTGCAGGGGAAATTGCCAGATCTGTAAACACAAAAGCATAAATGATGATCCGGAAATCTTTTTTGATACAGGTAAAAGAGGGAATGGCTGAAGAGTATGAACGCCGGCACAACAATATTTGGCCGGAATTGACGGCACTTTTCAAACAGCAGGGAGTGCAGACTTTTTCCATTAACCTGCACGAACCTACAGGGTTTTTGTTTGGTTATATTGAGATAGAAGATGAAGCCAGGTTTAATGCTATTGGCGATTATGATGTTTGTAAAAAATGGTGGAAGTATATGACGGAAGTATTAGTGTGCGAGAATGAAAACAGTGAGAAAGGAAAAGAAGAAATTTTACGGGAGGTGTTTTATTTTGAAAAGGCAGAGGGATAAGGTAGAGGGCAAAAGGTATTTCTTACTCCCTACATCTTTCAGCATCTACCTTACGCCTTACGCTACAATTAACCCAGTGCAATATTTATCAGTATGGAATATTTTTTAGGCATCCTGTTTCATTCTATCGGCGGATTTTCCTCCGCCAGCTTTTATGTGCCCACGTATAAAATAAAACAATGGCAATGGCAAACCTACTGGATCACACTTGGATTTGTTGCCTGGATGATTATGCCCACTATTGGCGGATGGATCACAACATCGGGTTTGTTTGATATTCTGTCGGATGTGTCTTTCGGAACGAAGGTGCTCACTTATTTCTATGGTGTATTATGGGGCTTTGGGGGATTGATGGCAGGACTGGGAATAAGATACCTGGGCCTAGCGCTTGGACAATCTATTTGTCTTGGCGTATGCGTTATTCTTGGAACGATCGTTCCCGCTGCCATGGATCATAAGCTGGGGCTGCTGTTCAATACAACCGCGGGCCTGATCATTTTACTTGGCTTTGTAATATGCCTGGTGGGTATTATTTTTTGCGGATATGCAGGCGTATTGAAAGAAAAGAATACTACAACTCCGGAGCGGAATGTATCTGTAAAGGAATTTTCTGCTACCAGGGGCTTAATAATGGCCATCGCCGGAGGGGTAATGAGCTCTTTTATGGCGCTTGGGATAAACGCCGGTAGTCCCATTGCTGCACAGGCGCTGGAGGCCGGCACATCAAAAGTATTCGTTAATATACCCATTTTTGTACTTGCATTAGCGGGCGGCTTTACTACTAATTTTATTTACTCACTTATCCTGACAGTTAAGAAAAAAACGATTTCCGATTTTCGGCTCAAAGATCGGGCCCTGATGACAAAGAATTTTTTATTGTCGGCACTGGCGGGAATAATGTGGTATTGTCAGTATTTTTTTTACGGCATGGGAGCAACAAAAATGGGACAGTATGATTT
>CAZREP010000240.1:0-4195 GCA_964599035.1 uncultured Terrimonas sp. | reverse complement strand
GCCAGGTGCAATGTCCAACTGGCAACGATCATTATTTTCAGTAACCTGTGGGGTATTTACCTGAAAGAATGGGAGCATATAGACCGGAAAACAAAACGTTATTTGTGGACAGGAATTATCTTGTTGATCATTTCAGTGGTGCTGATTGGCATTGGCAATAAAATAGGCGGAACCTTATAATGGTATAACAAAAAATACAGGCATGGACAAACTCATGAAGATCAATGCTACCGACAATGTTTACATTGTTCGTTCACCGTTGAAGGAAAATGACATGATAGCGATTGAGGGTATTTGCTATACGGTGCAAAAAGCATTGGGGTTCGGTCATAAAATTGCAGCGGTTCCGTTTAAGCCGGGCGATAAAATAATAAAATTTGGCGTTCCTGTCGGTTCTGCAACCACTCATATTGGTATTGGAGAGCATATACATCTTCACAATATGAAAAGCGATTATTTACCTACTTATACATTAAGCAATGAGTTCGTTAACAAAGACTGATATGTACGGATACCTTCGCTCTGATGGACGCAAAGGCATTCGGAATGTTGTGTTGGTAGCATACCTGGTAGAGTGTGCACATCATGTGGCAAGGGAAATAGCATATCCGTTCAGAGACCGGGACGTACAATTAATAGGATTTGGGGGGTGCTATCCCAACGCGTATGCTGATAAGATGACGAATGCATTGTGTGTGCATCCGAATGTAGGCGCCGTACTGCTGATCTCTCTCGGGTGCGAAAGCTTTAACAGGATGAGGTTGGTGGAAACCATTGCTGCCACAGGACGTCCGGTAAAATTAATTGGTATACAAAACACGGGAGGTACAACTTCCTCTATTGCCCGGGGAATAAGCTTTGTAGAGGAAGCGTTGGAGCAGGTAAAACAGGTGCCTGTAGCGCCTTTTTTCCCGGAAGATATTTGTGTGGGGGTTGTGTGTGGGGGAAGCGATGCAACGAGTGGCATTACTTCAAATCCGGCCGTTGGTAATGCATTTGACAGGGTCGTGCGATCCGGAGGGACCACTTTGTTTGAAAATACTGGTGAGCTGATCGGGTTGGAGGAGATAGTAAGTAAAAGAGCTACTACTAAACCGCTCGCGGAAGAATTAAAAAAAGCAGTTCATAAAGCTGCCCGTTACTATACCATCATGGGGCATGGCAGCTTCGCTCCGGGAAACGCGGAAGGAGGATTAACCACCCAGGAAGAAAAATCGATGGGAGCGTATTGTAAAACAGGAACAGCCTCCATCAAAGGAATGATTAAGCCTGCCGATATGCCGCCCGGCAAGGGGTTATATTTAATGGACATTGTGCCGGATGGTGAACCCCGTTTCGGATTCCCGAACCCGAACGACAGTTCGGAAATTGCGGAACTGATCGCTTCAGGCGCACATTGTGTTTTGTTTACAACCGGCAGAGGGTCTGTGGTTGGCTCCCCCATTTCTCCTGTAATAAAAGTTTGCGCTAATCCGGATACATATAAAAGAATGTCTGGGGATATGGATATCAACGCCGGCAGGATATTGCTGGATGAAGCTGATGTAGAGATAGTGGGAGAGGAAATATATGAAACGATATTAGGAGTCGTAAAAGGCCGAAAAACCTGTTCGGAGTTATTAGGTCACCAGGAATTTGTTTTAGGATACAAAACATTTGAACCTGCGGGACCTTCCTGCTTGCCATAATGTTTTTCATCATTTAAACTTTTCTGTCATGCGAATAGACAGTCACCAGCATTATTGGTTTTATCATCCCGTTAAAGATGCATGGATAACCGATGAAATGGCAATGATCAAAAATGATTTTTCTCCTCCAGATGTTTGGCCGCTGATGCAAAAGAACAATATAGAAGGATGTGTGGCTGTTCAGGCAGATCAAAGCGAAAAGGAAACACACTACCTGCTATCGCTGGCAGATGAATATTCATTTATAAAAGGGGTTGTAGGGTGGGTAGATCTCCGGTTACCGGATGTATGTGAACGTCTGAAATATTTTTCACAATACAAATTATTAAAGGGTTTCAGGCATATCGTACAGGCAGAAAAGGAAGACGACTTTTTATTAAGAGATGATTTTTGCAGGGGAATAAAACATCTTGTTGATTATAATTACACGTATGATATTTTGATTCACCCCCGCCATCTGAAATATGCATTGCAATTTGTTGATAAGTTCCCGGGGCAGAAGTTTGTTATTGATCATTTTGCAAAACCATTCATTAAGCGTAAAGCGCTGCAACCATGGTTGAGTGATCTTTCAAAATTTTCAGATTACCGGAACGTATATTGTAAAATGGCAGGACTGGTAACAGAAGCCGACTGGAGAAATTGGAAGAAAGACGATTTTGTTCCGTATATGGAAGCGGTTTTGCACGTTTTTGGAGCAGACAGGATAATATTTGGCACGGATTGGCCGGTATGCTTAACGGGTCAATCGTATGACCAGGTATGCGAGCTTACACAAACGCTCATTAGCATGTTGCCCGATTCGGACCAGGAAAAAATATGGGGAAGCAATGCGATAAATTTTTATAATCTGTAGGCGCTGGCTGATAACCTCCACATCAGATTATACTATTTCTAAGTATAAACAAATGGCTGCCATGTTTAAATATGTATTTCTTTTTCGGTATGTTTTTTTTCATTCGCTTTTTTAAAAGCTGAGCCGGGCACTTCAGCCGCTAAAGTGGTGATTTTAGCCGGCGCCAAAAGTCATCCGGCAGGCTATCATGAGTACATAAAATCTGCAAGACTTATAAAAGCGATGATCATAACCTCCATGTGCTGCTCCACTTCCGGTTACACGAATATCCATCCGCTAAATCACCTTCTCACTCGTCCTGCTTCTATAGCTGAAGGGACTCATCCCTGTATGCTCTTTAAAAACCCTGCAAAAATGAGAGAGGGAGTTATAACCACAGCGGTAAGCGATATCTGTAATGGCTTTATTGGTTTGTCGTAACATTTCACATGACTGATCAATTCTAACCGCATTCAGGAACTGGGAGAAACTTTTTTTAGTCCTTTTCTTGAAGAAACGGCAAAAGCTCTGCTCTGTCATGCAGGCAATATCTGCCACCTGCTTTAGCGATATCGGCTCATGCAGGTTGTCTTTTATGAACTTAACCACATCCACAAGCCGGTCCGGATAAAACCCGTCGTAAGCCACCGGCTCGCCTGAAACAATAAAGCTTTTATGGGGTGAAAGAGAAATCAGATGCATGATCTGGAAGAGCCCTTCCACTTTATCAAATCCCCGCTTTGAGGTTAGGGATATCAGCTTATCTGCAATAATATTTTTTGTTTCTCCCTGAATAAGTATACCCTTCGATGACTGGTCGATCATTTCCCGTATACTATCAAATTCTTTCAGGCAGTCAAATATTTGAAAAAAGATCTTGGGATGAAAATAGGCGACAATGACCTTCGACTGCAACCCGGTATTCTTCCTGTAAAAGGCCGGATCGCTAAGCCAGATATGAGGCACATTAGATCCTACAAGCACCATATCCCCCGATTCGAAGCGCTCTATTTTATTACCAATAATTCTTTTACCGTAACCCTCAACAATAAAAGTCAGTTGCAATTCGGGATGAGCATGGAGAGATGGCTGACTGAGAAAAGGAGACCAGAAAAAAGATTGCTGACGCATGTCAACATACATCAGCTCATTTACGAGCGGTGCAATTTCTGTCTTCAATAATTTCATAGCAGTTTGTCTGGCGATATTAATGGGTAATCTTACCCATGTAATTTTGGTATATAAAGATATCAATTTCTATACCGATATAAAAATATCTTAACCGTTTGTGGAAAGTTTTCATATCTATTTCATCTTCGCCGGTCGGTGGTGACACCATAGTTGTTAAGCTAAGCTTTTTTGTTTTGTCTTTCTGTTACTTTTTGTGGAAAAAGTAACCAAAAGCCACCCGAAAACCCAGCCTGCTGGCAGGGATTACAGCCCGTTTTCGTCCCGCAAAATGCGGGATGATTGAGCTTTGGTACTACTGTAACTTCAACCATAGAACCTTGATACATTATGCAAATGAAGTCACCAGCCGGCTCATAATCGTTGATGATAAGTGAACTATAGCAGCGTTCACAGGAGTAGCAATACAGATGATCGAAGCTTCCGATTGTTCGGAACGGTAAACGGCCGTACATCGTTTACCGGCGTGCTTTTCGCTTCCTTT
>CAZREP010000239.1:0-6216 GCA_964599035.1 uncultured Terrimonas sp. | reverse complement strand
CGGTCGTGCGCGCAGATGCCGCTGCTGCTGTTGCGGCTGCGGCTGCTGCTCCTGCTCCTGCGGCGGCTGCTGCCTCTGCGGCGGCTGCTGCTTCTGCGGTGTGCGTCCCGTTTGCCTGCTCATGATACCCGGCAAGAACCGTTGTCGGTATCTTGAGCGGTGAGTTGGTGCCCGCGCCGTCCTCACTGCCGAGGGAGTTGGTTTGCGACTGCGCATTCGCGATGACCGAAGTCGGAAACCTGCTCGCCCGCTCCGCGCGCGGCCTGGTCGTGGCCGTACGCTTCGTTGGCCGCGCCCGGCTAGTGAGACGAAATTTTCCCGCTTTCTTTTTCAGTAACGGCCCGGTACCAAAACGGTTGTGTCTTTCCACTGGCGCTGCTCGAAGGGTGCCCTTGTCACCATGTAAGGCACTCATTGTAGAGGTGGCTCGTTAGAGAGGTGTTGACCAGATAGTTGATGTTGGGAAAGACGAGGCATTCAAGGCCATGGTCTCCTTTATCATTGGTATTCCAACCATCCACAAGATGTATGCAAATGGCATGTAGACAGGTAATATCTATCTACAGGAATATATATCATGGATTAAATCAATATCCAATGAGATAATAATCAATTAATGCATATTCATATATTGCAATGGTATCAGGGAAGTCCTCTATAATAGCCGGCTTACATTCCCCCTCCTTTGAAGAAACACCACGGGTATCGAAGGTGGTTCACCCTTCCTTCCCCCTCCTCCTTGAAGTGCGACGCGTGGTCCGCGAATCCGACGGGTACAGCTGATGCGCACGCTTGAGTGCCGCCGGATTGAGGTGATCAGCCGGTTCCCAGGAGTCATGGCTCTCAGGGTAACCTGCCCAGCTGACTTTGTACTGCTGTTGATCTTCGAACCTGCGTTCGTCCACAATATCCTGTATTTGCCAAAGATCTTTGGAGGGATTTTTAGAAGGGACGACCGGTCGTACGCCGCGCGTCCTCGTCGGCCGCTTCGGTGGTCTGCCTCTTTGTCTTGCTCGTGGCTGAGGGCGGCACCGCGGTCGAATGGGTTTGCTGCTATCTGTAGCTGGTGTTGCTGCAGATGCGAAGTCCGGATGAGATGGGCAACTGTTGACGCTGCTTTGTTTCTCATCCGTATGCGGCGGGTGTTGTTGCCCACCGTTGTGGAGACGGGGTGGTGTGTGCCCCTCCGTTTCCGATCCGCAGGCTTTGTCTGAGGTCGATTCGCAGGTCTGGTCTGCGTTCTGTCCACAGCTTTGGTCTGCAGTGTGAGGATTCTGTTGTCCTCGAGGGTTGCTCGGTGAGCTTGGCTCTTCCGAACGGTGTCGGGAAGTCGCTGAGTAGGGAAACCGTCCCTGACAGTCAGCGTGTCCCTGAGAAGGTGTTGAGGTCGGTGAACGTCTGCTTGAGCTGCCTTGTTCGGGCTTGCCTGCAGTCGGGATGGTTACCGAGTCCGAATCTGTGTCGGCCGTTTCTGCCTCAATCTCCTCGCTTGCTGGCGACCGGTCGCCGAATTTCTGCGGCGACGGATAGTACCGCTTCATCTTGCTCACGTGAAACTCGGGATGCGCGATCCCGAACTCCGGCGGCAGAAGTAGCTTGAACGTATCCGTTCCGGTCAGCTCCACGACGTCGTAGGGGCCGTGGTACAGGTCGATCATTTTGGCTTTGCCTCTCGTTACCCGCTGGTCGGCCGTGGCTGCCGGCAGAACAGACGTCTCCAGCAAGACCTGATCGCCTACGGCGATGTTGTGGTCTCGTCGGTGCTTGTCGTACTGCTTCTTCTGAGCGGCTGTGGAGAGTTCGGCTGTGGCCGACGCCGCTCGGTGCAGCTGGTGGCGGTACCGCAGGAATTCCGCTACATCTTCGCGAGATGTAGCAGAATCCAAATCTGCTGTAGACCAGGGGATGCGAGGTGGCCTGCCGAGCAGTAGCTCCGTGGGCGAGAACTTCGTCGCGTTCGAAATCTCGTTGTTGAGCGCGTACTCCAGTGCCGGTAGGTGCTCATGCCACAGGACTGGGTTGATGGAGTCGAACATGGTACGCAAACGCTCTTTGACAACCCGGATCCTCCGCTCGACCTGGCCGTTGGCTTGTTGATGGTAGCTGGTTGTCATCATCGCGGTAATGCCCAGTATCTTCGTCAGCTCGGTCCAGAACGTGCCTGTGAGTCGCGAGTCGCGGTCGGATACGATGTGGTCGGGAAGGCCAAATAGGGCGAATACGTGTTCCCACAATTGCGCCGCAATTTCTTTGGCAGAGTCGTCCTTGTGTCCCGCGATCAGAGATGTGCGCCTTGTCATCCGGTCGACTACCACTGTGATTGCGTTGTAGCGCGCCGTGCTGACGGGAGCCTCCATGAAGTCCACGTGGACGATCTGGTACGGGGCCGGTCGCGGTGCGCTGTGCATGAGTCCGAGGCGCGCGCTCGTCGGATGTTTGCTTTTCTGGCAGGCCGGACATGTCTTCGCGTACTGGATCGCATCGTTGTGTATCCCGTCCCAGTAAACGTAATGCCGTATGTTCTCAAACGTCTGCTGGGGGCCGGGATGCGCTGCCGAAGGGGCGTCGTGTGCGTCGCGCAAGATGGAGTTGGTCACCGTGCGCAGGTCGGCCGGGATGCAGAGTTGGTCAGGTTTCCGGAATATGAGACCGTCTTTGCTGATGAAGTAGGAATCCGGGCAGCTCGCGGGGTTGTCGGTCCACTGCTTGTAGACTGGGTCGTGCTTGTACGCCTCCTTGATTCTGCTCTGGACCTCCGGGCTGATGGTCGCACTAACGATCACCGGCGCCGTGTAAATCACGGGCGTGGAATACACCCCCATGTCGCGGTCGGGATTCGTTGTTCTCAAGCGGGAAATGCAATCGCTGACGTTGGTTTCACCCTTGATGTACTCAATCTTCAGCGAGTCGCCAAAGGTTTGCACGTAATCCCACCAGCGTGCGAGGCGATGCGAAGTTTGCTTCCCCGAGAACACGTGCACCAGAGAGCTGTGGTCCGTCTTGAGCAGGATCTTGGAGCCGTGAATCAAGTGTTCCCATGCTTTGAGGCAGTGTACCAACGCGAGTGCCTCCTTCTCCCGTATTGCGTAACGAGTCTCAGTATCCGTTTGCCTTCGCGAGGTGAATGCGACAGGATGGCCCTCCTGCTCGAGCATACCACCTATAGCGTAGTCACTGGCATCACAGTAAATAGTGAACTCACCCAACTTGCAGTTTGGGATGCGGAGAGTGGGCGCCGACACGATGCGAGTCTTCAGCTCATTGAAGGCGACGTCGCATTCTCCATCCCAGACGAACCCGCGATCTACGCGTAGTAGATCGTGCAGAGGTCTGGCGATGTCGGCATACCCGCTTATGTGGTTGGATAGATACCCGGTCAGTCCCAGGAAGCTGCGGAGCTGCTTGACGTCTTCGGGACGTTGCCATCCCCGGACGCACGCTACCTTGTCTGGATCCGGCGACACACCCTCATGGGAGAGAATGCGTCCAAGAAATGGAACTTTCCGTCTCAAGAACTTACACTTACTGGCCTTGAGGTAGACGTTATTGCGCTGGAGTTCGTGTAGAACTCTCTCCAGCTTGTCGATATGGGAATCGACGTCGTCCTCGCGCGACCAGACGATTATGTCGTCGACATAACCGTGGGCGAAGTCCTTGACCGGCTTAAGCACCTTGTTGATCAGTTCGGTTTGCGTAGCAGCTGCGCTTCCGAGGCCGAAACACAAGTAGTTGAATTCGTACTTGTTTCCGTAGGCGGTGGAGAACGCGGTTTTGTGTTTGTGCTCCTCCAGGATGGGTATCTGATGGAACGCCGCCGCTGCGTCTAGAGTGGAGAACCACTGCGCACCGCATGTGTCGTTCACGATATCCTCCTGGTTGGCAATGTCAAGCGCGACTGGCACCGTGATGTCGTTGAGCTGCTTGTAGTTCATGCACAACCGGAAGGCGCCGTCCTTGCGCTTGGCCAGCACGACCTGGGAATTGTACGGAGACCGTGACGGCCGAATCGTGCCGTTGTTGAGCATCTCCGTGACCTGTCGGTCGACCTCCTCGCGCTCAAGCTGCGTGAGTCTGCGTGGCGGAGGTCGGGGGATAGGCCTGTCCGGGTAGGTATCGATCCTGTGGATAATACCTGCGGGATTGGGCTGGCGGTCCAGCGGGAGCTTCTCAACGAATATCTCGGCGTGATTTCGGAGTACTCCCTCCAGCCTGGTGTTGTCAATGCTCTTCAGCACCTCAGTCAGCGGCGGCTCGACCTCGTCTTCCTCGTCGTAGCTGCTGCTGTCGGGGTAGATGGTGACGACGCCGCAATACGCATACTTTTGTGGCTTGCGCTCGATCTCGTCTCGTAGTTGGCTGTAGGTCACGAAGACGCAATTCACCTTTTCCCCGGGGGGCTGCGGAAGCACTTGGAGTGTCAGCGGGGTCGTGAGCTTGTCCTTCTGCAGGGCACACGCGCTGAAGTTAATGGTTAGGTCATTGCTGATGAGGAAATCCAGGCCCAGGATAGCAAATGTGTCGGGTATGCTATCCGTCACGAGGAAGGTGCATTCGGCCTGCAGCTGGTCCGCCGCAATCCGACCCTTTGCCTCGTGCTTGGCCTGGGCGCAATCGCCGTTGCCGAACTGCAGGTTGTACGGTTTCTCCGCTTCCTGCAGGGCTAAGCGAAGTCGGTTGGCCATAGTCGTGCTGATCAAGCTCCTGGTGGCGCCGCAGTCGACCAGCAGTAGCGTTGCCGTGTCGTTGATCGACGCTTGGAGCGTTAGTGATGGATTGTGTGTACTGCTGAGCTTGTTGCGGGCGTACACGCTGGATATGACGACGTCCTGAGTGTTGGTGTTGTCGCCTTTGTTGCCGAGCGAGTTACTAGTCTTTTTGTCGGTTTTGATGCTGTTGGTGTCGCTATGCTTAATGTTATTATTGCTGTTACTATTATTCTGCTGATTGTTATTCTTCATGCTGGTGGTAGAGTCTGTGCGCGAGTCGTTGTGGTCGGTGGTGTCGTCTTTACTGGGGGTCAGGCGCTCTGCTGCGCGTTGCCCTGACCCCCGTTGCGGTTTCCCGGCCGGTGATAGCAGTTGGCGGTGGTGTGGTTGGTCCGCTTGCAGATGGAGCAGGGCTCTCCGGCTGGCTTTGCGATGCTAGCCGCGCCGTCCGTCTTGGGTGGGCCGGTGGTAGCCTGCTCCGCTGGGCGAGCTTTGGGAGTCCCGTTCTGCTGACGCGAGAACGGTTGTCGCTTCGCCTTGAAGGGATTCTGCTGTGGGGGAGAGTCGTCCCGGCGCTTTCTGTAAGCGGGTAAGAGTATCCCTCGCGTGATCCCAACCTGCATAAGCTTTTGCCAGTCGAGGCCGGTGGCTGCGCGTTGCTTGAACTCGTAGCCGACCTGCTCGGGCAAACCTTTGAGGAAGACGTAGAAGAGCTCGTGCGGATGCATCCGGCCTCCCAGGCGGGCTTCCACTCTTGTCATTTCCTCGCAGTATTTGACCAGATCATCATCGCCAAGCTTGATGTCGTCCAGCTCTTTCCGCACCGTGGAGAACGTCAGCAGGGAGTTCGCGGCGCGCGTGATGTCCACGAAGAGCTGCTTGAGCGTAGAGTAGCTGCTCTTCGTCTTCTTGATCGTGGCGGCCATGTCGCCCCCGATTTGGTTGTAGATGGCGGCCATCGTCGGGAAGAGGCTCACGCTGCCCGAAAAGGTTAAGGTGAGGGTGGTGTTGACGTTCCGCAACCAGTGGGGGGTGTCGACGGGGTCTTCTAGCTTGCTGCACGTCTGCATTGCGTCGGAGAACATCTTGTCGACGAGAGGCTGACTGCTCGCCGTGAAGGCCTCGAAGACGGTGCCCACCGATTTCTGGAGGTCCATGAACACCGGGTCGGGGTCGATCGTCACCGTAGGGATCGCCGGTTGACGTTGTTGCAGGTGCTGCTGGACGCACTGCTCGATCATCTGGCTGATGAGAGCTTGTTGGTCCAGCAGTGACGCTGCCACCGCTGGTTGGGCGGCGATCGTCGCGGGCGGTGCGCCTGCCGGGGAGCACGTCGTCGCCGACGGTGTCGCAGCTGCGAACATCGTCACCAAAGGTGTCGAGTTCGCGCCGGCGGTCGTGCGCGCAGATGCCGCTGCTGCTGTTGCGGCTGCGGCTGCTGCTGCTCGTGCGCCTGCTGCGGCGGCTGCTGCCTCTGCGGCGGCTGCTGCTTCTGCGGTGTGCGTCCCGT
>CAZREP010000238.1:0-6241 GCA_964599035.1 uncultured Terrimonas sp. | reverse complement strand
TGTGCCCGGAACAGGAATCGAACCTGCACATTGTTGCCAATACCAGATTTTGAGTCTGGCGCGTCTACCAGTTCCGCCATCCGGGCGATCACAGAAAGGCCCTTATATATAAGGGCTACTTATTAAGGGCTGCAATATTACATATAATGAAACGAATACCCATATTTTTTCCTGTATTTCTCCTAACTTACTATGGACAAGTTGAAATGTGAGAAGTGAAAAGTCAAACGTGAGACGTCAAATGTGAGGTATCTCGCGTATCACCCTTCACTATTCACTATTGCCCATTCACCCCTGATGCAACACTATATGATAACTATCGGATTGATACGTGAAGGTAAGCAACCTGCAGACAACAGGGTAGCTTTAACACCTGCCCAGTGTAAATGGATACACAAACACTCGGAGAATGTGCGTATTGTTGTGCAAAGCTCCCCGATCCGCTGCTTTACCGATAAAGAATATGCTGCCGCGGGGGTAGAGGTAAAAGAAGATATGGGCGACTGCGATATCCTGTTCGGTATTAAAGAAGTGCCGGTGGATATGCTCATCCCGGATAAGACCTATCTTTTCTTTTCCCATACCAAGAAACAGCAGCCGCAGAATCAACAACTACTTCGTACTATAATTGAACGAAAAATAACGCTGATAGATTATGAATGTCTGGAGCACGAAGACGGACAACGGATCATTGGTTTTGGCTTTTTTGCCGGAGTGGTAGGAGCGCATAACGGGTTAATGGCCTATGGTAAACGCACCGGCCTGTTCAACCTGGAGCGGGTGTACAGGCAACGAAGCTTCCGGGAACTGATACATACTTATTTCGGGCTGCGTATTCCCAATGTAAAAATAGCAGTAACCGGTTCGGGACGGGTGGCGCATGGCATACTGGAGATCATGAACCTCGTGGGTATTCATGAAGTGGAGCCCGACGAATATTTGAGCCGCCGCTTTGCTTACCCGGTATATACCCAATTGAAAGGAGCGGCACTGTACAGGCATCAACGCACAGGCAGTTATAGCCGTATTGATTTCCATGAGCATCCCGGGGAATATAACTGTATCTTTTTGCCTTATACCGAACAAACCGATATTTTATTGAACGGCATATATTGGGAAAAGCGTATGCCAAGGCTCTTTGAAAAGGAAACCATCAGTTCCGACAGGTTTATTATTCAAACCATTGCCGATATTACAGATGATATGAACGGATCGGTTCCCATCAACCTCGGCGATCAAACCATTGAATACCCGGTATACGGTGTAGACCGTAAAAGCTTTCAAAAAACGGCGCCCTATATAGAAGGTTCGATTGATGTTATTGCCGTGGGAAACCTGCCCAATGAGCTGCCGCGCGATGCCTCCCGCTATTTTGGGGAACAACTGATCAAATATATACTGGAAGACCTTGTGCAAAATGGATCGCCCATGATCAAAAGAGCTACCATTACCGATAAGGGGCAACTTGCCCTACTGTATGCTTATCTGAAGGATTATGCAGGGCAATAACTGATTCCTACCAAAACTATAAATACAGGTAATATGCTTTCAGCAGATCCGTGAATGTATTGCTGTAGCTGCCGTCTTCTTTTTTGATGATAAGTTCTTCGGGTTGTTTTTGTTTGATCTGGTACCGGGTAAAATGGAGTATGCTCCGGAAAAAATCATGGTGGGGTGTTTGCCGCACAAGGAGCTTTTCATACAAATAAAAGCCACTGGTCAAAGCAAGCTGTTCGTAATGCAGGCTGCGCGGGTAGGGGAGGAGGATGCCAAAGCTGCCTGAAGCCGCAAGGTTTCGATCTATTACCATTGTAAGATCAGTTAGGGATAAGCCGGTAGCGTGCCGGGCAAGGTTTTTCTTTTCGTTGTCCGACTTCAGATCATTTTCATAGAATGGTGGGTTGCAGATGATAAAATCATAAGCTTGCGGGAACACGTAGGTGGTAGCGTCGCCTATAAATGCACTGATCTTTTCTTTCCATTTGCTCCGCTCTATATTTTCCTTCATTTGTTCAAATGCATGGCTGTCTTTTTCAATGGCATGAAACTGCCCTCCTGCTTTTTGGGCAAGCATTAACGTCAACAATCCCGAACCGGCGCCTATGTCAAGTACCTTAGCTCCCGGCGTGATCTTTTCGGCAAACCAGGCGCCCAGGATGCACGAATCGGTACATACCTTCATGGCACATTGATCGTGGTGCACGGTAAACTGCTTGAACTGGAAACCGGTGCGGGGTATTTTAATATCCGGGCTCATGCAGCGAAGTTATATTTTCAAATTTTCAAATTGCCACATTTTCAAATTATACTGTTTCACGCCAAGCCCGCGGCGGAGCAAAGGTGCAAGGTTAGTGGCTGTTATTTCCACATTTCTCACATTTTCATATTATCGCAGCTCAACTTGCAAAGTAGTCTGTACGGATTAACCAAATCAATTAACTTCGAACAAGTCAATTGATTAAAATTTATGATCGCAATGCTATTAGTGTGGTCGTGATTTTCCATTAACATTAATTAACGTTCACTTAGTTCACTTATTTGCTTGCGTTGGATGTTTCAACTTCAAATTGTGTTAGTTTCGCAATCAATGAGAAAGTTATATTTATATCTTATTGTCTTATCCGGCTTGTTGTCCTGCGCCGAAAAAAAAGAAAAAGCCATAGCTCAATCCAGAGAAAGAAGTCGCACCGTTATTGCAGATGCATTTATTGTAAAGACGGCTCCGCTAAGTGAAAATATTGAAGTGGGTGGTTCACTGATGCCTGCTGAAGGAACAGATCTCCGGCCGGAAATTGCGGGCAGGCTGGTGAGCATTAATTTTAAAGAGGGAAGCTTTGTTAGAAAGGGTGCGTTACTGGCCAAACTTTTCGACGAGGATCTGCAGGCGCAGCTCAAGAAGCTGGAGGTGCAATTGGAGATCAATCAAAAAACGGTAGAGCGGTATAAAGAATTGTTAAAAATCCAGGGCATCAGCCAGCAGGATGTGGATCTGAGCGAACTGCAGGTCAATAATAATAAGGCTGATATTGAGCTGATAAAAGTGAGTATTGCCAAAACCGAGATAAGAGCCCCCTTTGACGGCAGGATCGGGTTGAGGAACGTTAGCCTCGGTGCCTACGTTTCTCCTGCCGATGTAATCGCTACCATACGCCAGGTAGACCAGTTGAAATTAGAATTTACCGTTCCGGAAAAATATAGTAATAATTTTGTACCGGGTAAAAAGGTGAGCTTTAGCGTTGATGGGGTGCGGCAGCGGTTTGAAGCCACCGTGATGGCAAGCGAATATTTTATTGATGCCAATACGCGCAGCCTGAATATAAAAGCGCTGGTAAAGGATAAGCATGCTTCCCTGGTGCCCGGAGCATTTGCTAAAGTGGCCCTTGACCTGTCGAAAGATAACCATGCCGTTATTGTACCTACCCAGGCCATCATACCCCTTAGCCGTGGAAAACAGATTATCGTGTATAAAAACGGTGCACCGGAGTTCTTACCGGTTACCACAGGCATCCGTGATTCGGTATATGTGCAGGTGCTCAGCGGGGTAAATTTGGGCGATACCGTGCTGATCTCCGGACTGATGTCGGTTAAACCAGATTCTGAAATCCAACTCAGCAAAGTACAATAATGAATATTTCTGAAATAAGTCTGAGGCGTCCGGTGCTTGCAACCGTTGCGAGTATTCTGATCGTTGTGTTTGGGATTATAGGCTTTACTTTTCTCGGGGTGAGAGATTATCCTGCCATCGATCCGCCGATGATTAATGTACGTACCAATTATGCAGGTGCGAATGCAGATATCATTGAATCGCAGATCACCGAGCCGCTTGAAAAGTCGATCAACGGAATTGCGGGTATTAAAAACATGACTTCTTCCAGCAGCCAGGGCATCAGTAATATTACGGTTGAATTTGATCTTGGAGTAGATCTTGAAGCCGCTGCCAATGATGTGAGAGACAAAACTTCACAGGCGCAGCGCCGGCTCCCCCGGGACCTTGATGCACCTCCCGTGGTTTCCAAAGCAGATGCCAGCTCGGAGTCTATTATTTCAATGACGGTGCAAAGCAATACCCGCAATCAGTTAGAGATCACGGAATACGCAACCAATGTGCTGCAGGAGCGATTGCAAACCATCCCCGGGGTGAGCAGCCTGCAGATATGGGGTGAAAAGAAGTATGCCATGCGCATTTGGTTTGAGCCATCCAAGCTGAACGCGTACGGGCTTACCTTCCAGGATGTGCAGGAAGCATTGCTGAAAGAAAATGTGGAGCTGCCTTCGGGCAAGATCGCGGGTTATAATACTGAACTTACTGTAAGAACGTTCGGCCGCCTCACTACGGAAGAAGAATTCAATAATATTATCATTAAGAACTTTGGCGGAAGCATTATCCGGCTGAAGGATATTGGCGAAGCGGTGCTGGGGCCCGAAAATGAAGAGACCATCCTGAAGCTCAACGGCGTGCCGATGATCGCCCTTGCCATTGTGCCTTTGCCCGGGTCCAATTATGTAGCCATAGCAGATGAGTTTTACAAGCGTTTTGATCAGCTTAAAAAAGAAGTGCCCGAAGATATTAAGCTGGATATTGTTCTGGACCAGAGCGTTTTTATCAAACGGTCTATATCTGAGGTGGAGGAAACGCTTTTTATAGCTATTGGCCTGGTGATCCTGATCATTTATTTGTTCTTCCGTGATGCCCTCATGGCCGTTCGCCCGTTGATAGATATTCCGGTGTCGCTGATCGCCGCATTCTTTATCATGTATCTTGCCGGGTTCACTATCAATGTGCTGAGCCTCCTGGGTATTGTGCTGGCTACTGGACTAGTGGTGGATGACGGCATTGTGGTAACGGAGAATATTTATAAAAAGATAGAACAGGGAATGAATAAATGGCAGGCGGCGAAGGAGGGCTCCAAAGAAATTTACTTCGCTGTTATTTCCACTTCCATCACACTGGCTGTTATCTTTTTACCTATTGTTTTCCTGCAGGGATTTGTGGGCCGGCTTTTCCGCGAATTCGGCATCGTGGTGGCAGGCGCCGTGCTGGTGTCTGCTTTTGTATCGCTTACCCTAACCGCTGTGCTCAATGTAAAGCTGGCGCGCAAAAAGCATACACATGGCTGGTTTTACCGCGTAACAGAGCCTTTTTTCAACGGTATGGAAAACGGGTATCACCGTTTGCTGGCTTCATTTATGAAAGTAAAATGGCTGGCGCTGATCATTGTCATAGCGTGCGGGGCCATCATATGGGCGATTGGAAGCCAGTTGAAATCGGAATTGGCCCCAATGGAAGACAGGAGCCAGTTCCGTTTGCAGGTAACCATGCCGGAGGGCTCCTCCTTTGAATATACCGACCGGTTCATCGGAAATCTCACTACCCTGATCATGGACTCGGTTCCCGAATTCAAGACCGTACTCACCGTAACGGCTCCAGGCTTTTCTGGAGCAGGCTCCGTGAATACCGGCTTCCTGAGAACTATGCTGATAGACCCTGACCAGCGTTCCCGTTCCCAGCAGGAGATCGTGAATATGATCAACAGGAACCTCTCCAGGTTTACAGAAGGAAGAGCTTTTGCTATACAGGAGCAGACCATATCGGTTAACCGGAGAGGAGGACTGCCGGTTCAGTTTGTAGTGCAAAACAACAGCTTCGGCAAGCTTACGGAAGTGATTCCCAAATTCCTCGAGGAAGCAAATAAAAATCCTGCTTTCCAGGGAGTGGATATTGATCTGAAATTCAATAAGCCCGAGCTTTCGGTTACGGTAGATCGTTTGAAAGCAAGCGATCTCGGTGTGAGTATTGACGCGATCTCCGAAGCGTTGCAACTGGCTTACAGCAACCGGCGACTGGGGTATTTTACGAGGGAGGGTAAGCAATACGAGGTAATAGGGCAGGTGCCGAGGGATGACAGGAACAAGCCTACCGATCTTAAAAATATTTACCTCCGTAACCAGCGTGGGGAAAGCATTTCACTGGATAACCTGGTATCTGTTCAGGAAAGTACCACCCCGCCCACGATCTATCATTTTAACCGGTATAAATCGGCCACCATTTCTGCCGGGCTTGCCCCGGGCGTGGCTTTGGGCGATGGCATCAGGGCTATGCAGGATATTGCAGATAAATTGCTGGACGATACTTTTGCTACTTCACTTGCGGGTACCTCGCGCGATTTTGCCGAAAGCTCAGGCAATACGATGTTTGCCTTTGTATTGGCATTGGTGCTGATTTTTCTGGTGCTTGCTGCGC
>CAZREP010000237.1:3936-6369 GCA_964599035.1 uncultured Terrimonas sp. | reverse complement strand
CGGGCCCTATGATGACTATACTGGAATCCCTGGAGGCTCTCCCTGCGGATACTGCATTGTATGTTTACCATAAGCGCATCCCTGTTTTTTTGCTACCCGAGCTGGACGAGCGGAAGTTCAGCTACCGGATCAGGGAGATCAGCGACGGGGAAGTTCATCTTTTAATATTCAGGGATTAACCATGTTAGGAGCATCCATGAGCACAGATCCGGTCAAGACCACCTCCTATAAAGTGGTGCTACCCTTTTATGCTTATGCTTCTGTTGCCTTTTTGACTGCCACGCTATTGTTGTTTTTTTCTGCTCCGGCATTCGGGAGGCATTATTTTCATCCGCATGTAATAGCCGTTACCCATACCATGGCTTTGGGCTGGGGTACAATGATCATCCTTGGCGCCAGCCATCAACTGGTGCCGGTGCTTATTGAGGGTAAGCTGTTCAGCAATGTATTGGCCTATATTTCTTTCGCGCTGGCTGCTGTGGGCATTCCGCTGCTGGTGTATGCGTTTTATACTTTTAACATGAACTGGATGGCCCGGCGTGGAGGCGAGCTGGTTATTGATGCCGTTATCTTGCATCTTATTAATATGGGCATCAGCATGTCAAAATCGAAAACAGAGAATGTACATGCCGTGTTCGTATTTACCGCCGGGCTGTGGTTGCTGATCACTACTATTATTGGATTGTTGCTGGTATATAATTTTTCGACACCCCTGTTTTCGCATGATTCGTTGCATTATCTTTCGCTCCATGCGCATATGGGCATTATCGGCTGGTTCCTGCTGCTTATTATTGGAGTTGGTTCCCGTTTGATCCCCATGTTCCTGATCTCGAAATATGCCAATACCAGGCTGCTGTGGCAGGTATATGGGCTTATTAATGCCGGACTGATCGCATTTGCTTTTATGTTTGTATATGCAGTGCCTGTTTACTGTTACCTCCTGCCTGTTGCGGCTGTTACGGCGGCGCTGCTCCTCTTTGGCTATTATTGCCGGCAGGCTTACAGGCAACGGTTACGCAAACAGGTGGATGAGCAACTTAAAATATCCGTACTTTCCGTGATGATGATGGCATTGCCTGTGGTATTGCTGATCGTGATGATCATTGCGTTGTGGATAGCCGGTGAAAATACCCGGCTGGTTATTGCTTACGGGTTCACTGTTTTCTTTGGATGGATCACAGCCATTATCCTGGGCATGACATTTAAAACATTGCCTTTTATTGTATGGAACAAAGTGTACCATAAAAAAGCCGGGCTGGGTAAAACACCTAATCCCAAGAACCTGTTTAGCAACAGGGTATTTATAAGTATGGCGGTATCGTACCTGGCAGGGTTTGTATTATTTGTAACCGGTATTTTGTTGTCTGTTGTATTTGTTTTACAGGCTGGCGCCCTGCTTTTGTTATTGGCGGCTGTCCTGTATAACTTTAATGTAATTAAAATCATGCTGCACAAACCTGCAATGCTATGAACGTAGTAACCAACAATAATATTAAATCCACCATTGCCATGGCGGCGCTGCAAAATGTAATAGATCCTGAAATAGGGTTGAATGTTGCGGATCTCGGGTTGATCTACCAGATCGATTTTGATGAACCCGGCAGGAAGATCAGTACAACTATGACATTGACGACGCAGTTTTGCCCTATGGGTGAATCTATAGTAGACGGGGTGACTCAGGCCTTGCAGCAAACTTTTCCCGATGATTCCATACAGGTTGATCTTACCTTTGATCCGCCGTGGAGTTACGATTTAATATCAGAAGAGGGGCGTAAATTCTTAAACCGGTAGCGCATGCTCAGTCATACCTGCAAAACTGCCATAAAAGCGGTTATATACTTGGCTTCAAAGCACGATACTCGTACCAATGCGGGTATCAAGGAGATCGCAGAATACATTGATGCCAGTGAGCATACCGTGGGGAAATTGCTGCAAACGCTGGTGAAGCAAAAGGTGATCAACAGCGTTAAGGGACCTTCGGGGGGCTTTTATATTACCGGGGAGCAGCTTAACCAGCCTATTATTAATATTGTTGCAGCTATTGATGGCAACCGGGTGTTTAAAGAATGCGGGCTGGGGCTTAGGAAATGTTCCTCTTCCCATCCATGTCCAATTCATAATGAATACAAGGTAGCACGTGATCTGATCGAAAAGCTTTTTGCTACCAATAAGATAGGTGACTTATATAAGCCCGTCACCAGCGGGTTAGCGTATCTTATTGGTTAACGGAATGGGAGTTTACAGTTTATGGTTTGGAAGTTGGAAGTTTGAAAGTTTGTAGTTTATAGTTTGGGATTTTATCGTTTTACGTTATGATGGGGTGAAGACAGATCCGCCCTACACCTCTGCAAGTTCCAAGAACCAAATCACAAGAACCAAATAAATGTCAAATCCGAAGCCTGAACTCCGAATGTTCGGAGCGAAATTCGAAGG
>CAZREP010000237.1:0-3836 GCA_964599035.1 uncultured Terrimonas sp. | reverse complement strand
CGAAGCCTGAACTCCGAATGTTCGGAGCGAAATTCGAAGGGGTAATGAAGCAATGAAATGACCTTCACCTTTGCGCCGCCGCTCCTTTGCGCACGCCGCGAGAAACAGCGGGGGAAAGCATCAAGAACCAAATTACAAGAACCCAATAAATGTCAAATCCGAAGCCTGAACTCCGAATGTTCGGAGCGAAATTCGAAGGGGTAATGAAGCAATGTAATGGCCTTCACCTTTGCGCCGCCGCTCCTCTGCGCGCTCTGCGTGAAACTGTGGAGGTAAATCAGGAAATCACAAATCAACAAATCAAAAATCAGAATCGCAGATCCGGAATATCGAATAATAAAGCCTGTTCATCGAAGCTTTTGAAGCGCTCATCGAAATCATCCGTTTTAACCCGCTAAGGATCATAATTTTACAGGCATACCCGGGTTTGTAGTACAGTGCTTCGGGTTAAAAAATTCAATACTTGTAAAATCAATCCACCCATGCAGGGAAAGAAAATTTTAATTATTATTTTAACAGTGCTGGTAGTTGCGCTGTTATTCCTGCTTACCATCCCTATGCGCCGCACCTACCAGGCTGATATTACGGTGAGCTCCGACGAACTTATCACGCATCGTACCCTGCTTGATACCGCCAATTGGGAGAAATGGTATTTTGATAATGAGATCCTGCAGCCCAGGCCGGTGTCTTTTGAGGAACTGCCCAACAAAAAGAGCAGGCTGTTTGCATATCATCTCAAAGACGGTAACGGGTATGAAAAAGAAGGACAGGTAAAGATTGCCCGTAAGAACCGTTGGAACCTGCAAATAAGCTGGTCAGAAAAATTAGTGTTCAAGCATGATATTATTAAAAAGCTCAGGCTGCTTTTTAATCCTTCCGATTTCAGAGCCGCTTTTTTACAAAATATGGTACAGTTTAAAAATACCATCGAGCACCCGGATAATATTTTCGGAGGCTTAACTTTTGAACGGAAGGAAATGCCGGCTACCCGGCTGGTGACCTTATCCGATACCGTATCATTGAGTGAAGTAAAAGACCAGGTCATTCATTTGCATAATAAAATAACAGCACAGCTTCCTGCTGCAATGATACAATACCCCGGCACTTTTTTGAGCCAGCACGAGATGCTGAATGATTCTTCGGTGGTGCTTTGTGTAGCAGTGGCGGTAACAGACAGCCTTCGCGACGTGGACGAACCGTTCGAAATGATAGAAATGGACGAGCATCCGGTAGTGATCATACAAACTCAAAAAAGCTATACAGATATGGACGAAGACATCAGCATTATGTACGAATGGCTGAAAAAAAATGATAAACGTCCTGCAACGAGCTACTGGGTTAAACATACGCCATCTGTTGGCATCGCCCAGGCAGCGGATAATAACAAACTTACTATTATCCAGGAAGTGTATTCCATAAAATAGGGTTTATACAACAAATTAGAAAGAGATAGCTACGAATATTCGGACATTCTGTACAACTTCCTTTAAGAAACTGATAATGATACTGTTGAAAAAATATCAGCAATCTCCTTCTGAGTTAGCTTCAACTTTGTGAACGCTGCTTTAGTAGTTTACTTATCATCAACGACTATGAGCAGACTGGTGGCTTAATTTGCATAATATATCAAGGTTCTGCCGCTGAAGTTACAGTAGTACTAAAGCTCAATCAGGGCTCCTTCCCGAAATCGGGCCGTAATCCCTGCCCGTCCGGCAGGCGGGGATTTCGGGCGGCTTTTTGTGTTACTTTTTTCCGCAAAAAAGTAACCAAGAAGAAAATAACGGGTCTGTAGTTAGTGACTATTCTCTATTGTATTCATAAATCATTCTGCCTCGCACAACGTTAGAATTCGTGGCTACTTTAATTGTATTAAGCCAACGCTGAAATAGGGCACAGCGCTTCTATTAGCTCCCAATTCATTCGTTCTGTGCTATTCTTTGCAACATTTCCTCAATTTTAAGAGGTAAAATTAGGTTTCCAATTTTAGAAACAATTCCTTATGTTTGCAGAAAGCTTACCTGTGAGATATTTTGAAACACTCTTTTTAAAAGAAGCGGACAAGTTCATTGCAGGACTTGACCCAAAGGCAGCTAAAAAAGTGTTTTATAATTTAAAATAACATCATGGCAAAGACACAGATGAAATCATACACCCTTGGCGAGATGAAAGATAAATACATAGGCGAGATTGGTACGTCTGACAGGGATAAATATGAATACGAGCTTTGTATGGAACTTTTGGGGCGAATGATTAAAGTGGCAAGGCAGGAACGTAATTTGACACAAGAGCAATTAGGCCAACTTGTTGGTGTACAAAAAGCTCAAATCTCAAAGTTAGAGAGTAGCAGCAATAGTGCAACAATTGATACAGTTTTGAAAGTCTTTAAGGCATTAAAAGCAGACATTCATTTCAATGTTACAATTGAGAACCAAAGGTTGCAACTTGCCTGATAGAACGTAGAGCGAACACGCAATATCAGGCTTGCTGTTATGGCAGACGAATATATCCTCTTTTACTGTCAACTTTAGTTCCGGCTGATCGAATGCTATTGAGCAAAAGCACATATCTTTCAATTTGGTAATATCTATTTATGCGTTGGTTCGGCTTTGGAACACATAAATACCAACACAGTAGTGAGTCCTGTTAGAGTTTATAAAATTTTTATATCAAAATCTTTACTGATTACCAGTTAGTTACAAGGGTGCCTTTAAAATAATAGCCATAGATTTTGGTAATCTTCATTAATTCCTCCTACCTTTGCGCTCCAATTTTTAACCGGTAACCGGAGGGATGGCTACGGTACCAGCTCCTTCTTTTTTATGGGCAGGAGATAAAAAAACAAGAATGAGTAAACTACATTTCACTACCAAACATGCGAATGCAGCTACCGTGCAACATAACTGGTATGTTGTGGACGGCACCAATCAAACTGTTGGTCGCATGTGCGCCCGTATTGCCGCTGTGCTCCGGGGCAAGAACAAACCTTACTATACGCCCCATGTTGATTGTGGGGATTTTGTAATTGTTATCAATGCCGATAAAGTAAAATTCAGCGGCAACAAACTGGAAGACAAAACCTACATTAACTTTTCCGGTTATCCCGGTGGGCAAAAAGAAGAAACGGCCAAAAGCCTTCTTAGCCGCCGCCCCGAAGTGGTTATAGAAAGGGCGATAAAAGGGATGTTACCTAAAAACCGCCTGGGCCGAAAAGTATATAAAAAATTATTTGTGTATGCAGGCGCTGAGCATCCTCATACTGCCCAGCAGCCCCAGGCACTGAATTTTTAATTAAACTGCTAATAGCCTAAAAGCTTACAATAAATGGAAAAGCAAAAAAATAGTATAGGACGTCGTAAAGAAGCAGTGACCCGCGTTTTTCTTTCAAGGGGAGACGGGAAGATCACTATAAATGACAAAGACTACAAGCAATATTTCTCACTGGTATATCTTCAAAACAAGGTTGAACTTCCTTTAAAGACCATTGAAGGGTTAGATAAGTTTGATATCAAGATCAATGCTTCCGGTGGAGGCGTTAAAGGTCAGGCTGAAGCTGCAAAGCTGGGTATTGCACGCGCTTTGCTGGAAGTAAGCCCCGAATATCGCCCGGCATTGAAAGCTGCCGGCCTGCTTATGCGCGACCCGAGAGGCGTTGAGCGTAAGAAATTCGGTAAGAAAAAAGCCAGGAAGAGCTTCCAGTTCAGCAAGCGCTAATGCTTTCTTTTTAAGAAAAGAATACTGCGACTTTTCAGGAATATGCAGATCAGTACTTTTTCAACATTTCAAATCAGATAAATGGAAAATAATACTTCCCTTCAACAACAGCTCCTCGAAGCCGG
>CAZREP010000236.1:0-6386 GCA_964599035.1 uncultured Terrimonas sp. | reverse complement strand
TGATTTTAATAAGTACGACCTGAGCATACTGGCTTTAAGAGACAGAAGGAAACAGGTATTAGAAATACTTAGCAAATAAAGAAATAAAAAAAGGGTTAATGAAAAGCAAACAGGCGTTGCTTTTAACGCTCATGATATTTTCATTGTTGGTAAATAAGCAGGGAAAAGGCGAGGCAGGCATTGTTATTTGCAGCTCATCGGAAAATGATGTGACCGCCATTCTCAAAGCCAATACAATTCCCTACCGGCTTTATGCTGATCCTGTAAAAGCGGTTCATGCTGCTGCAAGCGGAAGCGGCATCCTGTTCCTCGGTGATGATTACCCCTTGCGAAAAGTTACCCTACCCGATAGTATTTTCTCCCTGGCCAGGCAAAAACGGTTGAGGGTATATATAGAATATCCGGCATCGTTACCCGGTGTTAATATTCCGGACACTGTTATTAGGGGAAAGCTCGAGCGGGCCGTGATTACTGCTGATATTTTTTCACCCCGGCTGATGCCGATGAGCATTTTGGGGATCAATGATTGTCATGTAGTTCCCATGAAAGCGGTGAACCCCTTTATCGTGCTTGGGAAAGTTGCGGGTTTTGATAAAGCGGTATACGGTATTGGCGATATAAAGACTTACCCGCTGTTGTTCCGGAAAGATGATCTGCTCATAGCTACTACTAAGCTGAGCAACTTTGCCACCGGTCGTTATGGACCCGAAGCGTCATGGAAGATCACCTGGCAGTATATCTTATCATGGGTATCCGGTGACCCGCATCTTCAGTTGAACCAGTGGATATCTTATGTTTCCCCTATGTATGGGAAGAGCGACCCTTTGCCACGCAATGCAAAAGCAACATCCATACAAAAAGGGGTTGACTGGTTTTACAAGGCCCATTTATTGATCGACTCCAGCTGGAAAAACATTTGGCTGAAGTACCAGGGCGACGGCTTAACCCCTTTCGGTCCACCGCTGAGCTCATCCTTACCGAACGGCGACGGCTCCCTTGGTATGCTCGAAGGACATGCTTCCAACATATACTATAATGGTACGCAACAATACCGCTACTGGGTACGCGGCGACGTGCAGGGGGAAGCAGCGTATGCCTTTGCAGCAGCCGGTAAATTTCTGAATAAGCCGGATTATTACAAAGTAGCTTCCCGGCTGGGTGATTATATGCTTCGTCATTCTAACCTGAGAAGTGGTTATAAGAATAATAAAAACAGCCCGGCTTATGGACATATCGGCTGGGCGGTAACTCATCCAAATGTTTTGTACGGAGATGACAATGCGCGATGTATCCTGGGCTTAATTGGTGCAGCGGGCTGGATGAATACGGGCCAATGGAATACGGCTATAGCAGAAGCCATTATCGCCAACTTCAGAACGACCGGCAAAGAAGGCTTCCGGGGGAACCGGTTGCTGGAAGAGGATGTGCGGAAGAACGGCTGGGAACATTATTGGAACAGCGACCTGGTCAGCCCCCATCCGCATTATGAATCGTGGCTATGGGCATGTTATCTCTGGCTCTATGATAAAACGGGGTATAAGCCATTGCTCGAAAAAGCAGAGAACGCTATAAGGATTACTATGCAGCATTATCCGGGGCAATGGCTATGGACCAACGGCATTCAGCAGGAGCGTGCACGGATGGTGCTTCCACTTGCCTGGCTTGTCCGCATTAAAGATACCCCCCAACACCGGCAATGGCTGGATATGGTCGTATCCGACCTGCTAAAAAATCAGGTAGCCAGCGGAGCGATCAGGGAAGAGCTTGGTGCTGAGGGGAAAAGCCGTATAGGGTTCATGACATCCAACGGGCAGTATGGTTCGGGCGAGGCGCCGTTAATTTTCAAGAACGGAGACCCCGTGGCCGATATGCTGTACACCTGCAATTTTGCTTTCTTCAGCCTGAACGAGGCTGCCCATGCCACAGGGAATAAAAAATATCATGAGGCTGTCAATAAGCTATCGGAGTTTCTTACCCGCATCCAGGTAAGCAGCAACAAGTTCCCTGACCTGGATGGCGCCTGGTTCAGAGCGTTTGATTATAAAGGCTGGGACTACTGGGCGTCCAATGCAGATGCCGGCTGGGGGGCATGGTGCACGCTTAGCGGATGGACGCAAAGCTGGATAGTAAGCACATTAATATTACAACAAAAACATAGCAGCTTTTGGAAAGAGACCAGGCATCTTACTATTAAAGACGATGCTTTTGCCGTCATTCATTCCATGCTGAAAGACTGACATCGGGGTACAGTCCGCACCTTGGGCTGTGCTGCAATAGGGGAGTGATAATTTTATGCTTATACAACATTCGTTTTTGAAGATCATAAGGCACACAACGATCGTTTTTTTTATAGTGTGTTTTATTTCCTGTGATTTTGACAGCGGTACTGCGGACATATCAAAGCCCGACCCCGGCAGGTTTACACCAATAGTGCTGGCTGCCGGGCTGGATGAGCCGCTTCAAATGGAAGTGCTGAATGATAACGATGTGCTTTTCATAGAAAGAAAAGGATCGGTAAAGATGTATAAGGCTGCTGAGAAAAGAGTGGTCACCATTGCCAATTTTAATGTATTCAGCGGTATTGAAGATGGGTTGCTTGGAATGGCAGCTGATCCGGATTACATAAAGAACAACTGGGTATATTTCTATTATTCGGTAGCAGGTGACAAGTGGATAAACAGGCTTTCGAGGTTTGAACTAAAAGATAATCAGCTGGTACCGGGGTCGGAAAAGCGATTGCTGGAGATCCCTACCCAGCGCATATACTGCTGCCATTCTGCAGGGTGTATCACCTTTGACTCAAAAGGAATACTATATCTTTCTACCGGTGACAATACAGCGGCATCGGCCGCTTCAAAAGAGGGATACCCGCCTATAGACGAAAGACCGGGACAAGAATTGGCTGATGCGCAGGCTACCGCGGCCAACAGCAACGACCTGCGCGGGAAAATACTTCGTATCAAACCTGAACCCGGGGGGGGATATTCAATTCCTGACGGTAATCTTTTTCCCAGGGATGGATCAAAAGGACGCCCCGAAATTTATGTCATGGGCTGCCGTAATCCTTACCGGGTATCGGTGGATCCCAAGAAGGGTTATGTATATTGGGGAGAGGTGGGACCCAACACTATTGTGCGCGGCAGGGACGGCACCATTGCCAATTACGATGAGATCAACCAGGCCAGGGCCGCGGGCTTCTTTGGCTGGCCCTATTTTATAGGTAATAATGATGCCTACCCCGATTATGATTATGCCACCCAAACAGTGGGGCCCCGGTTTGACCCCGGGCATCCTGTAAATACTTCTCCCAATAATACAGGCATTCAACAACTGCCACCCGCCCAGCCTGCTTTGATCTGGTACGGCATAGACAGTTCGACTCAGTTCCCGTTATTGGGAAAAGGAACGGCTACTGCAATAGCAGGTCCGGTTTATTACAGTGATTTATATAAAGACGCCCGGTACAAATTGCCCGATTACTATAATGGGAAACTTTTTATCTACGATTGGATGCGGCGTTGGATCATGGCCGTAACCCTGGATGAACAGGGCAACTACAAAAGCATGGAACCTTTCCTGGAACACCTTCAGCTTACGGCGCCGATAGATATGAAGATCGGACGGGATGGTGCGATCTATTTCCTTGAATATGGAACCAACTGGTTTGCCAAAAATTCCGATGCCCGGTTAACCCGTATAGAATATGCCAAAGGCAACAGGAACCCCCATGCCATTATTAATGCTGATAAATTATATGGGGCTGCTCCTTTGACAGTGAGCTTTTCGAGCACCGGCTCTGTAGATTACGACCCCGGCGACGGAATATCTGCCAGCACATGGAAGATAGGGAATGATATACTGACCGGCGAACAGGTGCAATACCGGTTTACTGCACCGGGCGTATACAAAGTAAAGCTAACGGTAGAAGACCGCCATGGTGGAAGATCGGATGCGGAAACCAGCATCAGCGTGGGCAATACACCCCCGGAAGTGATGATCCATACAAAGAGCAACCGCAGCTTTTACTGGCCGGATAGCGACATGTTTTATACGGTACAGGTTACCGACCCCGAAGATGGTAAGATCGATCCGGAGCGGCTGAGGATCTCGTTTACCTATTTCCCGGAGGCAAAAGATGTGGCAGTAGTGCTTGCGGATGAACAAAGCAATGGAGATACCCGGTTCATCCGGGGAAGGCAGCTTACCCTTTCGCTGGACTGTAAAGCCTGTCATAGCCTGAAAGATTCCTCGGCGGGTCCTCCTTATGAGGCTATTGCACGAAGGTATTTTAATAAAGACGGGGCTGTTGCACAGCTTTCCCAAAAGATCATTCATGGCGGCGGCGGTAACTGGGGAGACCGGCAGATGAGTCCCCATCCGGATCTGGATAAAGCGGATGCCGAAGAAATAGTACAATATATTCTATCATTGGCGGATACCTCAAAGATCAGCCTGCCTGCTAAAGGAAGCCTTCGGTTCAAAGCGCACAGAAAGGAGGAAGGGGCATACCTGCTGTTGGCGGCATACACCGATAATGGTGCTAACGACATACCGCCGCTGTCTGCCAGGGAATATATTGCGCTGCGCCCCCCGGTCCTGAAAATGGAGCAGTTTGACGAGGGCACCGCAAGTGTTGTTTCGCTTACCAGCCTTTCTTTTTTAAATTACATAAGCCGCTTACAGCACAATGGATTTGTAAAGTTTAAGCAAATTGATCTTTCGGGCGTAAAAAAACTGAAATATCGCGTACAACTGGATGGAGAGGGCGGTGTACTTGAATTGCGTCTTGACCGTCCTGACGGAAAACCGGTAAGCGCACTTACCATACCTCCGGGAAAATTGCAGGACAGGGCCAAAGACTGGATGATGTTAACAACAGACGTAAGCCCTGTTGAAGGGATACATGATCTGTATTTTGTGTTCAGCAATCCGGGAGCCGGGAAAAAGAATCTTTTCAATCTTGATCAGGTATATTTTTTAAATAAATAAAAGATAATGGGACAGTTATTCGATCGCAGAAGGTTTCTAAAGATTACTGCAAACGCCACGATGGGGGCTGCTTTAATTCCGGACGAAGGGGTGGCATTGAAAAAGCAATACCCGCCCAAAGGGAAGCGGATAGGTATTATAGGCCTTGATACTTCTCATGCCGCCATTTTTTCAAAAACGTTTAATGCACAGGATGCAGATCCCAAACTGGAAGGATATAAGGTTGTGGCAGCCTGTTCCATGGGGAGCAGGGATATCGCCTCCGCGTTGGAAAATGTCCCTGCTATTACAGAAGATATGCGCAGGCTCAATATTCCTGTTGTAGATACGATAGAAGCGTTACTTTCGGGAGTGGATGTGGTATTGCTTGAAACCAACGACGGCCGGATACACCTGGAACAGGCTCTCCCGGTGTTAAAGGCCCGTAAGCCGCTTTTTATTGATAAGCCTGTTGCCGCTTCGCTTGCTGATGCGCTTGCTATTTACGAAATGGCGGACCGTTATCAAACGCCTGTTTTTTCTTCATCGGCGCTTCGCTTCATGGCAAATGCGCAGGAAGTGGCCAAAGGAAAAGTAGGGAAAGTGAAAGGTGCGGATACCTATAGCCCGGCTACGATAGAAAAAACACATCCCGATCTGTTTTGGTATGGTATTCACGGCATAGAAATACTTTTTACCGTAATGGGAACGGGTTGCAAAAGTGTAAGCCGGTTTTACACACCCGATACCGACGTGGTGGTGGGAGAATGGGAGGATCAAAGGATCGGCACATTCCGCGGGCTGCGAAATGCAGGGAAAGGAAGGGGATTTGGAGGAACGGTATTTGGCGAAGAGGGAATTGCCACCGTAGGGCCTTTTGACGGGTATGAAAACCTGCTGGTGCAGATCGCAAATTTTTTCACCACAGGTATCCCTCCCGTTCCTGCTGCCGAAACCCTGGAGATATGCGCTTTTATTGAAGCAGCCGATGAAAGCAAGGCAAAAGGCGGCGCGCCTGTTTATATAAAAGATATAATGCGCAAAGCAGAGAAGATACGGTAAGCTCCAAAAGCAGATCAAAATGAAATATGTTTTATTGATATCAACAGGTCTCTTTTTTTTAACGGCAGGCTGCAACACCAAAAGCAATCACCCGCCGGGGGTTACTCCCGAAAACATTTTCAGCGAAGCATACCGGGGCCAGTGGAAGGGATCGGCAGATCTCTGGCGCTGGGGAAATGATGTACTGACCGGTGAAACTACCCCAAACAACCCGATCAAACGAAGCGCTTTCCTGGTCTGGGACCGGCAAGTGGAAGATTTCATGCTGAACATCTCCTTTCGTATTTCTTCCAACGGGAATAGCGGTATCTATTACCGGTGTGAACGGGGACCCGAAGGATATGATGAGTTGCTGG
>CAZREP010000235.1:5881-6622 GCA_964599035.1 uncultured Terrimonas sp. | reverse complement strand
CATTCGGCCAAAAATGGCAGTCGAATGCAGTGCTGAGCGTAAACCAGCAAATATTTAACCAGGCTGTTTTTACCGGTTTGAAGGCCGCAAAAACCACCCATGAGTTCTACCGGATCAACAGTACCCTCACGGATGAAATGCTGATTGAAAGGGTAGCCGATGCTTATTACCAGGTATTTCAGCTGCAGCAACAATTGCAAACCATCCAAACCAACCTCGACAATACCATTAAAACCCAAAAAGTGATCAACGGGCTGGTGGATGCAGGCCTGGCAAAGAAAATAGATCTCGACCGTACCGTAGTAGCCGTTAATAACCTCGAAGCAGGCAAACAGCAGGTGGTGAACTCGCTGCAGCTTTCGGAAAATGCGCTGAAGTTCGCCATTGGTATGGAGATAGATAAGGATATTGTGCTGCCCAATGAAAACTTTGAAGTGAATGCCGCTATCCTTATGGATGAGCCCAATGTGGAGAACAGATCAGAGATCAGGCTGCTGAACAAGCAATCTGAACTGTTGCAACTGAACAGGAAAGCGAAGATAGCGGCCTATTATCCTGCGCTTTCTTTCTCGGGCAACCTGGGTTACCTTGGTATGGGGCAGCGCTTTCCCATCCTTAATAACAGCAAGCAGGTAAACTGGTCGGGTTTTTCGGGACTGGGCTTAAACCTTTCCATCCCTATTTTCAATGGTGGCACTACCCGTGCAAGGATAAACCAGTCTGAAATTGATATCAAAAAGC
>CAZREP010000235.1:3225-5871 GCA_964599035.1 uncultured Terrimonas sp. | reverse complement strand
GATATCGACGATACGAGGCTTGCGCTGGCACTGGCAAATGATAATGCGAAGGCCCAGATCAAAAACAGTTTACTTACCCTTGATGCCAATAAACGCAATATCGGGCTTGCAAAGGATGTGCTGGAAAATACCAGGAACAACTATCAGAATGGCCTGGCCAATCTCACAGAATTGCTGGAGGCGGAAAAAGCGTATGCCGATGCACAAAATAATTATACTACATCGCTGCTCAGTTACAGGGTAGCCGAAATACAGCTGCTAAAGGCAAACGGAAATTTAAAATCATTAATTAACAACTAACGGATCACTATTAATAAGTTTTATGAAAAAGAAGAAATTTTCTGTTGTAAGGATCATCATTACTATCGCAGTAATAATAGCGTCACTGGCAGGTATTCAGCGGCAGCTCGACAAAAACAAGGCAGCCAACAAAGCGGCGACCGATGAGGTAGCAAAGCAAAATACGGCCGTATCAGTAAGAACAGACATCGCCACCGCAAAGAGCATCGACTTGAGTTATACGGCTAACGGCACCTTTATCCCTAAGCAGGAAGTGGTAGTGGGCGCCGAAGCGGCAGGCAGGGTTGCCCGGGTATTGGTAAAAGAAGGCGATTTTGTAAAAGCCGGGCAAACGCTGGCGATTGTGGTTGGGGATAAGCAAAATGTATCGGTAGCCAATGCCGGGGCCAATCTCAATAATGCAAAAATGGACCTGGAACGTTTTGAAAGCGCTTTCGCTACCGGCGGCGTTACCCGTCAGCAGCTGGACGGCGTACGTTTGCAGTATGAAACGGCTAAAAATAACCTGAGAAATGCGCAGATCGCTGCGGGGGATGTGGCTATCAGGACTTCTGTTGCCGGTGTTGTCAACTCCAAAAAAATAGAACCGGGGAGTTATGTAAACCTCGGAGCCGCTGCATTTGACGTGGTGAATATCAGCTCGCTGAAATTAAAAGTAAATGTGGATGAAAAAAATATCAGCGGCTTAAAGGAAGGACAAAAAGTAAATATTGTCGTAAGCGTGATCCCTGATAAAGTGTTCAGTGGAAAAATCACTTTCATTGCGCCCAAGGCAGATGCGAACCTGAACTTTCCTGTTGAAGTGGAAATCCCCAATGCAAAAAATGAGTTGCGTGCCGGCATGTATGGTACCGCAAAATTTGGTGAAGGTGCTTCTGTGAGTGCCCTGGTAGTGCCGCGTAATGCTTTTGTGGGCAGTGTAAGCGACAACAAGATATTTATTATCAAAGATGGCAAGGCAGTAGAAAAAAGAGTGCAGTCGGGCAGGAGCTTTGGCGATTATATAGAAGTGCTGGACGGGTTGTCGGAAGGCGATGAAGTGATCGTTTCCGGGCAGATCAACATTTTTGATGAAACGCCGGTGCAGGTGATCAAATAAACGTTCCCAATATTTAGAAATTTACGAAGATGAAAATAACTGAAATATCAATAAAACGTCCCAGTATAATAATCGTATTGTTTATTATACTCACGTTAGCCGGGATCTTTTCCTATACCCGGCTGGGATACGAGCTGGTTCCCCGGTTTGAAGTGAATGTATTGACCATTCAGACCATTTACCCCGGCGCTTCTCCATCGGAGGTAGAAAATTCCGTTACCAAAAAGCTGGAAGATGCCGTGTCGTCGCTGGAGAGTGTTAAGAAGATGGAATCCAAGTCCATGGAAAACGTTTCGCTGATCATGATCACGCTGAATGCGGGCGCCGATGTCAACTTCCTGTTAACGGATGCACAACGCAAGATCAACTCCGTGCTGAGCGATCTCCCCGATGATGTGGAAACGCCTTCCCTTTCAAAATTCTCGCTGGATGATGTGGCGATCATGAGCCTGGCAGTTACCTCCAGCTTGTCTGAAAAAGAGCTGTATGACCTGCTGGATAAAAAGATCCAGCCCGTATTTGCCCGTATCAACGGGGTGGCAAAAGTGGATATGATCGGGGGTGAAGAGAGAGAGATACAGATCAGCGTGGATCCTGTAAAATTGCAGGGATACGGTTTATCTATCAACCAGGTACAGCAGGTAGTAGCGGCATCCAACCTCGATTTTCCTACCGGCAGTGTAAGCACCAGGGATAACCGTACTACCATTCGTTTGGCCGGGAAAGTAAGCTCGATCGATCAGTTAAGGAACCTGCCGGTCACCTCGCCCTCAGGTGCTACTGTTTTTTTGAAAGATGTGGCGGATGTGCAGGACGGGATCAAGGAAATTGAAAAAATAGCCAGGGTAGACCGTACCAATACGATCCTTCTCCAGGTGTTCAAGCAATCGGATGCCAACGCCGTTGAAGTGTCCAAACAGGTACGGAAAACCATTGAGACAGTGGAAAAAGATTACCAGGGGAACGAGGTTAAGCTGCAGATCGCGAACGACTCTTCCCTCTACACGCTGAATGCCGCGAACAACGTTATCCACGATCTGATCATCGCTATTATACTGGTGGGACTTATCATGTTGTTTTTTCTGCACAGCTTACGCAATGCAGCCATTACCATGATAGCGATCCCGCTGTCACTGATCGCAACTTTTACAGGGCTGCTGCTGATGGGGTATACGCTTAACCTGATGTCTTTACTGGGACTTTCACTGGTGGTGGGTATCCTGGTGGATGACGCCATTGTGGTGATT
>CAZREP010000235.1:0-3215 GCA_964599035.1 uncultured Terrimonas sp. | reverse complement strand
CACCACAATGATCACCAGGGTGATCATTGTGGTGTTTTTCCCGATCGCCATTTCCACCGGACTGGTGGCGAACATCCTGGCGCAGTTCTGTGTTACCGTTATCATTTCAACAGCGTTGTCGCTGCTGGTATCCTTTACCGTGGTGCCCTGGTTGTATTCCCGTTTCGGAAAACTGGAGCTGATCAGCTCAAAGTCAGTATTAGGCAAAGTAATCTATGGATTTGAAAAAGGACTGACCCGGTTCACCAACTGGATATCCAATATACTTAAATGGAGCCTGCGTTCAAGAATAAACAAAGTGATCACGTTGGGGGTAGCGGTTGTATTGTTATTTGCTTCCTTCGGACTGGTATCAAAAGGGTATATTGGTTCGGATTTCTTTCCTGCCGTTGACAGGGGTGAGTTTTATGTGCAGTTTGAGCTGCCTAAAGATGCCTCCCTGGAACGCACGAATGAACTGACCCGGAGAGCAGAGGCTTATATTGGGGAAAAGCCTGAAGTGACCACTATGATCACTACGGTAGGGCAGGCTTCAGATGGGATAATCGCTGTGGGCGGCTCCCGGTATAAGGCAGAAATACATGTAAAATTGAAAAAGGACTACAAAGGAAATTCGAAGGTGTACTCTGCCATACTGAAAAGAGATCTGGAGAATATACTGGTGGATGCTAAAATCAAGACCGTCAATGCCGGTATCATGGGAGCAGAGCAATCCCCGCTTCAACTGACCGTAATAGGTTCGAACGTGGAAGATGCCCAGGCCTTTGCGGAAAAGGCAGCTAATGAGTTAAGGAAGATCCCCGGGGCTGCAGGTGTTAAGCTGACTTCCGAAGCAGGGAATCCCGAGATCAGCGTAAAAGTGGATCGTGACAAAATGAACAGCCTGGGATTGAGCATTGCCTCAGTGGGTGGACTGATGCAAACCGCATTCTCCGGGAATACGGACAATAAGTATCGTGCCGGAGAAAACGAGTATGATATCAATATTAAGTTCAACGATAAAGGAAGGGCTAATATAGATGATGTAAAAAACCTGAAATTCATCAATAATAATGGTACGCCGATATTGCTGAGCCAGTTTGCTGATGTGGAATACAGCTCCGGCCCTACATTGCTGGAGCGCAGGGATAAATCCCCTGCAGTTTCAGTTCAGGGACAGGTGATCGGCGTTCCCATGGGAACCGTGGCCACGCAATGGGAAGACGTATTTTCCAGGATTGAAAGAAAGCCTGGTGTATCCTATATCTGGGGCGGGAATATGGAGAACCAGAAAGAAGGTTTTGGTACGCTGGGCGTAGCTTTGATCGCTTCTGTTTTGCTGGTGTACCTGGTAATGGTGGCTTTATATGACAGCTTCTCCACACCGTTCATTGTGATCTTTTCCGTGCCGCTGTCTTTCATCGGAGCCTTGTTGCTGCTGGCATTAACGAATCAATCGCTGAATATCTTTACCATTCTTGGTATTATCATGCTGATCGGTTTGGTTACCAAAAATGCGATCCTGCTGGTAGATTTTGCCAATCACCGGAAAGCAGAAGGCGACAGTACATTTGATGCATTGGTTTCGGCTAACCACGCCCGTCTTCGCCCTATCCTTATGACCACCATTGCAATGGTGATGGGGATGGTGCCGATCGCGATGGCGCAAGGCGATGGCGCCGATATGAACCGGGGACTGGCGATCGTGATCATCGGCGGGTTGCTTTCATCGCTTTTTCTCACCCTCGTTGTGGTGCCGGTGGTATATTCGATATTCGACGGGATACAGCGACGGCTTGGAAGACATAAAAAGGTGGATTATGCCAAAGAAATGAAAGCGGAATATGTGCTTGCGGAAACCGCACATCATTAATAGCGTATAGCAGGATTTACAAAGAAAGGCTGCCTCAAAAGTATGGGGCAGTCTTTTTTTGTTCAGGAGGGCTGACAATATTTTTTACTCATCATTGTTAACTCTTAAAAGCACTTCGCCTGCGGCTTGCTTTAAAAGGGATGCTGCTGCCTGGTCAAGATATGACCACCTGCCCGGCCCGGTTTCATATCCACCCTCATCGAAAGCAGACGGTGGCGGAATATACCCTACACTGTTTTCACAATAGCCTGCAACAAGGGTATGTTCAAATGGAGCAGCTTCTTCAATATCCAGCCCGGTTTGAACAAACGGCTCCCCGGGTAAAAACACAATGGAAAGCGTTCCCAACCTTATCACGTTTATTCTTGCTATGCAATCTGCAGGTGGCGGAGCACCCGGGAAATTGCGCGACGGCAATGTCAGCTTTACAGTAATATGTTTAATGCGAACATCAGCTATATTATGGAACTTCATGCAGTGTAGGGTACCGGCAATCGCAGCGGCGTGTTTTACGGCATACCCATGCCCACAGGAAACGGTGGGAGGATTAATATCCCCGCATGCGCCATTTAAAAAGAGGGATATTCCAAAACTTCCGGATGCGTCGAGCATATCGCAAAGCTCCCCGGGGTAATCCGGTGAAACGGCAGGAATACACATTTCATGAACCGGATGACAAACACAGTGGATAATGCTGCCTACAACCGTATGATCAGACGCAATGAGCTTTATTGCTTTTATCCGCCGGTCAACAGGCGTCTTCCGGAAAAGTTCTTCTGGAACAGGCTGTAGCTCGTGAGAGATCACTATACCTTTCCCGGTTGCTATTCTCCGCTGCAACGAAAATCCTTCCAGCGTATCAAAACCGTATTCAATCCTGCACACACGAAGTGTTGATACCGCCTGTTCTATTCCTGTTTTGATTCTATAAGCCACCTGTTCTATCCAGGCGATATACCCCGGGGTTTTGTAAAGCGCTGTAAGCGCCAAAGTCTCGGGAGCATTGTGAGTATGCGTGGAATGGATGATGATGTTATCCTTTGGGATGATTTCACCAAGCGATCGCTTGAATCTTTCCCAACCTCCCACCGATGTATCGGTAAGACCAAGCAGGTCGAGCGACACGATGGCCACCTGCTGCGTGCCGGCAGTCAGCACTACTACACGCGCATACAACGGCTTCCTGATGGCTTTAAACGGAGACCACTTCCCCTCGATGGAAGACATTAATATTCCCACATTCAACGGGGGAGTAATATCTATTTTTGCTGCTCCTGCACTGAAAAAACTCATTCTCCTATTTTTTTCCCACCCATTGTACGGCATTTCTCCAGAAAGCGTCATAGCCTTCCCACAATTCAAA
>CAZREP010000234.1:0-6672 GCA_964599035.1 uncultured Terrimonas sp. | reverse complement strand
TCGGGCCGACGTCGCCGAGATCCTGCCGGATCCAGAGATCGCGCACCTTCATCGCGCCCGGGAAACCGAGTTCGTCCGCGGTGACGGCGACGGGCACGCCGGGCTGGTCGAGCGTGCCGCCGGGTTGGGCGGCGAAGACGAGGAATTGCATCGTCGCACCGTGTGAATGTCCGGCCACGCCGTCGTCCACGGCGGCGCGGACGCGAAACTTCACCGTGCCGGGGGGAACGTTGTATTCAACGATCGACTTCGCGTGGGCGGCGATGCCATAGGGCACGGGTTCGCCGCCGATCTTCACCTTCGGGCCGCCCGCCGCGTTCGTGACTGCGACCTGGCCCCAGCCGCCGCAGGCGGCGACCCAGGGTTGGTCGGTGGCCTTCGTTTCCCGCCCCTGCGCATCGACCCAGCGGGGTTCGGCCCAGATGCCGCGATCGGCATCGGTGCCATCTCCGCCATCGTCGATCACCAGGACGAGTTTGACCGCACCGGCGACGTCGAGATCGACCGGACCGGTGGTGGTCGTGCCCCGCGCGGACAGCACCTCGCTCCGAAACGCCGCGCGCGCGGGATCCTGCGAGATCTGGTCGCGCGCGTTGAAGAGCGCGAGGTACCTGTCGGGCGAGCCGGGCACGTCGGCGACCCACGCGATGAGGTTGTCGCGGGTAAACAGCGGCCGGTTGTTCGCGCTGTGCTGATTGACGGCGAGCACCTCGGGATTGGTCAGCACGGAGAGCGTGAAGTCATCCATCCGCGTCATGTCGCCACCGTGCATCAGCGGCGAACGGGCGATCGACCAGAGCGTCATCACCGTGTAATGCTCGTCGCGCGTGAACCGCGAGCTGCGTTTGCCCAGGTCGATCACCCCGAACGGCAGCATGTCGGCATCCGGCCAGGCGCCGGGCGCGCGGTGCGGGTTCCAGCGTTCGAGCCGGCCGAATTGCTCGTGCAGCACGGGCCAGGTGTCCCAGAAGTCGTCGCTGATCCGCCAGAGGTTGGCATGGCGCCTGACGTGTCCGGCGCCGGTGAGCGCGGTCTCGCCGGGTGAGAGGCTCAACACCATCGGGCGACCCGTCTGGTCGATCGCGGCGCGGATCGCCTCGATCTCCTTCTCGTGGTCGTGATACGGACGCGCGATGTCGTCCACCTTCACGTAGTCGACGCCCCACGACGCGAACAGGTTGAAGACCGAGTTGTAGTAGGCCTGCGCGCCGGGTTTCGTCATGTCGACTCCGTACATGTCGGGATTCCACGGGCAGATGCTGTCCACGTTCGCGATGTCCGCTGCCCGGACGTCGGCGCCGAGGACGGGCGTGTTCGCCTTCACCGCCTGCCGCGGGATGCCGCGCATGAGGTGCACGCCGAACTTGAGGCCGAGGGCGTGGACGTAGCCGGCGAGCGGCTTGAAACCGGCGCCATCGACGGACGACGGGAAACGGTTCGGCGCCGGCAGCAAACGGCCGAATTCGTCCATCGTGAGCACGGCATCCTGCCGGTAGTTGTGACTCGTCGCGCCGGGCTCGTACCATTGGATGTCGACGACGATGTAGTGCCAGCCGAACGGCTTCAGCGTCGCGGCCATGATGTCCGCCTGCGCCTTCGTCTGCGCCTCCGTGATCGTCGTGGCGAAGTTGTCCCAACTGTTCCAGCCCATCGGCGGCGTCGGCGCCCAGGAAAGGAACGTGGGCTCGGCGGCGGCGATCGATGAGGCAGCGACACAGGTGGTGAGCGCGAGACGCAGGGGATTTTTCATGGCTGACAACGAAGGAAGGCGAAACCGGCGCGCTCGCACAGAAGGAAACGAAGGGAACAAAGGCCGTGCGCGCGGCCATCACGATCGCGCATCGCCTCGCCGCGGTCCGGCTACAACCGCGCGACCGACGCGCCGGGGACGAGAAACGGCTCGAGCAGGATGGTCTGGCTGACGCGATCGGCGGGATGATTGATGCGCCAGAGCAATTGCTCCACGCAGCGCGCGCCGATCTGCTGCGCGTTCACGTCGATCGTGGCGAGGGTCGGATTCGTCGCCTGGACCAGGGAGCTTTCGTTGTTCAACGAAACCAGGCTGATGTCCCGCCCCACCCGCATGCCGCGTTGCTGCAAGGCCGCGCCGACCTGGATCGATATATTGTCGGCCGGAACGAAAAACGCCGTGGGCCGCCGCTCCTTCGGCAGCGCCATCCATCGATCGATCAGGGGAAGAAGCTCGTCCGGGCCGGTCAGCGCCGGCTCGGGCCATGTCGTCACCCGGTCGCTCGCCGACTCGATCGACGTCGCCTCGAGCCCGAGCTGCTCGCAGGCGAAGGCGAACTCCTTCCTGATGTGCTCGTGCGACGTCTTGCCCTTCTTCGGATTCACATAGGCGACGCGCCGGTGCCCGTGTTCGAACAGGTGCCGCGCCGCGAGGCGCGCGGCGGTCTCGTGATTGAAACTGCAGACATCGCCCGGAGCGCCTTCCGGCTTCGCCCACACCCACACGACCGGCAGCCGCAGGATGCCCTTGACCAGCGGGTTCGTGGCGGGATCGGGCAGCGCGCCGTATTGCGAGGTCTTCACGATCAGCCCGGCCACCTGTCCATTCTTGAAAAACGGCGGCACGCGATCGCCCTTGGGAAGATTGGCGAAAAGCAGGTTGCCGTTCATGCCCGTGACGGCCGCCTCGACGCCGTGCAGCACGGCCGAAAGCACCGGCACATGGACCAGGGTTTCATCCATGCCCAACAGCACCAGCCCGATGTTGCACGGCGCCTCCCCATCGCGAGGCGCCCCGGCGCGCGCGCCGCGGCGCACGCGCAACCGGCGATAATTCAACCGCGCCACCACTTCCATCACCCGGCGGCGGGACTCCGGATTCACGTTGGGCGCGTTGTTGAGCACGCGAGAGGCGGTGCCGACGGCGACTCCAGCCTCCCTCGCCACATCGGTCAGGGTGATGAGGTGGCCGGCGGCGCTCTCAGGCGGGTCTCCGGCAGGCGCCGGTTGATCGGGTTTTCTTCGCGCGTGGGCTCCGCGCAGGGACTTCTTGGGCATATGGGCTGACCGCAACGTGCATGATCCCGCCCCGTCGTTAAAGGCTGAAAACCAGCGATCCCGCGGGAGATGTGCCGGGCGGGTGGCCGCGGACGCCCCGACCGGCGATGGTCGCGATCCGATCCAGTCTCGGTGGGCGACTCCCAGCGTTGAAATAGCCAATACCGAAATGACCTCCCGCAAGTCGCATCGCCCCAGAGCGACCGACACTAAACCCAAACGCCTGCTGTCGGATCTGTTACGATGAAATATGAATATTGATTGATAATTCAATTATTTTTTCATTGAAAAAGGCTTCGAAAATCGCGATCAGAAGCTGGACCCCGTTCACCCGCAAACCGGCGCGCCGCTCACCCTCCCCCTCCCGCAACTTTCTTCTTATCCTGCGATGGTCGATCCCCAAGCACAGAGCCCACGCGCGAGGTTCCGGGCGCCATGGCATGGCAGACATGGTCGCAGATCGCTGAAATAAGACGCCGCCGTCATGCGCGCCAACCGGGCATGCCCCGCAGAGGCTGCGCCCGCGTGCGACACACTCCCCCGCCCGATCCCATACCGTTCATGACAAACACCGAAACGAAAGACTACGCATCCGTGATCATGCACTCCGACCTCTCCATCTGCGAGCCGGCGACGTCTCTCTCGCGGGAACGTCGCCGCGGCATGTGGCGGCTGGTCGATTACGAGACGGAGGACGGTGTCGCCGGCACGATGGTGTTCGCCTATCCTGGCGAGGGCGCCGGCCCGCTGACGCTGCCGATCGAGGCGCATGGCCTCTATCGTGTGTATGCCGGCATCAACTACTCACGCGTTCCCGGCGGGGATCACCTGCATCATTCGCCGTGGCCGGTGTATGGGCAGGTGCAACTCAAGCTCGAAAGCGATCCGGGCTACACGCGCTTTGCCCTGGAGGTTGGCTGGAAGGTCGATTCCGGCTGGAAGCTCAAGACCGGGATGGATGGCGAAACCGGCGGAAGTGGCGTCGGCAAAAGCATGCAGATCTATACGAGCATCCAGGAAACATTCTGGCGCGTGCACCGGTTCGCCGGGCCGACCCGGCTGACCATCGCCGGAATGGAGCCACCCTATTCCGATGAAGCCGGATCCCGTCTGGCCAATCTCTCCTACCTCAAACTGGTTCCCGTGACACCGGAGGAGGAAGCCATGTGGGAACAGTTTCGCCCCCGCCCCGAAACCCGCAATCTCGCCGTCACGTGGTGCAGCGGCATGCTGACGGGTCATGCGATCGGCTCGGCGATGTATCACCCGACAAGCATCGACTGGTTTCGCGACGAGATCGCGCCGTTCGTGGACACCGACGTGGGCATGTTCGTATTCGAATGCATCCGTGGCAACCTGTGCGCCTATCCGTCGCGCATCGGCGACGTCGATCCGCCCGGGAACCGCTGGGACCCCGCATGGGTCGATCCTCTGGCGGCGTTCCGCGACCTCGCTCGCGCGCACGGGATGAAGATCTTTGCATCCTTGCGCATGATGGGCCGCGGCCTGCCGATGGTCGATGCTCCCATCGGTCGCGCCAGTTTCATCGTCGGCCATCCTGAATGGGCACGGCGGGACCGTGATGGCACGCCCACCAACAACGTCAGCCTCGCCTTCCCGGAAGTCCGGCAGCACTGGCTGAGCCTGTTGCGCGAGACATTGGACTACGGGATCGACGGGGTCATGGTCTATTTCCATCGGGGCCAGCCGTTCGTCCTCTTCGAGCAGCCGGTGGTGGACGGTTTTCGAAAAGAATACGGCGACGATCCGCGCGAACTGCCGATCGACGATGAACGCCTGCTCCGGCACTGGTCGACTTATGTGACACAATTCCTTCGCGAAGTGCGGGCGCTCGTGAACGAGAAGCCGGGACGACAATTGGCCGTGTCCGTCTACGGTATGCCTTACAAGTTCGACGCCGTGCAGGCGTTCGATCCGATCCGCTACAATTGTGATGTCGACACCTGGATCCGCGAGGGATTGATCGATTACCTCATGCCCACGCCGACCGTGGAGTCACGCCTGCTTCGCAAGTGGCGCGAACTCGGCGGATCCCGCCTGCAAATCTGGCCCGATCTCCAGCCACGAGTGATGCCCGGCAACATTTCCGCGCCGATGATGCGCGAGCTTTACGAGGACGGCGCCGATGGAGCATCCTTGTGGGACGGCGAACGGCGGCCGCCTCACGCCAGCCATTGGGCGGTGATGCGCCATCTGGGTCATCGCGACGAACTCGCCCAACTCGAGAAACTGGCGGGCGGACTGCACCGGCGCGTGCCGCTGCGAAAGCTCGCCGGCTACTCCGTCCCGTTTTCCTACAAGGACGGATAGACCAGGGAGCGAGCCTCGTGCGTCCCGACCAACCCAACATTCTTTTCCTGCTGGCCGACGATCTCGGATGGTCCGACGTGGGCTACCACGGTTCGGCCATCGCCACGCCCAACATCGACCGCCTGGCGGCCACGGGCCGCGAGCTCGATCAGCACTACGTCTGCCCGGTATGCACCCCGACGCGGGCGGCGCTGTTGAGCGGGCGGCATCCCGGGCGTTTCGGCGCGCATGCCACCTCGCCATCGAACGCGCCGGTCTTTCCCGACGGCTACCCCACGCTGGCCACCGTCCTGCGCGACGGCGGTTATGCCACCGGATTGTTCGGCAAATGGCATCTCGGATCCCGGCCGGAGGTCGGACCCAATCGCTTCGGATTCGACGCGACCTACGGCAGCCTGGCCGGTGGCGTCGATCCCTATAACCATCGCTACAAAAAGGGAACCTACAGCGAGACATGGCACCGCAACGGAGCCTTCGTCGAAGAACGAGGGCACGCCACCGATCTGATCACCAGGGAGGCCATGCAATGGATCGAGCGGCAAACCCGGCCGTGGTTTTGCTACGTCGCCTTCACCGCGGTGCATTTTCCTGTGAAAGCGCCGCAAGCCTGGCTCGATCGCTATGCGCACGCGCGAATGGACGAGGATCCGGAGAAAGATCTCTCCTACCGCACCTATGCAGCCTACGCGAGCCACATGGACAGCGCGATCGGCCAGTTGCTCGAGACCTTGGAGCAATGCTGCATCCGAGACCGGACGTTGATCGTGTTCAGCTCGGACAACGGCTCGCCGCAATCCACACCCCTTTCCTCGGCGCAAAAATACCCGGGCCACCAATCCGCTTCTCTCCGCACCGGTTCCAATCTGCCCTGGCGCGGAAAGAAAGGGGAGCTTTACGAAGGAGCCATCCGCACCCCGACCATCGTTCAATGGACGGGTCGCCTGCCTCCTGGCCGGGTGAGCCGGCCCATGCATGTCGCCGACTGGATGCCCACCCTCTGCCGGCTCGGCGGTTGCAAGCCTCGATCGGATCCACTCTGGGACGGCATCGACGTCTGGCCCCTGATCGATTCGCAAGCCGGCGAAGCGGAACCCGAAGACGACAAGCGTTCGCTGTACTGGAACCTCCGGGGAAACGAGTTCGCCATCCGCCAGGGATACTGGAAGCTGATCACACGTGAACGCCCCGGCAAACCTGCCACGGAACTCTTCCGTCTCGAGACCGACCCAGGGGAAACCACCGACCTGACGGCGCAACACCCGGACATCGTCGCCCATCTCCGGGAACTCATCGCCGGCCAGCGCCGCCTGGATG
>CAZREP010000233.1:0-6881 GCA_964599035.1 uncultured Terrimonas sp. | reverse complement strand
GGCATCCGCGCTGGCACAGGGTTCGGTTCTGGCATTGCCCCCGGCCCTGCTCCAGGTGGATGGGCTGCGGCTGTGATAAATGCGCCGCACGTGCGCTGATCACATGGCGGCCGTTGTATTTCCGGCTCACCTGTTCTTTAAAATGGTCTTCCACCGCATTGAGCGGGTACCCCGGAAGAAATTCCCCATCAGGCAACTCTTTCAACCCGTCTTTATTACCGGCTATACCGGCGAACTTTTCTACATAACTATACCAGGGAGCAATATCTTTATACCGGATCGGCCAATCCACGGCAAAGCCATCCCTTGCAGGGCCTTCAAAATCAAAATCGCTCCACCGCTGTGTTTGCCGGGCCCATAGCAACGACTTTCCTCCCACCTGGTAGCCGCGGATCCAGTCGAAAGGCTTATCCTGTATATAGGGATGCTCCTCATCTTTTACAAAAAAATGCATGGCATCCTCCCTGAACGCATAGCACCTGCTCACTATAGGATTTTTTTCCTTTACTGCCAGCGGCACTTCTCCCCTGTGCTCAAATTCATAAGGAAGCATATTGGTGGTAGGATAATCTTTGATATGCTGCACATCCCTGCCACGTTCGAGCAATAATGTTTTCAATCCTTTTTCAGTAAGCTCTTTTGCCGACCAGCCACCACTGATGCCTGAACCAATTACAATGGCGTCGAATGTGCGTTCTTTTATACTGTCTGTATTTAACCGGGGCATAATTTATCAATATTACATTAAGCGTTATCAACGGGGAAATATCCGTTATACCTGCCCGGAACCATTTCGTATTGCTTCAGGTCGGTCATTACGAACTTCGAATTGGTAAAGCCCTGTATCACCCTGTGCCTGGTGATTTCAAAAAAAGTTCGGAGTGCTGTATTATGGTCATCCTCCTTCAGGGCACTTTCAATGAAACGAATTTTAGCATCGGGATCTAACTGGTTAAAGGGCTTATCGTTTTTTTCCAGCGAGATCTTATTCAGGGAAGAGAGGCCTGTTTTAAAAGCCTTCTGATCGGCAGCATTATGACAATCATCCACCATTTTTAATGCAAACAGGTGAAGGTTCAGCTCCCTGGCGCCCGGGGCATCAGCTGTTTTGGGTATGATCGCTTCGGCAACCTCTCCAAGCAGCGCTTCCTCGCCTACCAGTATGTCGAGGTTCTTAAGCTCAATAGATGATTTGCCGTTACCGGAACAGGAAGGAAGCAGGTATATCCCACCCGCAAAAATCATCATATTCTTAATGACAGCACGTCGTTTCATTATTCTCCTGTTTAAAGGCTTTCAATTATCCTTTTGCAAATACCGAATTTAAAGAATAAAGGCATTTTAACCGATATTTTTATTTTTTACTATGCAAACCACACAGCAGTTTTATGGTATCAGCAAAGCACTTATAACCTGGGCATACCAGCGGGCAAGATAATCATTAGGATGGTTAATATTGTTTCCGGTCATATCCTGATATGCTTTATGACGCAGCAACTCTTTATGGATGGAAGTCATATCCGCAATAGCTATACCTTTACCGGCCAATTCGGTAACCGGCTTTAGATATTCCGCCTGGATCTGGCTGTGGATGGCTTCCGGGTTGGCCAACATCGTTGCAATTACTATAAACTCGCAATGAGGATTTGCCTCCCTCACCGTTTGTATAATACCTTTGATCTGACCAACAAAAATTTCAGGCGGTACTTTACCTGTACCATCATTCATGCCAAAACCAATAATCACTAAGTCCGGATTTTCTACATTCACCAGGGCGGCTGTATTTTCCAATCCCCATTTAGCAGCCATTCCTCCCTTTGATACATTTTTAAACGGAATGGCATTGCCATAATGATTCCGCAGGTTATAGACAATCATTTCGGGCCAGATTGGTAAAAAAGGTGCCTGGTTTAAGGTGACGCTGGAGTTTGCTCCCGTTTCGATACTATTGCCGTAAAATACTATTTTCAATGGCTGCCCGGCGTTGAGTTTGGCCAAAGCAGCCGGCAAAAAATTTTCGGCGTAAGCTGGCCGGGGTCCTTCCCAGGTACTGGTCTTTTTTTTAATATACGTAACGGACAATTGCCGGGATTGCAACAATCCCCCTTCGCTGAATAATACAAAACGTCCTTGTTGCTTTGCCCGTAAGGAAGTTCCTTCCTTCTTTTGATCAAATATCAATTCGTTGCGGGTAAAATAGGGGATAATGCTTTTTGCCGTCAATACGATCTTTCCATCTTTATATTTCCAGTCCCTTCCTTTTTTATATTCCTTTTGCAGGTAGGTATCTTTTACTGTAATGACCTTCTTCGCTTTGAATAGTAACCGCCCCTCCGCGTTTTTACTGTCGCTTTTTATGGGCTGAATGGCTTCACTATAAATCGTATCCGCCTTCCAGAAAGGTTGCAGAAAATGATGCATATTTACATAAGTCTCCCATGCAGGATGATCATTTTGGGCCAATGAAAATTGTGGGCCTATTAATGCCATTAACCCAAATGCAGCTATTACTCTATACATAAATCATCCGAATTATAAAATAAACAATGTCATCTTCCTTAAAATAACACACATCACTATATCACCTCAATAGAATGTGCCGCACCCTTACTATCTTTCCCGCATCAACCTCATTGCCTGCATTCAATACTATTTTTAACCCGGTAACTACACCTGTGTATTCCGAAGAGGTATACAATGGAATTTTGTATGCATGCATTTTACCATCATCTTTAACATTAAACTCCATACTGTTTTTTTCTTCAAAATTTCTCCTGAACGTTTTCCATATCACTTTCGCTTTTTTTATACCCGGTGGAAAGACAGCCTTAATTACCAGCCCTGGTGCGTCGGCCGCTTTCCAGAAGATTGTTGGCCCAATCATAGCTGCATCTTTTTCCAGCTTAATTTTCAGCTCATTTTTGATTGGCCATCCTTCATCCGTTGCATTCTGATAGTACCATTGATGGCGTGAGTCTTTAAATGTATATTCCGGAAGTTTCTGCTTACTGTTTTTATATACATAATCCCTGATTTCCTCTGTCGTTCCAAGAATAAGGGAATAATGATAATCGTAGGTGATATTATAATCGAGGATATCAATGCTGTTAGGCGCTATATAAGCTGTAGGCGAATCATAGCTACCGCCCACAAATAAGCTGTCTCCATAGTATCCGCCGGAAAATTGTTGTACCCTGTTATTCCATACCCCTAAGCCATAATTATTTTCATCCACATTTGCCGCCCAGCTTTCCGTGGCCTGCCAGTGTGCCCACTGGATATTTTTTGTTGTTGGTAAATTATGATTGGAAATCACACTTAGTGTATCGCGTGTGAAAGGCCGATCTCCCTGGTAAGTGATCAGCCTATGCCAGGGGGCATTGGTATACACCGCGGGCAGTTCCTGGCCTCTTGCTGAATATTGTGTTCTGTCGGGACGGTTATTAATAATACGACTGGTTACTTTTACGGCATTTTTATCAAGACTTAACCAGCACTCATACACACATTCCCCCGGCACACTATCCAAAGGCCAGTGCATGGGAATGCTCTTTACATACAATGTTTTGCCGGTATTTTTATGATCCAGCACCTTTGATTTATGACCGGCCACATCACCCGACTGGATCGGGTTCCATCCTATAAAAGTCCATGCAGGATGGGATTTTTTGCCATCCGGCTCATACGGTACAGGGCCACTGTAAAATGACATCTGCACCTGCCTGCCCCAATCCGCATTATTGATCAGGTTGTCGCCGTTCTTCGGATCTGCAAGGTAGGTAATGGCCCCGCCAAGATTGAGATCTATGCCCACTTTTATGTATTCATTGGCTATAAAGCTCATCTTTTCGATACGATCCAATGGCACTCTTTTCTGGGCATTGGATGAAAGGCCGGATAGTAGCATAATAATGCTGAGCAATATAACGCGCATAAGAAAACCGTTTTTGATCAGTAAAACGGCAAGATAGTATTCCTTTTAAATTGCGAAAAACTTCCTCCTGGAATTTTCGGGGCAATATCCCTGCAGGAGCTTCATTTCCCGGCAACATTACCGGTTGGCCAATGACGGAACGCTATATACTTTTTGTAATTTTTTGTATCGTTTGCGGAGCGTCGTTAGTTTCCTTTTATAACCCGGATCGTTTACAAGATTGGTGGTTTCATGGGGGTCGTGTTTCACATCATACAGCTCTTCATAATTGTGCTCAATATAGTTCATATATTTAAAATCCTTTGTGACCACCCCCTCCACCTGTGGAATGCGCGCACCACCCAGGAAATAATGCTGGTAAAAGAAATCATCTCTTTCCGGGATTTTGTTGGAGACCAGGTCTATCAGGTTGATCCCCTGCATTTGTTTGGGCGCCTGTACGCCGGCCATCGCAAGGATAGTGGGGGCAATGTCTATATTCAAAGCAACCTGAGCGGCTTTGGATTGCCGGATCTTGTCCGGCATATTGGGATCATAAATAAGCAGCGGCACCCTGATGGATTCTTCATATCCGTACCATTTGCCTTCCATTCCATGCTCTCCCAAAAACATGCCGTTATCTCCCATGAAAATGATGATGGTATTCTTATCAATACCTAATTCCCTGAGCTTATGCATGGTATTACCCACCACATCATCTACGCCTGTTATCAGCCTATAATAATTTTTTACATTCTCCTGGAATAGCTCCGGCGTTCCAAAAAGCCCCTTCCATCTTGCCCTCGCAAAATTGGTATCAGTGCTGAAGAATGCTGGTAACTGTTCCCAATATTTAGGATCAGCGGTTACCGGTTCAGGTATGGTGATATCTTTATAATAATCCCGGTATGCCGGCTGGATGATATATTTTGGCGGATGCCCATCCTGCTCATGCGGGGCCTTAAAGCTTACGGAAATACAAAAAGGCTTATCCTTATTACCCAATTCATCCAGGCAGTTTTGAATGGCATTGTTGAGCGTATCGGTATCATGAATGGGTTTGCCATCGCTGCCGGTAATGATATAATCGGGCTGCCCTTTACCCCCGGCTTCTGTATCCACCCAAAAGTCATACATCGCCTCCGGCGGATTTTTTCCCACTCCAAATTTTCCTATGGAAGCGATCTGGTACCCCGCGTTTTTTAACAGCACCGGGTAGGTCCTGGACAGCGCTTCGGGAGTGAGATCGGTCGAAAAATCATGGATATTATGATAGGCTTCATACTGTCCGGTCAGCAGGCTTGCCCGGCTTACACAGCAAATAGAGGTGGTTACATAGGCATTTTGAAACAATATGCCTGCGCTCGCCAGCTTATCCAAATGCGGTGTGCGGATGATGGTGTTCCCCATTGCACCTAAAGCATCCCAACGCTGATCGTCGGTAAGAAAGAAAATGATATTGGGTTTACCGGCTTCACCTGCATGAGCAGGTTGCTGTGCCATTCCTTTTTGTATACATGCGAAAAGCATTAAGCCTATCGAGCATTTATACATACCCAGTACGAATGTTTTTTTTATTTTCATAACTTACTTTTGGTCTTAGCGCTGATCACACTCCTCCCCTGGCTTTGGCTGTTTGTCCGGGCAATAAATCGTATGCAATTAAAGGAGTCGTATGTATACAAAAATAAGCCACTCTGCTATTTACCTTACCCGACTGAATTGGATTCCACTCTGTAGAAGTCCAGGCAGAATCAATTATAAACAATTATTTCGGATTTAATTTGCTTTTAGAAAATCCACATCTTCAATAGTAAATTGAGAATAATCTTTCTTTGTGATGTTATAATAAGGGGAATACATTTGTGCAGAAATCGTAGCTTTATCTATATCAAACGTCAATAATCGCAAATAACCTCCTCCAAAATCTTCTCCCTGATAATCCTGTAAAATCTGATAAATTTTATTACCTCTTTCTCCGATATCTATTTTAAAAGCCGAACTTCCTGTATGACCACTTAACACATACCGGATATTAGGATATAATTTAACTAATTTGTCAAAGATAATCTGAGGACTGAAATCACCATAACTGGCCGTATTACCAATCTCGCCTTTCCCCGTCAAATAAAAATGCGTTAAAATAATAGCATTATAGTCAGCATACTCACTCACAATATCTCCTGCCCAATTAATAGCACCTAATCTCGGACAAAACTCCAAGGTGATAACAAGCCAATTTGTATTGCCAGCTTTAAAAGTATAATAAGCATTATCACTTTTGCCCGGCTCAAATCTGCCACGCTGAGCCGAAAAGCGACTGACAGGAAAATATGAGTTAAATTTAAATGTCTTTCTTAGGTTTTGATTTACGTTGCCTGGAGCTACTTTACGATTGTCTTTAGCTGTAGCTTCGCCATCGTGGTTACCAAGAGCAATTGCATAAGGAATATGGGCATTGTCAAATGCATCGTAGCCTTTACTGGCTATTTCAAAATGGTTAAAGCTATTAAAATTCACTAAATCTCCAACATGTAAAACTATGGGGATATTCAGGGAATCTTTTTTTTGTACGATCCAATCTACCTGGCTGTAAAACATTGCAGGATTTGATTCAACTTCATCTTGTGTGTCGGGGAAAACAGGTATAGTAAACTTTTGACCGAAACTTTTAGAATGGGCTAACAAGCTAAATATTAATACTATTAAGCATATTGCCCGGGAGTTCTTTTTTTTGCTCATAAAAAACATTTATTTGTAGTATTTATAGAAAAGAATCAAAATCACTAATGATACCCAAGGTTTTGCTTCAAGTATATTGAGAAAAAAACATATGCCCATATTGAAAATGCTGAGGCTGACCCAAAAGTAATATTTTGCCACGAAGGCACCAGGGCACGAAGAAAATTAAACCTGAAGATCAGGGCTTTGTGTCTTTGAGTCTTCGTGGCATATCTTTAGACCAAGC
>CAZREP010000232.1:0-6881 GCA_964599035.1 uncultured Terrimonas sp. | reverse complement strand
CCCCCTTCTGAAATACGTGATGCATTGGAAGAAATGGTAAATTACACTACCGACAGAAAGCATTAACCTAAAAAAGCACCCATGGAGAAGAAATGGCATATACTGGATGCGCCTGCAGGCAAAGTAGAACAATTGACCGACACCCTTAAAATACACTCCGCGCTTTGTAAAATACTGGTGCAACGGGGAATTGAAACATTTGAACAGGCTAAAAACTACTTCCGCCCCCAGCTTTCCGACCTGCATGAGCCACTCCTGATGAAAGACATGACCAGGGCAGTGCAAAGGATCACCACTGCTTTTAAAAAGAAAGAAAAGATCCTGGTATTCGGGGATTACGATGTAGATGGCACCACGGCGGTATCCTGCATGTTCCGCTTCCTGCAAAGCCTTTATATACCTGAAAATGTCCTGTTTTATATCCCCCACCGCTACCGTGAAGGTTATGGAGTTTCCAAAGCAGGGATCGACTACGCTGCGGCAAACCATATTACCCTCATTATTGCGCTGGATTGTGGTATTAAATCGGCAGCGCTCGTACAATATGCACAATCCATCGGTATCGATTTTATTATATGCGATCATCACCTCCCCGATGAAGACCTTCCACCGGCAGCAGCTATACTGAACCCTAAACAAAAAGACTGCTCTTATCCTTATAAAGAGCTTTGCGGCTGCGGCATCGGGTTTAAGCTCATTTGTGCATTGAGCAGACACCTTGGAACAAATGAAAAGGAATGCTTTGACTATCTCGACCTGGTGGCCACTGCTATCGCCGCAGATATAGTGCCCATAACAGGGGAAAACAGGATACTTGCCTATTACGGGGTAAAGCAGGTAAATGAAAAGCCTTCGCCCGGCATAAAGGCCCTTATTGAACTGAGCGGGCTTCAAAAGTCGGTTATACATATCAACAACCTGGTATTCGTCATCGCTCCCCGCATCAATGCCGCAGGGCGTATGGACGATGCCCGGAAAGCAGTGCAGTTGTTTATTGAGAAAGATTATACAAAAGCCATGGAATATGCCGGCATGCTCCATTCCGATAATGACGACAGAAAGGAAGCCGACATCAGCATTACCGAACAGGCGCTGGGCATCATTGAAAGCAACGAGATGCTGATACAGCGAAAAACCACGGTAGTTTACCAGCCTCACTGGCACAAAGGAGTAGTAGGCATTGTAGCGTCAAGGCTTATTGAAAAATATTACCGGCCTACCGTGGTTTTAACCCAAAGTGGTGAAATAGTAGCCGGCAGCGCCAGAAGCGTACCAGGGTTCAATTTGTATGAAGCAGTGCATGAATGCCGCGAATACCTGCTGGGTTACGGAGGACATTTTGCAGCAGCGGGCATGACAATGCTTCCGGACCAGGTGGAAGCTTTCAGCAGTAAGTTTGAAGAAGTAGTAAGGTCAAGGATCGAACCGGACCAACTGGTTCCCGTAATTGTTATTGACGCCGAGATAGTCCTTGCCGATATCAAGCCGGGTTTTTATAATATCATTTGCCAGATGGAACCTTTCGGACCGGAAAATATGCGTCCTGTTTTTATATGCAGGCATGTCACCGATACAGGGCATTCAAAAGTGGTGAAGGAACAACATATTAAATTCTCGGTAAAACAAAATAACACCATCATAAGTGGTATAGGCTTTAACATGGCACGGCACATAGACGTACTTCAGTCTAAACAACCTGTTGATATTGTTTTTACGATAGATGAGAACGACTGGAACGGCGAAAAAAGCCTGCAGCTAAAAGTTATTGATCTCAGACCGGGTGTAAATGAAAAAGTGGTTTAACTATATAAAGCTGTTCTGGTACTTCGCCTCCAACTGGAATCCTGTGCTGGCAGCCTTTTTATTGAAACATGAAATAAGAGGGGAAAAAAAATACGGGATTGATACCTCGTCTCCCGTGGAGCTATCCAACCTTACCATTCGCAACGGCAGCATTCCCCATTCATCGCGATACGAAGCCGTAAATTATTTTATACTGGAATCACTGCTAAGCAAGCTCCGCAGTATATCCGGAGAAACTTCCTTTACCGACCTGGGCTGCGGAAAAGGCAGGGCAATGGTGGTAGCCGCTCATTACGGATTTACAACGATCAGGGGAGTTGATTTTGCAGAAGAAGTATGCAGCATAGCAGAGCAGCATATGCAAAAAACACGTGCCCGGTTTCCTCAGATCGAATACGGGGTTTACTGCCGGAATGTGCTTGATTATAATATACAACCCGACGAAAGCGTATTCTTTTTGTTCAATCCCTTCAGCGCCGAGATCATTTCTGTTTTCCTTGAAAAGGTGAACAGCTCAACGGAACAATTCCCCCGTACCATTTACTTCTTATATGCCAGTCCCCGGTATGTGGAAACCTTTTTTGAATTTGAGTATGAGCCGGTATACCGTAAAAGAAAACTAAAATGGCTCGATGGTGTGATATTAAAACGTGAAAAACAGGCATGACCAGCCTGTTTCATTAAACTTTTTCCCGCTTTAATTTTTTTCACAAAGGCTTCACTCACATTTGCCAATACTGCAATTCAGCAATTCCCAAACCGGTAATTGTATTTAGAGGGTGCTGAATAACTGAAGGAGCCTCATGGATTTGGAGGAAATGCCACGAATTCCAGCGTTCTGCGTGGTAGAATGATTTTTGGATACAACAGGGATATAGCGACTAACTACAAAACCCGCTATTTTCTTCTTTGTTACTTTTTTGCGGAAAAAAGTAACCAAAAAGCCGCCCGAAATCGATTACGGCCCGATTTCGGGAAGGAGCCTTGATTGGGCTTTGGTACTACTGCAACTTCAACCATAGAACCTTTATACATTATGCAAATGAAGTCACCAGCAAATCAAAAACCTAAAACGACAAGTAACAAAGTTGAAGCTAACTCAAAAAGAGATCGCTGATGTCTTTTTCAACAGTCTCATTATCACCATCCTAATAGGAAGTTGTACAGAATGTGCGAATAATTAGTCAGCATTCGTAAAAACATTAAGAGTACTGTACGCTTTTGGAGATAAGATTTGATCTGGCAGCTTAGTTGCTGCAAGACTTTTGTAAGAATTATTCGAAAATGCCTACAATTACCGGGTATAAAATACAATAATACTAACTCGATATACGAAGCGCCTACGGCGTATTCGTGCCTGCCCTGCCGGTTCAGGCGGGCATTCGTGGCATAGAGAAAAATACGAGAGCGTTAAACAGCAATCCCTGTTTACAGGCACCTCATCAGCCTTCAAGAATAATTTTACTTTTCTTCTCCCCTCCTATCAGCTCCACACTGCGGTTGATAAAATCAGTAAGATTATTTCCCTTAAGTAGTCCCTGCGATAATAAGGCGAGGTCGGCAAGGTTATGCACAACTTTTCCTTTTTTATCTGCATCGGGCTCACTTAATATATTTTGAAACACCGGGTGATTGCCATTTACCGTAAGCGTTACCTCATCGGGCATATTGGCATAGAATCCCGCCATAGGGCCGCCCGCAAGTGCCATATCCTTCATACGACGCATAAATTCGGGCCGGGTGGCCACAACCGGGGGAGCTTCGGGGCTTAGCCCTTTTACTTCAACCAACATATTAATTTCAGGCACTTTCAGATCAAACAGTTGCTTTAGTGCTTCCTCCTCTTCTTTATTCAATACGGTTTCACCATGTTCCTGCTTATCTATCAGATTATCAGCAATATCTGCATCCACACGGGTAAAATGCACATTTTCCCATTTATTTTCCACCTGGCTAATAAAGGCAGCATCCACCAGTGTCTCCATCTTTACCACAATATACCCTTTGACTTTAGCCTGCTGAATATAGGCATCCTGCTGCACGGGGTTGGTGGTGTACAGGATAACGAGTTTGCCGTCTTTATTTTTCTGAAGCGTCTCAGCGGCCGCCCGGTATTCTTCCAGCGTGTAAAACTTTCCGCCTTCCACTGCTTCAAAAATGTGGAACTTATTGGCCCGCTCAAAAAACTTATCATCGGTCATCATGCCATATTTCACGAACAGACCGGTATGTTCCCATTTTTCTTCAAATCCCTTCCTTTCCTTATTGAATATCTCTTCCAGCTTGTCGGCCACCTTTTTGGTGATATGATTGTTGATCTTCCTAACATTCGGATCTCCCTGCAAGTAACTGCGACTTACATTGAGCGGTATATCCGGAGAATCAATTACCCCATGCAGAAGCATCAAAAATTCGGGTACAATATCTTTCACTTCTTCGGTCACGAATACCTGGTTGCTGTACAGTTGGATCTTATCTTTTTGTATTTCGTAGCTCTGTTTTATTTTAGGGAAATATAAAATACCTGTAAGGTTAAACGGGTAATCAACATTCAGATGGATCCAGAACAGGGGCGTTTCATTAAAAGGATACAGCTCTTTATAAAAATTCTGGTAATCTTCAATACTCAGCTCCGACGGCTTTTTGGTCCATGCCGGGGTGGTATTGTTGATTTGTTTTTCTTCAAAGAAGATAGGGATAGGTAAGAAACGGCAAAACTTTTCCAGTATCTGCTTTATCCTCCCCGCTTCTAAAAACTCGCTGCTTTCCTCGTTGATATGCAGAATGATATCCGTTCCCCTCTCCTCCTTATCCGTTTCTTCAAGAGTAAATGCCGGGGTGCCGTCGCACTCCCACCTCACGGCCGGCTTATCCTGCCAGTACGATTTGGTGATCACTTCCACTTTATCGCTCACCATAAAAGAAGAATAAAAGCCCAGCCCGAAATGACCGATGATATTGCCCTCATTCTGACCTTTATATTTCTGAAGAAACTCCTCTGCACCGCTGAATGCCACCTGGTTCAGGTATTTATCCACTTCCTCCGCGGTCATCCCTACCCCTTTATCGGAAATAGTAATTGTTTTATTCTCCGCGTTCAGCTTAACATCTATGCGCAGCTCGCCCAATTCACCTTTGGCTTCCCCTATGGAAGAGAGCGTTTTCAGCTTTTGAGAAGCGTCAACGGCATTGCTCACCAGCTCTCTTAAAAAAATATCATGCTCGCTGTACAAGAATTTCTTAATAATAGGAAAGATGTTTTCCGTTTGTACCCGTATGTTTCCTTTTTCCATAATGTTTAACCAGTTAAATGATAAATAGCACCCAAGCTCCTGACAAATAAAATGCCATTAGCGCCTTGACTGACAGGTTGACAAAGCAGGGAGTTTCGGGTTTGGAGTTTGGGAGTTTGAAGTTACAGGTCACAGGATTACAGGTTGCAAGGTTCAGGGAAGGGAGAATTAAAAATATATAATATATGTTATATCATGGGCACTTTTAAACTATAAAACTACAAACCCGAAACTATAAACTACAAATAATTACTGCTCAGGCTTAGGAGATATGATAAAAAAGGTTACCTTCGCACCCCATATTTTTTAACCAAATTTCAGGGTAATGAACAATTATGAATTGATGGTGATTTTTACCCCTGTTCTGAGCGACGAAGAGTTTAAAACGGCTCAGAAAAAATATACGGATCTTATTGCCGGAGCCGGCGGTGAGACGGTATATTCGAACCCCTGGGGGTTGAAATCACTGGCGTATCCCATCCAGAAAAAAACCACGGGTATTTACTGGGTTGTGGAATTTACTGCGCCATCCAGCTTCAATGAAACTTTGAAGATCCAGCTGCTGCGTGACGAGCAGGTATTGCGTCACATGGTTACGAGGCTCGATAAATACGCCGTCGAGTACAATGCCAGGAAAAGAAGTGGTGTAAGTTACAAAAATGAAAAAGCGGAGGCTGAATAATATGGCAAAGGCTAATGAGATCAAATATCTTACGGCTATCAAAACGGAGAAGCCCAAGAAGAAGTTTTGCCGTTTCAGGAAATACGGCATTAAGTATATTGATTACAAAGACATTGAGTTTTTGAAAAAATTCCTGAATGAGCAGGGCAAGATGCTTCCCCGCCGCATTACAGGTAATTCGCTCAAATACCAGCGTAAAGTATCAGAAGCAATAAAGAAAGCCCGTCAAATGGCGTTATTGCCATATGTAACTGACCTTTTAAAGTAACAAGGAGGCAATCATGGAAGTAATCTTAATACACGATGTAGATAATCTGGGTTCAGCTAACGAAAAGGTAAAGGTAAAAAGCGGGTACGCGCGCAATTACCTCATCCCGCAGAAGTTCGCTATTGAAGCTTCCCCTTCCAACCTCAAGCAATTGGAAGAAAAGCTGAAGCAACTGAAGAAGAAAGAGGAAAAATTGCTGGCTGAGATCAACCAGGTAATTGCAAAGCTCAACGAAAGCCCGCTGCGCATAGGAGCAAAAACGGGCACTTCAGGGAAAATATTCGGCAGTATCACCACTGTTCAGATAGCCCGCGCTATCCGCGACCAGAAAGGATATGAAATAGATCGCCGCCGCATCCATATCCTGGAGGAAGTAAAGGAATTAGGGACGCATAAGGCTAAAATAGACTTTGGTAACGGTAATGAAACCGAGCTGAGCTTTGAAGTAGTAGCCGAATAAACGGGCATACGCACTACATCAAAAAAGAAATAAAAGGGGCTTTACAACAAGCCTCTTTTTTATTTTGCATCCACACATTGCAGATCCACAAACACAGCGCTTCCAGCCCGGTTCCAGGATTTTTTTCACCAGCATATTGTATAGAAAAAAAAGATCATATCCTGCTTTTTGCTTTCATCAAAAAAGCAGTTCTTCGATAGCAATACCTTTATTATAAATATATCCTGTTTTTTATGGTATTATATTGGAAAACACTATCTTCACAATGCAGTAATGCGTTAGTTCCTATTCTGGCTGGTTTCACGGCTAACCTCCGGTTCTCTCAGATCATTGTAGCGACTAAATTTCCATTACTATTTTTTCAATTTTCACTTT
>CAZREP010000231.1:0-6921 GCA_964599035.1 uncultured Terrimonas sp. | reverse complement strand
TTCGGTAGCCAGTGGCAACCTATCATTGCCTTACCGGGTACAACAATAACTGAAATTTGCCCTGTATAGTTAGGAATCCTATCTTTACAGGATATTTCCTATCAGGATATAATTAAATCGATCACCCCGGCCGGCAGGGTTGCCTGCAGGCCAAAATGCCAAAGAAATGAAAACAGCAGTATGGGACACTTATGTAACGAAAAAAGATGGGGCCGTGATGCATTTTGATATCATTGTACCATCACATATAACGGATGCGGCTGTGATCTACCGTTATGGAAAATCATATTTGGAAACCAAAGGGCAGGAAAGCCAGCCGCTGACTTCCAAAGAGTGCCGGTTTTGTCATATTGAAGTGGCGGATCCGCAGCAGGAAGCTGCGATCAGTGAAAAGGGTTATTATATTTATGAAATAGAAAACTGCAATTAATGGAGCGATCGGATTTTGATCTGCAACACCAAAACCAGAGCACGGAAAGCAGGATAGTGGCTGCCCTGGAAAAGATAGCACAGGCTTTCCGTGTTTTGCTGTGGCAGGAAAGCAGGGAATTTTCATTAAGCCCGATACAGGTGCAGGTATTGATCTTCCTGCTGTACCATAGCGAGGAGAAAAGAAAAGTAAGCTACCTCGCAGATGAGTTCAATATGACCAAAGCTACCATCAGCGACACGGTGAAAGCGCTTGACCAAAAGGGCCTGATAGAGAAGGCGTATGAGCCGCATGATACAAGGAGTTATGTTATACACCTCACAGAGAAGGGTAGGAGCATAGCAAAAAAAACGGCCCTTTTTACCCATGAGCTTCATACTCCCATTGATCAGTTGCATGCTGATGATAAGGAGAACCTGCTGCTGAGCCTGCTCAATATCATCCGGCATTTAAACAGGGCAGGCATTATTACGGTTCAGCGTATGTGTATGAGCTGTACCTATTATCAGTCGTCCCGCAAAGGTCAAAAGCATTTTTGTACGCTGCTGAATCAAAAGCTGGAAGCTACCGACCTGCGGCTTGATTGTCCGGAATATGAAATGAAGGGATAGTTTATTGCGGTCGGCATGCGACGACAGAGGAGCGTCAGACCGCGGGATAGAATGTGAAAATGCGGAGGTGTGAGAAATGTGAAAATGAAAGCGGTCGGTACGCGATGAAAGGAGCGTCAGACCGCAATCGATCAGGGGAGCGGAGTCTCCATAGAACATAGCGTGTATGAAGTCAGAGACTTCATACAGCCAGTACAGCCAGATATCAGTGTGAGGCATAGGGTGTATATGTATTTCCCTGCGACTTGCACCCTGTAACCTGCAACTGATAGGTGTAAGGCACCATGTATCAGGTTTCATCGCTGATGGCTAAAAGCTGACAGCCCATGTCATTTCATCCATGTATTATTCGAATTGTCCACATCGGGAAATACATGATCGGGGTCAATCACTACTTTCCTTAACGCTTCCTGAGTATCTACTTTAAATGTCCATGTATCGTTGTTCTGCCAGATCTCCACGGGAAGTGTTTTCCTGCCTGTTTTTCCGCTTACCGTGGTATATTCAACAATGACCGGCATGGCCATTTGTTCGGCGTTCGCGATGCTGATCAGTGCGCCTTCGCGGGGGTCCCCGTTTACATATTCCACTCCTTGGACCACCTGGTCTAAGGAGTAGTTGCTGATGATCATTCCCTTCCAAAACCATGCTAAGTCTTCCCCGGCGCTGTTTTCCATGCTGCGGAAGAAATCCCATGGGGTGGGATGCTTATATGCCCAGTCGCGGATATATTTTTTAAAGGCATAATCAAACCTGTCTTCCCCAAGAATATGATTACGCAGCAGCTCCATTGCATAGCCGGGTTTAAAATAAAGCAGGTTGCCGATATTCCTTTCCTTCATGGCATCCGGGGTATTGTATATGCTTTCGGATTGTGGGCCGAACATATAGCCGATCTGGTGCGGGTCCCTTTTTCTCGACTGGTATTCGCCATTATTGAATTCGGCTGTGGAAATGCCGTTGATAAAGGTGTTGAAGCCTTCGTCCATCCAGCCGTACCTCCTTTCGTTGCTGCCTACGATCATCGGGAACCAGGTATGTCCGAACTCGTGATCCGTTACCCCCCACAGTCCCGAAGCAGTGGCTCTGGCCCCGCAAAAAACGATACCGGGATATTCCATGCCGCCTACATTGCTTGCCACGTTTACCGCAGAGTAGTAAGGATAGGGGAACCACCGCTTCGAATAATTTTCTATAGATGCCTTGGTATACTCCGTAGATCTGCCCCATGCATTCTTCCCGTCCGATTCCACCGGGTACACCGACATGGCCAATCCTTTTTTACCGTCGGGGAGGTTCATTTTTGCGGCATCCCATATAAATGAGCGGGAGGCCGCCCATGCGAAATCGCGGGCGTTGCTGATCCTGAAATTCCAGGTCAGCTCCGCCTTCTGCTGCTGTGCTTTGGAGTTAGTGATCTCTTCTTTACTGCGGATGATCACCGTTTTGTCACTTTCCTTTGCGCGGTTATAACGCTCCAGTTGCTGTGGTGTTAATGTTTCTTTCGGGTTTTGCAATTCGCCGGATCCTGCTACGATCATACCTGATGGAGCGGTGATGCTTACATCAAAATCGCCGTATTCGAGATAAAATTCGCCGGCGCCCAGGTAAGGATCGGTATTCCATCCCCTGATGTCGTCAAATACGCACATACGGGGATACCATTGGGCCACGGAAAAGATGTCGCCGTTGCGCGTGGTTAATATCCCCGTTCTGTCGGCGCCGTATTGTGGTATGGTAAAGGTATAGGTCATTTTCAGCTTCAGCTCGCCTCCTTTTGCCGCCAGGGGCTTATCCAGACGTACCTGCATACGGGTATCCGTTATGATGTAGCTGGCTTTGCTTTCTGTTTGGCCGTTCATTACTGTAACAGACTGAAACCTGAACCCGCCCTTAAAGTTGCTGTTCGCATCGCCGTAGCGGCTATGCCCCATGGCAGGCATTTTGGCATGCCCTCTTGAAGTATCGTTAAACAGTTGTTGATCCAGTTGCAGCCATATATAAGGAAGTTGCTGCGGGCTGTTGTTTTTATATTCAAGTATAACCGTTGCCGTTACTTCATTCTGTTTTTCGTTCAGCGCAGCGTTGATGCGGTAGTTGGCCCTGTTTTGCCAGTATGCCGGGCCGGGCTCGCCGTTTGCCGAACGGTATTCGTTGCCGTTATAGGTATAAAAAAGAGGAGAGAACAGGGCATGGTAATCAAATCCCGAACCTGCTGCCGGCGCCACCTGTGCATTCGGATGCAGGCACACCAGCGCTGTGATCAAAACCAGTAAGCTTTTCTTTATCATTTCATTGCCGTTTTATACATTTCAAATAATTTAAAGAGAACATCTTAGCATGCTTGTTTAATGAGCGACTTGTCATTGCAATGACGCCAGCAGGGTTCTGCCTTCTGCTTTGAGCGATTCGTCGTCTCCGGTGCGCGGCGGCATTTTTACCATTTTACCCAACACTTCTATTGCTTTATCGGTTCGGTGATCTTTTATATAGGCATTGGCCAGGTCGAGATAGTTCACGAGCATCCAGGGATTGGCGGCGCGGGCCTTTTCGAAGTTCTGGATGGCTGCTTCCAGCGAAGCTTTAGGCATTCCCCCGAACAGTACCTTAACCGCGGCTTTCTCCGAGGCGTTGAGACCCTGTATTTCATAATTCCATTTACCGGTGAGATATAGGGCGCCGGCATGAGCGGGGGAAAACAGTAAGGCCGAATCGGCATAGTATTTCATATCCCTCAGGAAGGTTGCTTTTTCTTTTACTTTGCTTACTGTAGACAGTTTCATAGAGGTATAAGCCATCGCATAATAAGCATCGGCATAATTTTCTTTTAGCTTTAATGCGGCTTCTGCATAAGACTTTGCCGTAGTAAAATAGCTGGCTTTTTGCTTGCTGTCTTTCAACCTGCTGCCGATCCTGCCTGTTAGCTCTGCGGCCCTGCACAAAGCCGTGCTGTTGCCCGGCTGGATCTTCAATACTGATCTGTAAGCGTCGAGCGCTTCGCTTTCCTTCAGATCTTTTTCGAGCTTTGCAGCTTCTGCCAGCAGCGGGTCCATATCCTGTGTATACACAAAGCAGGCAAATAATAATGCGATCGCTGATAAAAGACCATATTTCATTTAAACGGGTTTTAGCGTATATGCAAAGTGCTGTTAAACGGTATAGCGTTTGCTGTAGGTAACGGTGGTTTCACCCTGAAAATTAAGCAGGGGCGGGTTAATTTTACTTACGGAAATGTTAATTTCACATACTTCCGGAAATCGTTCCCTGATCTGCTTTGCCATATCCATCGCCAGCGTTTCCAGCAGCGGCTCCGGGATATTCATCCTGTCTTTTATCAACTGGTATAAAGTGGCATAGTTAATGGTTTCCGGCAGCCTGGTGATCATTTCCACGCTTTCATTGAAATATACGTCTACATTCGCTTCAAAGTCATTGCCCGTGGATCTTTCTTCTTTGTATAATCCGTGAAAGGCATGGAATTTTAAGTGATGGAGAGAAATTTTTAGCATAGAAGTATGAGGTTTCAGGTCACAGGTTTCAGGGGTATCAGGTTTCAGCCTTCAGCTCATAGCCTATAGCTGGTTGCGACAGCCACTTCGGATTTCTTCCCGCACGTGCGGGATGGTGATTTCTGATTTAAGATTTATTTGGTTCTTGGTGCTTCACCACTCTGCGACCAGCTTTCATTCATCCATTATTCGTCCCGAGAAACGATAAAGATGAAACGATAGATCAGAAATAACAACTATTTATCATTCTCCTTTCTCGTCTCACATCTCACGTTTCACATCTCATCCTACCTCAATCCAGCCCTTTTTCGCCCAGCCATCTTTCTGTATCCAGTGCAGCCATGCATCCCGATCCTGCTGCGGTAACTGCCTGGCGATATATTTTATCCTGTACATCGCCGGCGGCAAATACGCCTTCTACATTGGTTCTGGTAGTGCCGGGTATGGTTTTAAGATAACCGGCTTCATCCATCTCAAGCCATCCTTTAAATATTGCCGAATTGGGTTCATGACCTATGGCTACAAAAAAGCCGCTCACCGGAATGATCTGTGTTTCACCCGTTTTTGTATTTTTAATACGCACGGCTTCTGTTTGCTGCTCGCCCAGGATCTCTTCCGTTTCGGTGTTCCAGTATATCTTAATATTCGGTGTTTTAAAGACGCGTTCCTGCATCACTTTCGAAGCGCGCATTTCGTCGCGGCGTACGAGCATATGCACCGTTGTGCAGAGCTTGGAAAGGTACAGCGCTTCTTCGGCGGCGGTATCCCCGGCGCCCACAATCGCCACTTCTTTTCCGCGAAAAAAGAACCCGTCGCACACTGCACATGCGCTTACGCCAAAACCATTCAGCCGTTGCTCGCTTTGTAGTCCCAGCCATTTGGCGGATGCACCGGTGGCAATGATCACGGCATCTGCTTCTATTATTTTCTCCTCATCTATCCATACTTTGTAGGGATGAGCTGAGAAATCGACATTGGTGGCCAGTCCGAAACGGATGTCAGCCCCCATACGCGCGGCCTGCTTCTCAAAGTCTATCATCATCTCGGGTCCCTGTACGCCATCGGGATAGCCGGGATAGTTTTCCACCTCTGTGGTGATGGTGAGCTGTCCGCCGGGTTGTATGCCCTGGTATAAAACAGGCTTGAGGTTAGCGCGTGCCGCATAAATAGCTGCTGTATATCCTGCCGGCCCGGAGCCGATTATTAAACAATGCACTTTTTCCGTTGCTGTATTGTCCATACTATATCCTTTTAATCATATTGCCATGTGTAACTATAAGCACATGCCTGTTATTCAATATAAAGCCTGCAAAATTAACTTATTTCTTCAATTGACAGCAAGGGTAGCTATAAAGGGGCATATTTCAAATTCCGCTTTTACTCAGCTCCATTCATTCTGTGCATATTGCTGAGGATTTCACGCAGCGAACGCAAAGAAAGCAATAACAAATATTCCACCGCGGCCCCGCTGCATCGCCGCGAGAAAAGTTTTGCCTCCATAACTATTTGTAGTTCTATATGACTACCATATTACGTTTTTCTACTTATCGTTGAACTTTTGCCTATGCGGAAATTTAAAATGCGTCCACTATAAAGGGTTGCATATCGTGTGAACAACCCATGTACAGATAAGAGAATAATGGTTTCCTGTACAAAAAATCCCGGCATCTGATGTTTCAAATGCCGGGAATATCATTGAATTGAATCTTATCATCGATCTTACCCCAGGTAAGCTTTCAGCGAGCTGCTGTAGCGCGCTTTTTGCAGGCGCTTGATCGCTCTTTCCTTGATCTGGCGGATACGCTCCTTGGTGAGGTCATATTTTTGCCCGATCTGCTCAATGGTAACGCCATTTTCACCATCCAGTCCAAAATAGGCGTTCACGATCTCGGCTTCGCGCGGGCTCAATGATTTCAGCACCCTGCGGATCTCGTTGCGGAGGGAGTCTTTCATCACATCATCGTCTGTTTCTGCGCCACCTTCCAGCAGGTCGCCCATGGCCACATCTTCCGCTTCATGCACAGGTGCATCCAGGGAAGTATGGCGGGTATTGCTCTGGAAGATATTGTTGATCTCCGTTTCGCTCATTTCCAGTAATTCGGCCAGTTCTTCGGTGCTCGGTTCGCGCTCATGTTCCTGCTCAAATGCCATATAAGCTTTATTGGCCTTATTATAGGTACCGATCTTATTCTGAGGCAGGCGTACCAGGCGACCCTGTTCGGCCAAAGCCTGTAAAATAGACTGGCGGATCCACCATACGGCATAAGATATGAACTTAAAACCCTTGGTTTCATCAAATCTTTGTGCTGCCTTAATTAAGCCCAGGTTCCCTTCATTGATCAGGTCACTCAGCGATAACCCCTGGTGTTGG
>CAZREP010000230.1:0-6942 GCA_964599035.1 uncultured Terrimonas sp. | reverse complement strand
ACTTAAAAATGCTACCGGCTATAATCTCACTCAGCTGATCATTGGCAGCGAAGGCACCCTGGCCATTGTTACCAAAATAGTGCTGAAGCTGATCCCTCTCCCCAAATACGACCTGCTGATGCTGGCGCCCTTTCCTTCGCTCGAAAAAGCCGGTGAGGCAGTAAGCGCCATATTCAAGGCAGGCTTTATGCCCAGTGCGTTGGAACTCGTAGAAATAGACGCGTTGCAAATCGTAAGCAGCATCACAGGCAATACCACAATACCGGTAACACCAGACACGGAGGCGCACCTTATTATTGAAGTGGATGGCAGCCATCTTGAGACTTTAATGGCGGAAATGGAAGCAATTAGTGAACTTTTAACAGCTTATGATTGCGGAGAGATTTATTTTGCAGATGATGAGCAGCAAAAGGCTGCCTTATGGAAGCTCCGCAGACAGGTGGCTGAAGCAGTAAAAACAGTCGGCTATACCATTGAGGAAGACACGGTAGTACCACGCGCCGTACTGCCCGCCCTGATAAGAGGTGTAAAAGCACTGGGAAAACGATATGATTTTCATGCCGTATGTTACGGGCATGCAGGCGACGGCAACCTGCATATCCGCATTAAAAAGGAAGGTACTGCCAACAGCCAGACCGACCCGGAAATGATCAAAAGCCTGCGTGCCTTGTTTGAGCTGGTAAGAAACCTGGGAGGCACCATCAGCGCCGAACATGGCATAGGGCTAGTGCAAAAGGGCTATATGGATATTGTAATGAACGAAACGCACCTGAAGCTGATGCAGGGTATTAAAAAAGTATTCGATCCCAACCATATTTTAAACGCAGGAAAAATTTTTGACTGATGAAACGATTACTGATCTTATTGCTAATCTTATCTGCAGCCACGGCTCAGACAGTTCATGCACAGGATGAGCCTGAGGAAACGCCACATAAGGGCTTCGACAAATCAAAATTGTTTTTCGGGGGAAATTTCGGGCTGGGATTGGGCAGCAGATCTTCTTCTATTATTATTTCGCCACAGGCAGGCTACAGGTTCAATTCCCACTTTGCTGCCGGTGCCGGCGTTAATTTTAACTATTACAGCTATAAAAACATTTTCGAGGAAAGAACCCGATACGGATATGCCGGGCTTAATATCTTCGGGAGGATATATCCTATCTCCTACCTGCTGCTGCAGGCACAGCCTGAACTGAACTATAGCTGGGGCTCTGTTAAATATCCCTCCGACAACATTACCCAAAAACTCAAGGGGCAGCTTGTTCCCTCCCTGCTGCTGGGCGGCGGCGCCGCCATCCCCACCGGTGGAAACGGCGCACTGCTCCTCATGATCCAATATGATGTACTGCAGGAAGCGCGTTCACCTTACGGCAACAAAGCCTTCTTTACCATGGGCTATAATTTTTAGAATACACTTCATGGCGATGGGTTGTGGGCTATGAGTCTATCAGCCATCGACCGTCTGCTCATAGCCCATAGCTGATTGCCGGCAGCCTCCTTTCGGATTTTGGAAGTTTGGGAGTTTATGGTTTTTAATTTACTGTTGGATCCGTTAGAGATTTGAGATTTATTTGGTTCTTGTCTTTTGGTTCTTTGGTATTTTATTATTTACACAATAATATTGTACTTATGAAAATACTCAACATCACCTTCTGTATTTTATTTGTCATTTCCGCTGTACTGCAATACAATGACCCCGATCCCTGGCTGTGGATGCCGATTTATCTCTATGGTGCAGCACTGTGCTGGATGGCGTTCCGGGACAAATATTATCCCCGCGCTTACCTGGCAGGGATAGCAGCCTACGGTATATACGCACTGTACAAGTTGTTTGAAAAGGACGGTGCATGGGATTGGCTCACCAGGCATAACGCAGAAAATATTGCCGCCAGCATGAAGGCGGAGACGCCCTGGATTGAGGATACGAGGGAGTTTTTCGGACTGGTAATACTGATCGCTGTACTGCTCATCAATTACTTATATGCAAAAAGAATGCTGAGAAGCGGTAAATAATAATACCCCTGCTACTGCTCTTTCTTTATCAGCCCGCGCATCATCTCGCTATCAATTCGATCATTCCCAGCCCGATGGTGCTGTTTTCACTTTTATCTTTGGGTGTGCTCACAATATACAGGTTCTGCGGCTGAGCTCCCGTAATAACGGGGAAACTAAACTTCAGAACTGCCATATGCTCTTTATTTCTGATGAGCGCCCTGTCTAAAACAGCCTCTGCCAGTTTCTGCCCGTCGGGAGCACCCAGCCTCAGCTCAAACAGGTACCCGGTCTTTGGTGCATTTTCGTCAGATTGCCAGCGGGCGGTAAGCGCTATCCCATGAACACCTTCAAGATCCAGACTATCCATACCAAACCAGCCCTGCTTATCGGCAGGTACAACCATAAATTTCGTACCGCCAACACTTGCAGCACTGTATCCTTCCATTTGGGATACTCCGTCAAAAGACAGTTTGCTGCTGCGCAACACATATACTCCGTTACCGGAAAGCGGCTTTACAGCAGCGCTTCCTTTATCAGTATAACTGGCAGAAATATAAAGGGCTTCATTTTCTTTTACTTCTTTAACTGGGATATCCCCTTTTTGCGGCAATGACCCTTTAATGCCGGCAGGATCAGCCAGTGTGAGGATCCAGTGCACAATTTGTTTGGCATCATTCTGCGACAGTCCGGGATGCGCCGACATCGCTACTTCTCCCCATACCCCGCTGCCGCCTTTGATTATTTTATCGCTGAGATAAGACACCGCATCGTTATTCTTCTGATAACGTTTTGCCACTTCCGTAAAAGAAGGACCTATAGATTTCTCCTCTGTTTTATGACAGGAGCTGCAGTCGAGCGAGAGCATGATGCTTTTCCCATTCAGGGAAACAACCGCCTCCTGGTGCCCTTGCGGCAAAGCTGCTTTATCAGTACCTTCCAGGAAATCTGCAGAAATATACAAATGTTCCTTATTGATATCAACTCCATCTTCTTTATCATTCACCACCACTTCATAGCGAACCGGCTTACCTGAAAAATAAAAAGACTGGTTGCCTGCTATCTTCACTACCACTTCAGGCGCCGTATTACCCGCATAAACACTTACCTCACCGCTTTTTGTTCCTGCTCCTTTCTGATCCTTTACTTCCACGGAAATGGAATAATCACCGGGCTGATCGAATACAAATTCAGCTTCCGGTATTTTTGTTTCCCTGGTTTGACCGCTTCCTGCTGTCCATATATATGTCACCTTATCATTTTCCGGATCTGTGGCATTCACTGTGGCCTTAACGGTCAGCGGAAGAGCACCTGAAGTTTTATCTATTGTAACTGCTGTAATCTTCGGGGGGCGATTTCCTCCGTTATAGTCAATGCGGCTCAACCCCGCATCTTCATTTTTTGCAAACCAGCCGGTTCCATATTCCAGCACATACAGCCTGCCATCGGGCCCCACTTCCATATCAATGGCGTTGTGCCATTTAGTGTGCTCCATAAAAGGCTCCATTTTATCGAAATCGCCGTTGGGCAGCATGGTCACCGCTTTGATCCATCCCCTGATCCAATCGTAAATAAATAGTTTCCCATTATAATAGTCGGGCAGCCTCGTTTTGGCAGGCCACATATCAGTATAATATACCGGACCGGCCATGGCGTTACGTCCACCGGTTCCCACCTGGGGAAAATCTGCCGACACATCATAAGGGTACCAGATAAAAGGAGGAGCTACCGGGGGCAATTCTTTTAAACCGGTATTGTTGCGCGATTCATTCAGCGGCTTTTCGGGATCAAATACCGGACCGGAAATGCCTGTGGCATAATCATACCGGTTGTATGGATAGTTTTTCCCCACAAACAGGGGCCAACCGAAATAGCCTGCTTTCCTGGCCTGGTTCAGCTCATCATATCCGCGCGGTCCCCGCACTCCAATGCTGTCTGCACGGGCATCCGGACCCACTTCTCCCCAATACAAAAAGCTGTTCTTCTGGTCTACCGATATCCGGTATGGATTACGGTTACCCATCACATATATCTCCGGTTTCGTTTTTTCGGCACCCTTCGGAAAGAGGTTACCATCAGGAATTTCGTAAGTGCCGTCATCTTTCACTTTTATCCTCAGTATCTTTCCTCTCAGGTCGTTGGTATTGCCCGAGCTCCTGCGGGCATCATACTGCTCATGACCCGGGCGGTCATCAAGCGGGCCATATCCCCTGTTGGTGTAGGTTTGCCCGGGTTCATTAAAAGGGGTGGAATTATCGCCTGTAGACACATATAAAAGTCCATCGGGGCCAAAAGCAATAGATCCGCCGGTGTGGCAGCATATTTCCCTCTGTGAGTAAAACTCCAGGATTATCTTTTCTGTTTTATTATCAATAGTGTCATTTTCAAATGTAAATCGCGACAGCCGGTTTACAGAAGTATCTGCCGGGCTGTAAAAAATATACACCCAGTGATTTTTTGCAAAGTTGGGATCTTTGGAAATACCCAAAACTCCCTCTTCTGCATTGGCGCTGCCTGTGGTCGTTTTAAAGTATGCATTTAAAAACCCGGCCCGTTTCAATTTCCCCGTTTCATTTTTATACAGCATGATCTCCCCCCTGCGCTGCGTGATCAGGAGATCGAAATTGGGGAGAATGGTCATTTCCGTAGGTTCGTAAAATTCTCCCTTTATCAGCGGGGTTTTGGTGAACCGGTCTTCATCCGGCGGATATTGCGATACCACTCCGCTGTAATCCAGCTTCTCATTGCCGCCTATGGCATATTGAATGCCTCCAAGAATATGTTGCAGATAGAGAGGATCAGCGTATGACTCATCGGTGTGTCCCAGTTCGGTATAAAAAGCTCTTCCTCCATCGTACTCATGATACCAGGCCATAGGATGGTTATCACCGTTAGTGCCTCCTTCATAGCTCTTTTCATCAATAGTGATCAGCACATGCACATCTTTATTCAGCTTCTTAAAATTGTACCACTCATCTTTTCTTGTCCATACATCCGGCAGATGTTTGGTGGATGCATGATTTTTATCTTTCACTATTAATTTAGCTTCCTGCTGGCGGGGATGGCTTTCAAAATTAGCTCCCGCCAGGCGGGTATACCAGCCCCAGTCGTATTCTGCATCGGTAGCGGCATGAATGCCTGCATATCCGCCACCTGCCTGGATATATCTTTCCAGCGCAATACGCTGAACCGTATTGAACAATGGTCCTGTGGTATTTAAAAAAACAACAGTGGAATACTCCTGAAGAATATCGTCCGAAAACATATTGGCATCGGAAGTGGTATCTACATCAAAACCGTTCCCCGCCCCCAACTTTTGAATCGCGGCTATCCCTGCAGGTATGGATTGATGATGAAATCCAGCTGTTTTGGTAAATACCAGTATCCTGGGTTTACCGCTGCGCTTATTACAGGCCAAAAAAAGAAAAAGTATGAGGCAGGACAAGAGAAAAGAAAAATTTTTCTTCATTGCGGAATTGTTGAAACATTTTTTAGATGGATAAATGTAAGTTCATTTCTTCAAATAATATGCGCTTACGAAAAAATTAGGCTAATTAATAGCCGTCACTTGTGATACAGGTTATGAAGTACAAGAGCAAAATATAGGGATAAATGCTTATGTAATTTACAAAGAGGTTACCACACAAAAAAGGGGGCATATAATAATAACTCAATAACCTCTCAGATAAAAGGAATATATGGTTTTCGTCTCCCGGAGATACACCTGGAACATTACAGCAAGCGGTCAAAAATTATACATTCCATAGCTCCCAACTGGCTTCTGCCTGCGCGATCAGCATAGGATACCCGTTCTGTATGGCTGCACCACGATCCTCTCCCTTTTTCAGGAACAGGGTCTTTTCGGGATTATAAACCAGGTCAAAAAGAAAGTGACGTTCTCCTATAGCTTCATAAGGAATATCCGGACATTGATCGACATCAGGAAAAGTGCCCACCGGAGAGGCATTAATGATCATCAGGTGATGGTTGATCATCTCTGCGTTCAGCATAGCATAACTTACAGCATCCTGTCGCGGGTTACGGCTTACCAGGGTATAGGCAATACCCATCTGCTGCAACACGTATTCAACCGCCTTGGAAGCACCGCCGGTACCCAGCACCAGCGCCTTTGTATGGTAAGGCTTAAGCTGTTTTAGCAGCGATTGCTTAAAGCCAGTAGTGTCTGTATTAAAGCCGGTGAGTATGCCATCTCTTATTCGGATAGAATTGCAGGCACCGATTTGCCGCACCTCAGCAGATAACTCATGCAAATAAGGAATCACTTTCTCTTTATAAGGAATAGTTACGCACAAGCCCAGCAATGCCGGATGATCCTCCAGCAGGCCGGGAAGCTTCGCAATCTCTTCTATAGGAAAATTTTCGAACCTGCAGTCCAATCCCTCTTCTACAAACTTTTGTGTAAAATACTTTTTTGAAAAAGAATGCCCGAGTGGGTAGCCGATCAGTCCATACAGCTTCATTCCACATCATCTTTATTAAGAAACAAATGAAAGGTGTCGCCCCGCAGCCCTATACGCATGGATTCCAGCGGGATCACTTCAGAAGGGGCAATATTACCCAGGTTAGCGTTGCAACCCAGCAATCCTATAAAATATAACTGCTGTGCCTTTTGAGGCGCTTCCCAGATAATCTTCTCTTCCGGTACCTGGGTGAGTATTTCCTGAACAAGTCCCTCGCGCACCTCTCCCGTACCCCTGTAGATACCCACATTACCCGCCTCCCTCGCTTCGGCTATTACATAAGTGGAGCCTGCATTCAACTCGGCCTTCATCAGTTCTATCCACCGGTAAGGGGGAATGATATGCTCGGCATCCTTGCTTCCCACCTCACTTAATACCACTCCGTATTTAGTGAGCTTTTCAATATACCCGCACTTTTCGGCATGCGGAATGGTAATTGAACCATCGCTTACCTCCATATAAGAAATATG
>CAZREP010000229.1:0-6966 GCA_964599035.1 uncultured Terrimonas sp. | reverse complement strand
GTTGCGTTCGCATCCCGAATTAAAAGAAAAACTTTGGAAGAATGCACTCTCCCTCCAGGAAGGACTGAAAAACAAAGGATTTGATATCGGCCATACCGATTCTGTTGTTACACCGGTGTATATGAAAGGCGGCGTGGAAGAAGCCACGGCTATGGTAATGGACCTCAGGGAAAACTACGGCGTTTTCTGCTCCATTGTAGTATACCCTGTTATACCTAAAGGACATATTATTTACAGGCTCATCCCTACCGCAACACACACCCAGAGCGACATCGAACAAACGCTCCATGCATTCGACGAAACGAAGAAAAAATTAGACAGCGGTGTTTATAAGGTAGCTGAAATACCTGCCATGGCAGACGTTTAAGCACGGGTGACTTTTGAAAAGCCGGATGAGTACTATTATTTTCTTTTCCGGTTCTTTAGTATCCCTTATTTTTAAGCATGCCTGCTTTCCGGAGCGGTATACTTAAAGCCATTTTTCTACCATTAACTCGTACAATATGCTGTTGCCATTTCACCAATCTGCACAGGCGGTTAACGGGAGTATTGTATTTGCAGGCGATATTGGTGCTACCAAAACCAACCTGGCTTTGTACAGGATAGAGTCCGGGGGATACCATTTGCTACAGGAAGCAAAGCTGGTGTCAAAATCGTATAAAAGCATAACGGAGCTTAACCGGCAGTTTATACAGGATTCTCCACAGCCCGATACGATCTGCTTCGGTGTTGCAGGTCCCGTACTGAACGGGCAGGCCACCCTTTCCAATTTACAATGGAACATCAATATAAAGGAAATATCAACGCAATACCCTGCGGCAAAAGTGCACCTCATCAACGACCTTAAAGCCACTGCTTACGGGTTGGCGATGCTGGGAACAAAAGATGTTTCAGTTATCCACAACGGAGATCCGGATGCGGCTGGTAACGCTGCCGTAATAGCACCCGGAACCGGGCTCGGTGAAGCAGGTTTATATTGGGATGGCAAATACTACCACCCTTTTGCAACAGAAGGAGGCCATGCAGATTTTGCCGCCCGCACCAGCCTGGATTTTGAACTGTACAGCTTCCTGCAGCAGCAATTCGGGCATGTAAGCTGGGAAAGAGTGGTTTGCGGGCCGGGTATTGTAAACATTTACCGGTTCTTACGCGACGTTAAAAAGATGGAAGAGCCCTTGTGGTTGGCAGAAAAAATGCAACATGCCGACAAGGCTGCCACGATAAGCAGCCACACCGGGAAAAGCATGCTGTGCAGTGAAACCATGCAGCATTTCGTGCGCTTCCTGGCCTATGAGACTGCCAACCTCGTATTGAAGCTGAATGCAACAGGCGGGCTCTTTATAGGCGGAGGCATAGCGCCTCAAATCCTCAGCCTATTCGAAAACGATGCATTTTACAATGCATTCCGGCAGAGCGGAAGACTCAACTTCTTATTGGAGAAAGTTCCTGTAAAGGTTTTATTGAACCCCAAAGCAGCATTGCTGGGAGCGGCTTTTTATGCTGCAACGCAATAGGATTGCTGTATACAAAAGATCCAACGCTGCTTATGTAGAGGGAACCGCACCCGCAGCATCACTCTCCTTTCGCAGCAGGAATCACTAATAGCGGGATCATAGTATGATACGACATCCTCCTGGTAGTGCTTGGGTGAAATACCCTATCCCATAAACTCCGCTGGTAAGTGACCATTACCAGTATATCAATATCATTGTCTTTGATATAATCCTGTAAAGTGTCTTCAAACTTATGTCCCGACAGATGGCTGGCAATAACGGACGCTGTACCGAGTTGCCTTTGCAGCTTCTTTCCGTAATGGTCTATATTCATACTGTTTTCCATAAACTGCGTAGCATCGGCCCTGTCTTCATCGGTAAATACCGCCACGTGCAGCACAAGGTTATAAACAGCCATCAGCCCGGCTACCGGATTCAGCACATTGCTGTCTTCTTCAAAAAAGCTCGTTGCCAGCAGGGCTTTCTGCGGAGCCTTCCAGTTGTACTCATAAGGTATCACCATTACAGGCACTCTGGTTTTTCCGGTAAGCCCCGCTGTTTTGCTGCCCCATATCCTGTCCTTCAGCCCGTTGATCCCGAAAGTGCCCATTACAATAAGATCAATATCCTTTTCCTCGCTCAATTCCAGGATATGCTCGTCTACTTCTCCTTCCCTGAGGAAGGTCCGTATTTCCAGGGATTCCGTTTCCGCAATGCTGGCCTTTACCTGGTCTAATTTTAGCTGGGCTTCTTCTAAAACAGTAGTGTAATTCTCCTGGATGATCTGTGGAGCTTCACCGTATAAGCTATCCATTCTATCCACTACATGAAGCAGGATGATCTCTAACGGGTAAGACTTAGCCGTTTGCACCGCAAAATTCAAAGCATTTGCCGCAGAGGAAGAAAAATCGGTTGGTACAAGTATTTTTTTCATTTCCAGATTGAAATTTTATTCACTACCTGATAAATACAGACTGCAAACAATAATAGTATTCATCAGGGAGAACATGAAAACTGTCGTGTTATTAAATTATGATCTTTAATGTTGCGGTGCACTCCGTTCATGCCCTTTATTCCCGTAATCAAGATCATATAAACAAAAGGCTCTGCCACACACTTAAAGCAGAGCCTTTACGAAACTAAACCAACTGCTATTTTACCGCGATCTGTTTTTTCGCGGAATCCTTTTTAAGCTCTTCCTTTGCAGGTAGGGAAAGATGTAATACGCCATCCTCATACCTGGCCTCAATCTTATCCTTGTTAACATCATCAGGTAAAGTAAAGCTGCGGCTGAATGAAGTATAATTGTATTCCTTCCTGGTGAATTTTTTTTCTTTTTCTTCTTTGTTCTCTTCCTTTTCCGAACTGATGGTAAGTATATTACCGTTTAGGTCAATGTTAAAATCCTCCCGTTTCAGCCCCGGCGCGGCAAGTGATACCTGGTAACCGCTGGCATCTTCTGTAATATTTACAGACGGAACAGTAAGGGAACGTCCAAAAAAGTTATCGCCTTTGGTAAACCATTCATTCCATGGTTTAAAAAAATCGTCGAAAACGGAAGGCAAGGCACTACTTCCGCTCTTTACTAATGCAGACATGATGAACCTCCTTATTTATTTAAAAAAATGACATTTAAATTTCATGCCAAATTTAATCTCAATAACAGCCTTTAACAAAGACTTTGATCAGTGCATCAGATGAGAAAGATCAATGTCATAGGGAGAAACCCCTGCTTTGCGCAGGCAGGTCAAACATGGCGCATCCGTTAGTGAATACTATGTTATAGGGGCGAAAGATCATGGTGCTTTTAATTGTGGGGATGTATCCTTTGCCTGCTTTTTTTCAAGCCTCCTGAAGTACCTGCGAACCAGGAAGCTGTGCTTCATTCCCTCCATCACTTCATTGAAATGCTGTGTGCTTTCCCGGATATTCTCCAGGCTGGTATGAATAGACGTGACCATGGCGGAATCTTTAAGCAAAGCGTGAACGGCACCTTTTCCATCATTAATATCATGTTTAATGCCGCTTACCATCAGCGACAACTCTTTTGCCAGTGTGTCTGCCTGGTCGGCCACCTGCCTCACCCCGACTATCGCTTCGTTCAGGTTGTCTGCTAATGCAGTATCGGTCAATACAGCACCCAGCGACCCCTTGCCGCTTTTTACATCAAGCACCAGGTTGTTCAGCTCTCCTATCATATTATTGGCCCGCTCGGAGGCAGACCTGAGGTTTGTCATGGACATACTTAAGTTATGAAGCAACGATTCGTCATTCAACAGGCTCCATAAAGCGGTACTGTTGTTGAGCTTCAATAGTACGCTCTTAAGTTCAGCGGCAGCAATGGCAAGATCACTGTTCGTTCCGGAAAGCGTATTTACCATGCTCTCCATATCGGTGGAAGCATGGGTTGTCAGCAGATCACCCGCATCAATGAGGTCTGCATTACCCGGTACCGGTGTAATATTGAGTACTTTATTTCCCATCAAACCATCAGTTGCAATAGTGACCACCGCATTTTTATGGATATACTGCTTCATCCTGTTTTCAATGATCAACTCTACCTCTACCTGCCCGTTATCCAGCATATGGATTTGTTTTACCGTGCCTACCTGTATCCCCGCATACCTTACATTGTTTCCCGGAGTCAGTCCCTGCACATTGGTAAAACGGGCTTTTACCGCAAAAGTAGCACCAAAGAGATTCCTGTTTTTACCCACCATATATAAAAGCAGGATCAGGAAGGCCAGCGCGGCCAATACAAATACGCCCAGTTTAAGATTCGAAAATGATTTTGTTCCCATAACGGTTTATTCAAAAAAAGCTTTTATAGCCGGATCACCTGTTTGCAGGAGTTCATCGTAGGTACCTTCTGCATAGTTACGCCCTTCTATCAGCATCACCACCCGGTCGGCCACCATACGCACACAATTCATATCATGGGAAATGACGATAGATGCAGCATGATATTTGTGCTGCACTTCCTTGATCAGCCCGATGATCTCCCTGCTGGTGATAGGATCCAGCCCGGTGGTGGGTTCATCATACAGGATGATGGCCGGTTTAAGGATAAGCGTTCGCGCCAACGCTATTCTCTTGCGCATACCGCCCGACAACTGTGCCGGCATCATATCAATGGTATGTACCAGCTTAACATCCTCCAACGCATCTTTTACGAGCTGGTCAACTTCTTCCTGCGATGCACGGATAGAATGGCGCCTCAACGGAAATTCAAGGTTTTCCCTTACCGTCATCGAATCATACAGCGCATTACTCTGGAAAAGAAAGCCGATCTTCATCCTTACCGCATCCAACGCTTCATCACTCATCTGCGGGATATTTTCACCCAGCACTTCAATAACACCACTGTCGGGCTTCAGCAAACCAATGATACACTTGATCAGTACGGACTTACCCGACCCGGATTTTCCAAGCACCACCACATTTTCTCCGCTATGCAAACTAATGCTGAAGTCCATAAGCACCCGCTGACTGCCGAATGACTTATACAAATTGCGCACCACGATCACTTCTTCCCCGTGAGCAGCAACAGGCCCGGAACGATTTGTTTGCAGCGGCGTTTGCATCATTTTTAATTCAGTCCGAGTGCATCTGTTACCTGCACCGCTATAAGATCAATAATAAATATAAGTACAGAAGACAGCACTACAGCCGAGTTTGCCGACTGCCCCACTCCTTCTGTACCTTTCTTGGAATGATATCCTTTATAACAGCCTACGATCCCTACTGCGAATCCGAAAAAGAAAGACTTTACAAAAGCAGGCAGCACATCCCCGAAAGACAGGTTCCGGAATACTTTTGTCCAGAAAAGATCAAAACTGGTATTGCCGCTCATATTTACCCCTAAATAGGTGCCGTACAAAGCCACGGCATCACCCAGCATCACCAGCAGGGGCAGCGTAATTGTAGCTGCCAGCACCCTTGTTACCACGAGGTATTTAAAAGGATTGGTACCGGAAACCTCCATGGCATCTATCTGCTCCGTTACTTTCATAGAGCCAAGTTCCGCGCCGATACTGCTACCGATCTTTCCTGCGAAAATAAGCGCAGTGATCACCGGCCCGATCTCCCGAACAATGGCAATACCCACCATGGCAGGCAACTGCGATTCAACGCCATAATCTACCAAAAAGGGCCGTATCTGCATGGTCAGTACCAGCCCTATAATAAAAGTGGTGAGCATCACCAGGGGCAGGGATTTATAGCCAATGATAAAGCATTGCCTCAGGAACTCTGCCGTTTCATACCGGGGACGGAACCATTGAGCAAATAACCTGCCGGTGAAGCGGGTTAGCTCTCCGGTCTGTTCAAAAAAACCTTTCCAGAACTGCGAATGCAACATGGTCTAAAAATACTCAAATATTATCGCACGGCCGCCGAAGCAGGAAAGCAGGAGTGAAATTTTGGGTGAGACAGCACGTTGTATATACAGATAAATATGGAAGGAAAATATTATGGGGTAAATTCATAAGGGGACCCGCGCTGTACTATTGTCCGGGTGAACAGGCAATAGTGAATCCACTACTCACCATCATTCACTTATTCACTATTCACTATTCACCAAAGGATGCAATATATTATGGTTAACGTGACATTACCTAATAGACAATGATACTGTCCACCGTACGGCTGCACTCACAATCTGTTACGGGAAAGTCAAATCGGAGCACACCCGCCTTATATTCTGCCCTCACAAAATCTGCATCCACATATTTAGGCAACACAACCGTATGCTCAAAGCAGTCGCAGGAATATTCGTGTAAATCCCCAACCGATTCGCTGTCGGATTGTGCACCAGGACTTAATACATATATATTGAGCTTATCGTCTTCAAGCGTGACCATAAAATCCTCTTTTTTGCGGCCCGGCACTTCAATTTTAACACTATAGCAGCAAGGTGTTTCACTCACTGCCACAGCAGGTCTTTGGTCTTTACCCGATACGCGCTTTAGCTGCTGCATCACTTTCGTCCAGTTATAGGCAGGAGGCTGGTAAGCGCCGGGGTATTCATGGGACGCTTTTTCTGCCAGATCGTTGAATAAGATCATATCAATACGTTTATATCGTGAACAAAACGGGTTGAGAGCTTTTAATACTTTTCTGAACCGCACCGCTAAAGCAACACTACGCCAACGATGCAATTATAGCGGCTTCTATCAAAAAAAAGCATGACAGGCATCCGCGAAGACCATGACCTTCATCATCTTTTCTCTTTCACCCACATTCTGTATAACTATTCAGGAGGGTTTTGATAACGATACTACTGTTGAAAAAATATCATCAACCTCCTTTTAAATTAGCTTCAGCTTTGTTACTTATCGTTTTAGGTTAACGCTGCTTTAGTTCACTTATCATCAACGACTATGGGTCGGCTGGTGACTTCATTTGTATAATGTATCAAGGTTCTATGGTTGAAGTTACAGTAGTACCAAAGCTCAATCAAGGCTCCTTCCCG
>CAZREP010000228.1:0-6992 GCA_964599035.1 uncultured Terrimonas sp. | reverse complement strand
TATCTTTATATATTGTATTATGGTATCAGTGGTTACAAGGTGGGCTTAAAAAAAACTGATAAAACGATCACAGCGTAAAACCTGTTTTACCGTGGGAATGCCTCTGATAGAACAGTAAGCAAAAGCTTTGCGGATCTTTAATAAATTACAGAAGGAACGCGGATGAAATATGTTTTATCCGTGTCTCCGGATGTCAGATCGATATTTTTTTCTTTTCCTGCTTGTATAAATCAAAAACCTTCCTATATTCAATCAAAGAACCCCTTTACCGAATTTAAACAGGATGGAAATAGTACACGTGAGTGCCGAATGTTATCCGGTTGCCAAGGCAGGTGGCCTGGGTGACGTGGTGGGCGCCCTGCCCAAATATCAGAATGAGCTGGGGCATATCGCCAAAGTAGTAATGCCTATGTACAAAACAAAGTTCCTGCTGGATAACGCGTGGGATGTAGTACATAAAGGGAGGACGAATATTGGCGACTACTGGTTTGATTATACGGTCATCAAGGAGCGTAGCAACAAGCTGGGGTTCGACCTGTACCTGGTGGATATCAACGGCTTGCTCGACAGGGAAAAAATATATGGTTACAGCGATGATACCGAAAGGTTTACGGCATTCCAGGTGGCAGTGGTGGATTGGATATCGGTATGGGTACATCATCCCGATGTGATACATGTCCACGATCATCACACCGGGCTGATCCCTTTTATGGTCAGGCATTGCTACAAGTATCAGCATTTACACGGTATCCCTACCGTTCTTACGATACACAATGCGCAATACCAGGGTGTTATGGGGTGGGACAGGAGCTACCTCCTTCCGCCCTGGGATAGCTGGAAATGGGGAATGCTCGACTGGAACAACAATATCAATCCCCTGGCTTCGGGCATAAAGTGTGCCTGGAAGGTTACCACAGTAAGCATGAGTTATCTCGATGAGCTGAGGCAGTCGGCCAACGGGCTGGAAGCATTGTTCGGGTATGAAAGGGGAAAATGTTCAGGTATCCTCAATGGTATTGACACAGCGGTATGGGATCCGGCAACCGACCCGTACCTTGAAGATCATTTTACGGCTGAGACCGTTACAGAAGGCAAGGCAAGAAGCAAACGCCGGCTCTGTGAAACCTTTAACCTCGATATCAGCAAGCCGCTGATCGTTTTCATAGGCAGGCTGGTAGGAGAGAAGGGCGCCGATATATTGCCCGGCGCTATAAGCGACAGCTATTATTATATCGGCCGCAAGATGAACTTCCTGATATTGGGCAGCGGCTTTCCCGAAGTGGAAACACAGTTATCTTCATTGCTGAAGCTGGCGCAAAACGATTATAATGCCTATATAGGGTACAATGAATCGCTCAGCCATCTTATGTATGCCGGGGCGGATTACCTCCTGATGCCTTCGAGGGTGGAGCCCTGCGGGCTTAACCAGATGTATGCCATGCGTTACGGAACCATACCCATGGTACGTCGAACAGGCGGGCTGAAGGACACCGTAGTTGATTTCGGTGAGAAGGGCGGCTATGGCATTGTGTATAACTGGGCATCTGTTGGCGATATTACGCAGGCCGTTTGGCGGGCGGTGGATCTTTTCGGTGATGAGGAAAAAATAAACGAAGTAAGGGAGAAAATGATGGCGTTGGATTTTAGCTGGCAGCATAGTGTTCAGCAATATTTAAAATTGTACGAAGGATTGCTTCCGGTAAGCAAAGAGCCGTAAATGAAAATGACCATCCGCTAGCGGACGATTTAAATATTTTTTTAATCATTAATTGTTTGGGCTATGAAAAAGAACGTGATCGCTATTATATTGGGAGGAGGGGCCGGCACCCGTCTTTCACCGCTTACTGCTACCCGGAGCAAGCCTGCAGTGCCCATTGCCGGTAAATACCGTTTGGTGGATATACCGATCTCTAATTGCCTTAATTCGGATATCGGCAGGATGTATGTGCTTACACAGTTCAATTCGGCGTCCCTCAATAAGCATATAAAAAATACGTATCATTTCAGCATTTTCAGCAAAGCCTTTGTGGATATACTGGCAGCAGAGCAAACCCCCGATAACCCGGGATGGTTCCAGGGTACTGCGGATGCCGTGCGACAGTCGCTCCGTCATTTGCAGCAGCAGGACTTTGACCAGGCGCTTATTTTGTCGGGCGACCAGTTGTACCAGATGGATTTCAGTGAAATGCTTCAAAACCATATCGATAAGGAAGCGGATATTTCCATAGCCACCATACCGGTTGGAGAAAGGGAAGCGCCGGAATTCGGGATCCTTAAAGCAGATGAAGCGCAATATATTACCTCCTTTATAGAGAAACCGAAGAAAGAGCTGTTATCGGAATGGACAAGCGATACCGGCGAAGAGATGCAGCGGGAGGGAAGGATATACCTGGCTTCCATGGGCATATATATATTCAGCCGGAAGTTGCTTTTTGATATGCTGCTTGATGTGCACAGGGATGCCACGGATTTTGGTAAAGAAATTATCCCTGACTCTATCAATACGCATAAGGTGGTGAGTTACCAGTATGAAGGATACTGGACCGATATCGGGAATATCTATTCTTTTTTTGAAGCCAACCTGGCGCTTACCGAAGATATACCGCTTTTTAACCTGTTTGATAATCAAAGGTCGGTATATACCCGCCCCCGGATGCTGCCGCCTGCTAAAATAAGCGGTACCACGCTCGAAAAAACGCTTATCGCCGAGGGCTGCATCATCAATGCCTCGCGTATTGAGAGAAGTGTAACGGGGATACGTACCCGCATCGGCTATGGATCTACCATAGTAAGCACCTATATTATGGGCAGTGATTATTATGAAACGCTGGAAGAAATGAACAGCGCTGCGCAGCGGGGCTTACCAAAGATGGGCATCGGAGAGCGATGTTACATACGCAATGCCATTATAGACAAGAACTGCAGGATTGGCAACGATGTGCGCATCAATGGAGGAGCACACATGCCGGATTCTGATCATCCTTTGTATACGGTAAAAGACGGTATTGTGGTAGTGAAGAAGGGCGCCATCCTGCCGGATGGATTTGTGATTTAATATTGCTCTAACCATCCGATCATTGTAGCAAATACATCAGCAGCTACAGCCGGGCGCAGTTCATGCTTTTCGCCGGGGTATAGTTTAAGCTTAGCGGGGATACCCAACTGCTGTAATTTTGTATGCAGCTTTTCAGACTGATCGGGGTGTACCAGCTCATCTGCTGTGCCATGAAATAAAAGGGTGGGAACACCTGTTTCCCGGGTGAGCTGAAAATAAGGGCTGGCCAGCTTTACGATCTTTGCGGATACATCGGGGGTTCCCAGGAAATTAATGATAATGTCGTTGCTTTCCAATCCCGGTTTACGCACCTTTTCGTCGCTCAGGTCTGTGGGTCCAAAGATATCCACTACTGTTTTTACCTGTTTCAGGCTATCATAGCCGTAGGCATACAATAGGGCAAGATGTGCGCCGGCACTGGCACCTATCAGGGCAAAATCATTTCCGTTATAGCGGTATTCGGCAGCGTTGGCAGCAATAAAAGCCAGGGCTTTTTGAATATCTTCGATCTGGGCAGGGAAAATATTTTTCCCGTCTTTTACCAGGCGATAATTTAGAGAGGCCAGGACATATTTACGTTTACCCACCAGCTCTTCTACCAAGGCTTGGGGGAACTCCGATTTATCGCCCTGCACCCAGCTTCCGCCATGAATATATACGATCACCCTGGTGTTGCTGTTCCTTTCCTGCGGGAGGTATGCATCCAGCAGGTTGTATTTGTTTTCGGGGCTGCTATATGGTATATCGCGTATTTCCGTATACGATGGATGCCTGACAACAGTCTCGTGGTTTATTGTTCTACCGCCTTGCGGAACGGCGATTTCGTTATAATATGATGCCAGGAAGGAGGATACGAAAATAATAAGCGCACAAAAATATTGCATGGCAAACTTTTTATCGTCTCAGACAGGGATTGTAGTTATTGCAATCTAAGAAAAACGCCCTATAGTTTATGATGTTTTTTTCTTTTTCCTCAGTCGATCATTTTCAGGTACCTTCCCATCCAGTAAGGCAGCAGCCAGAATACGGGTTCTCTTTCGGTATTGGTTTGCCCGTTCACGGCGGCCCATGGATTTTTATCCCAGCGTACAGTGGCACGTATGCTGGCCGGCGGCAATTCGCTTACCTGCACATCGTCAAGCACCGGAGCATGTACAATGCGGATATCCTCCCGCTTCCGGTGATCTATTCCCCAGTTCACCAGGTCGAGCGGTGTGTCTCGTAAAAATTCAACAGATGTCGCTAATTCTATTTTCTTGTTCCTTGCATAACTGTAAAAAAAATTGATGAGCGGGTTTTTATCCTCCTTGCGCTGTTCCATCCACCGATCCATATGATCTTCGTAAAATGTAAGCAATACCGGATCCTTTTCGCAGTGCAGCAATATCGGGTATAAATACATTTGCAGCACCACGTCAAAGTATATGAACCATGCCGGGTTCTGCTGCAATATTTTATCCATATTTTCCAGGTAATGTTCTTCTTTTATAAGCCTCAGGTAGTGCTGCTGGTATTTATTTTCTCCCGTCATGTAATAAGCCAGCTTTAGAAAGGTAAGCAGCTCCATCGAATTTTGATTTCTGTCGGGCATCCATTCGGGGTCCCTGTTAAGATGATCAGGGCTCCATACACTCCAGCGGGTATGGGTACCGTCGATGTCGATCATGTTAAAATTGTGCTTTATTAAATGATCAACAAGCTTTGCAACATGCCTGGCAACCACCTGCTTCTCTTTTTTATCGGCAACCAGCTCATAATAAAAAAAGTACCCGATCATATGGCCGCACCATTCATCGCTGCTGGTGTCTCCTTTCCATAGCCATTTTCCATCTTTGGATAAGTGCCAGCGGGTTTCAACTGCTTTAAACCGCGGTTCCTTTACCAGTTCTTCTGCCAGCTCTGCCGGGCTGTATTTTCTATTGGCGTCATGCACGTTATTGCCCCAGGAAACAGGCACGATCGTTCTTGCGAAAAAACCATCAAGCCCGGTAATTTCCCGGAGTGTTTTTAAAAAATCGAAAGTTTTTTTTGCTTTTTCCTTTGCGTCATTGTCTTTGGTAACGGCGTAGCGGAAGCTTTCCATGGCCAGGTAATTGCCCCCGTATTCGCCGTCGTTATCATCATCCTCCGGTTCCCATTGGGTTACATCCTCCGGGTTTGGTAACCGGCACTGCCCAACGATCCAGGGCTCACGCACATGGCGCTGCATGGTAACATCATAAAAATATTTTTCCTTATCGGCAAGGGTCATTTGCTTTTGATGAATGGCGCTTACTCCTTTGGCGGTAGCTATCCATGCCGTCCCCGCTGCGTCGAAACAGATATCATTTACTTTGTCGTTGAGCAGCCAGCGGCGGCTGAAACGAAGGGTATGGGTGCCATCCGGTGCATATCGCACAATACCTACGTCAGTGCCTGTCCACATTACACCATCAGGCGACTGCTTTACACAATTCACATAAATAGAAGGCAGGCCTTCGGAGGGGCGAATCGTTTGTGTTTTTTGATCTTTTTGAAGGATGCTTACCCCGCCCAATCCGCCACACCATAGCCGTTGTTTTCCATCGAATGCCAGCCCTTTTACATAAGCGCTGATCAGCGTGCCGGTATCGGCATAATGCTGAACCTGCTCATTAATGATATGGTATAGTCCAACATCGCTGGCCACCCATATGCCGCCTTTATGGTCTGCTATGGCCGCCCGTACCGACCTGGCAATGGGGTAAGATTGTTTTATAGTAGTATTGTTTTTGCAAAGCCACATTCCCAGGGGACCAAGGGCATATACCACGTCTGCTGATTTGAAAAGCACCGAAATGGGACCTTCTGTAGGTCCTACGCGGGTCATTGTGCTGTTTTGTAGGCGAAATACCCCCTTCCGGTTGCCTGCCCAAACTGCATCGCCGGCAACAGATAATACAGTATATGCAGGGCCATCATTATCAGGTGCTTCCAGTTTTTGCCAGGCACTGTCTTTCGGGTGTTTGCTGAATATGCCTGCCGGCGTGCCAATCCATACGCGTCCGTCTTCGCCAACAGCAATGGAACGTACTTCACCGGCATCCGGTGAATACCGGAGGGGGTGTGGCACATGATACTCCTGGGTGAAAGGGATATCGGTGATAGCGGAAGGGTTACGGGAGGGCTGTGCAGATACAGCGTGGCAAACCGATAACAGCATCCAGCAGAAGGCAAATTTTACCCGGTACATACAGGTGGTTTTTAAGGGGAGAATACCTTTAGAGGTTTATACTGGAAAATGCGATAGAAATTGCAGGCAAGAGAAGGAGAGAGAGTTTATTAGTTTATGGTGTATGGTTCACAGCATGAGGTTGCAGGGAACCTGCAACCTGCAACTTGTATCCTTCATTATGTGGAACGATAGAGGAGAAACGATAGACGAGAAACTGCAAACCACAAACTATAAAACTCCAAACTATTCCTTCGCCCTTTATCTTAATGTTATTCTTCAAATATATTGACATATGTTAAAGAGCCCGTTCGGAATATGCGAGGGGCACCCGAAGCTTTATTTAAAGGAATACCGCTTCTGCTGTGTGAATGCAAACAGTTGAAAGTATCTTGTTGCGTAGATATACTTAGTATTTTCAGAAATTCATTTCGTTTGTTCAAAAAAGACAGCATAGCACGCAATTTAAATGCAGTACTGCGTTATATAGCAAACCTGGTAAATTAGATGTGCACAGCACATTGCACGCTTTACGAACCTTATCAATGAGAAGAAATATATTTATTCTGTGAAAAGCCCGAATCCAAGATCCATTGTAAGAACCAAAAAATCCAATTGTCCGGTGTAAGACCGAAAATCCAAGCGTCCGTGATGACAAACCAAAAAATCCAGGATCCGATGTAAAAACCAGGTCCAGTTATCCCTTGAACAAACATCCTATGAAAGCTCCTGATCCTCTATCCTAAT
>CAZREP010000227.1:0-7013 GCA_964599035.1 uncultured Terrimonas sp. | reverse complement strand
TTTTTTACGGCAGGGATGCAGTTTGGGCCGACCTGGTCAATGCCTGCAGGCGGTACCCTATGTTTTCCGACAGGCAGGTGGTGATATTAAAAGAGGCCCAGCAAATGCGGGATATAGAGAAGCTGGAAGGATATATTGAGCACCCCCTGCCGTCTACCATACTGGTAGTGGCGCATAAAGAAAAGAGGCTGGATGGGCGCAGCAGGCTATCGAAGCTGCTCAGGCAGCATGCGGAAGTGCTGACCACTAAAAAAATGTATGAGAGCCAGCTGCCTGAATGGGTCAGTGATCAGGTACAGAAGAAAGGCTATAGTATTTCGCGGAAAGCGGTAATGCTGCTGGTGGAGCATATTGGAAATGATATAAGCCGGATCAATAATGAAATAGATAAATTGTTGCTCAACCTGGGTACACGTAAATCCATTAGTGAGGAGGATATTGAGCAGTATGTGGGGGTAAGTAAAGAATACAATGTTTTTGAGCTTCAGGAAGCGTTACAACGAAAAGATGCGGTTAAGGCCATGCGCATCATCCAATACTTTGGCTCGAACCCTAAATCTGCTCCTATACAGATGGTATTACCTGCTTTACACAATTTTTTCAGCAAGGTATACATGCTTTTCGGGGCGTCTTCACAGGATGAAAAAACAGCGGCTGCCGCTATCGGGGTCAATCCTTATTTCATCAAAGATTATATGCTTGCAGCTAAGAATTATGGTTACGCCGGCACCGAGCAGGCATTGCTGTTGCTGCACGAGTATAATCTCCGTAGTATTGGCATAAATGATGCCGGCACGGCAGATGCTTCGCTGATGAAAGAAATGATATTGAAAATGATACGGGGCTGATCCGGCCTTTTGAGTCAGCCCCGTATCATCAAAGTTTTTTACCAGGCTATTTAGAAAATGCTTAACGTTCGGGAGGAGGAGCCGGCAGGGTGATCTTGCTTTCAGGATGTGTTTTACCGTTATGGCAGGTAATGCAGGTTAATGCGGCGGCTTTTCCTTCTTCGTGGCTAAAATATTTTTTATTGATCTTTGCTGTCATGCGCATCATGCTGCGCGCAACATTTTTTTCAGGTTTTTCATCGCTCGCAAAATCCAGCTTCTTTGCATTTGTTTTTGAAGGCGCATGGCAATGATTGCATTTTACACCCAGGGAAACGTTAAAGCCTTTCATTATCTTTTCCAACTCTTCATGACTGATGTCTTTGGGGAGCACTTTGAAGTTCGGTTTCGGTTTTTTGTCCTGAACGGTTGTTGCGGCAACACCTATCATCAGTATAAAACACAACCCTGCTCCGGCCAGGAATTTCTTTTTCTGGAATTGATGCATAACGATAGATTTTCACGTTAAAGTAAAATTTTCTTTCTTATGCGCCAATTTTATTTTTGTGGAAATTTGTAGTTTACGGTTTGTAGTTTGGGAGTTTATGGTTAAAGTTTCAGGTTGCAGGCCATTACCATAGGCCTTATACCTTACACCTCATCCCTGATCGCATAGCCAATAGCATTTCTTTAAATAATAATAGAATGATAAAAGATAAAATACTGGTAATAGGTGCATCCGGGCAGATAGGGGTGGAGCTTACACTGGCTTTACGGAAGATATATGGCAACGCGCAGGTAGTGGCGTCCGACCTGAGGGAAGAAAACGATCTGTTGAAAGGAACGGGGCCTTATGTTTCGTTGGATGTTATGAATAAGGAAATGCTGCATGTGCAGGTGATCCGGCAGAATATCACCCAGGTATATTTGCTCGCTGCCATCCTTTCGGCCACGGGTGAAAAGAATCCCGGGCTGGCCTGGCATCTGAATACACAAAGCCTGTTGAACGTGCTGGATATTGCAAGAGAGGAAAAATTGCGGAAAGTATATTGGCCAAGCAGCATCGCAGTGTTCGGGCCTACCTCCCCGCGGCAGCACTGCCCCCAGCAAACGATCATTGAGCCGGTTACGGTGTACGGTATCAGCAAGTACGCGGGGGAGTTCTGGTGCAATTATTATCATCATCGTTTTGGTGTAGACGTAAGGAGCCTGCGTTATCCCGGGTTGATCAGTTATAAATCCTCCCCCGGTGGTGGCACAACCGATTATGCGGTGGATATTTTTAATGAAGCCCTTGAGACTCAAAAATATACCAGCTTCCTGTCTGCCGATACCCGGCTGCCCATGATGTATATGCCCGATGCCATCCGGGGCACTATTGAATTAATGGAAGCCCCTGCCGATAAGATATCTGTCCGCACTTCTTATAATCTTGCAGCTATAAGCTTTTCACCCTCGGAAATAGCGGCGGAAATCAAAAAGCATATTCCCGGTTTTTCTGTTGTATATAAACCCGATTACCGGCAGACTATTGCAGATAGTTGGCCGCAAAGTATTGACGATAGTGCTGCCCGTATGGACTGGGGCTGGAAGCATGAATATGACCTGCCCGCCATCACCGCTGATATGCTGCTTAACCTGCAGCAGCAGTAGCGGGTCGGATGGGAGCAATCGGCTATCAGCAATCAGGGCACATAGCCTTTATCGTTGTATTCGGATTTGGTTACAGCCACTTTTCGGATTTTTTACTTCGGATTGACTGAAAGGGTGTAATATACAGTATGAAATCAGACAGGTTTGTATTGGCCCTGTTCGTTGCAGTTGCGGTTGCCTGGCTCTTTCCGCAGCCGGGCTCATCCCAAAGCCCCATCCCGCTCAATGCGATCTGCAGCGGCGGCATAGCCCTGATCTTCTTTTTTTATGGAGTAAAGCTGAGCCCCGAAAAAATAAGCGCAGGATTAAGGAACTGGAAGCTGCATGTCGTTATACAGTCGGCTACATTTATCATTTGCCCGTTGCTTGTGCTGGCGTTCTATCCTTTCCTGAAAAATGAGCAGCAGCAAATGACATGGCTCTCAGTGTTTTTCCTGGCTGCCCTGCCTTCCACTGTTTCTTCTTCCGTGGTAATGGTGGCTTTGGCAAAAGGCAATTTGCCTGCTGCCATTTTTAATGCCAGCATTTCCGGACTTGTTGGTATTCTTTTAACCCCGTTGTGGATGGGCTTGTTTTTGCAGGAACAGCAAAGCGATTTTGATTTTTTGCCGGTGTATCTTAAGCTGCTTATCGAGATCATCGTTCCTGTTGTTGTGGGGCTTCTTTTGCAGCGGGGCATAGGGCCCCAGGGTAGCGCGCTATGGCAAACAACTGGCTATTTTTGATAAAAGCGTTATCGTATTGGTCGTATATAAAAGCTTTGCGGAGTCGTTTTATGATGGCACTTTTTCGGGTATGCAATGGAGCGGACTGTTACTGCTGTGTATTATTGTGGCGGCACTGTTTTTTGCATTGTATGGCATTATTTACCTGATAAGCATTTTGCTTGGCTTTAGCAGGGAAGACCGGATCACTGCTTTGTTCTGCGGATCAAAAAAATCACTTGTACATGGTACTGTATTCTCAAAAGTGTTGTTCAGCAATATTTCCTTTGCGGGTTTTATGCTTCTGCCGCTGATGCTCTTTCATGCCTTCCAGCTTTTCATTGTAAGTTATTTTGCCGGGCGTTTTGCAAAGAATCGGGTACTATAATTATTGACGTACTGTTATCCTCTTCCCGTAAGGCGGTACATCAGGTTGCCTGTGATTTCCCTTAAATACATGTTCCAGTTCCTGAGTGCGTCAGATGAAGGAAGGATATAATCGGTTGGCACAACACTGTCCGGGGGCCTAACAGAAAATGCGGCAGGATAAGGGATCACCTGAACACCTGCTTTGGCAAAGGTTTTTTTTGCACGCGGGATATGTATGGCCGAAGTGATCAGCAGGTAGGGCGCGGGAAGCTGCAGGGAATCAATGATCTTTTTGGCGTTGGTGGCATTTTCGGCGGTGTTGCGCGAGTTCCTGTCCAGTGCAATCGCTTCAGGAGGAATGCCTATCGCCACCAGTTGCTCCCGGATAAAATCTCCTTCCCTGAACGCGCTCCGGTTAAAGACGGAGCCGTCTCCCGCCGCTACGATTATTTTTTTTATATGCCCGGTTTTATACAGCAGTGCAGCCTGTATGAACCTGTCGCTTTGTTCGCTGAAGTAGGTTTGTTTATCGGTGTTATTCCTCCCTGCAAAACCGCCTAATAAAATGCCTGCGCTGTAATTTTCACCGGGATGAAGTGTTACTTTCTGAGGCTGGTAGGCACGAATGAGCATGCTGATGATAAAGGGGTTGGTAAAGAACAGGAGCATAATGATGCCTGTGATATAGCATTTTTTTTTCCTGGCCGGGTTTTTGGTAACCCATCCCCACACAAAAACAGCTACGATCCATAATACAGGGCTTAATAATACAATGACCAGCTTGGAAATAGCGAACAGCATGCCTGAAGATACATTGAGGTGGGTAAAAAGCCAAAAATAAGGTGGTAAGGTTTCAGGTCTCAGGTAAGGTGTAAGGTATAAGGCATAAGGTAGAAGGTGTTCGGCTCATAGCCGACAGCCACTCTGAATTTGAAATTTGAATTTTATTTGGTTCTTCGTCTTCGGATTTCGCTCCGAACATTCGGAGTTCCGGCTTCGGATTTTATCCAAAGTTTCCAGGTATTTCAATCCATTTTGTATTTCCTGTATAAAATTATACCTTTTCAACCTAAACAGTATTACTATACACCGGCGCAGGAAATTCCCGGCACGACTCAGGCGGGCTAGCTGCCGCAACAGGCACAACAATAAACCAAAGCAGTCTGCCTTGTCAAATCATATGAAGATGCAAAAGAATAAACATGCCCTGCAAAATACAGTCTTATTGCTTATTATATTTTTCTGCTCCTGTCACGGGGGATCATCATCGAAAGATAATATTTCATCCGATTCCGCCGTCATTGCATCCGGAGAAGCTCTTTTCAATCAATACTGCAGCAGTTGTCATAACATGCAGCAAAACGGTATGGGTCCAAAGCTGGCGGGCATAACTACCACAGTATCCACGGCGTGGCTGCGTCATTTTATAGCCGATCCGCAACAGGTTATCAGTTCAGGCGACAAACGGGCGTCACAATTGTTCAGGGAATACAAAACGCTTATGCCTTCATTTGCTGCGCTGAAAGACAACGATGTAGATGCCCTGATCGCTTTTCTGCATGTGCACCAGCCATCTGCCGATGCAGAAAAAAATAACGACAAAGGCCTGACAGACCCTATACCTGAACCCATAGTGTTTGGCGGGATGGTAGTAAATATCAAAGAGGTAGCACAATTCCCGGTTACCTCCGCCAACGGTAAAACGCCGCTGGCAAGGATCACCAAGCTCGACTTTGAGCCGGGTACCGGAAGCCTGTTTGTAAACGACCTCAACGGCAGGCTGTATAAAATGAAGGAAGAAAAGCCCCTGCTGTATATGGACATGCTTACGCTGAAACCCAGGTTTATCTTCGAGCCGGGTTTAGCTACAGGTTTGGGCAGCTTTGCTTTTCATCCCGGCTTCGCAAAGAACGGGCTCTTTTATACCACACATACCGAACCTCCCGGCACGGAGAATGCCGAATTCGGGTTTAATGATACGATCAAAGCTACCGTGCAATGGGTGTTAACAGAATGGAAGGTCAACAACGTTGCTGCCGATCATTTTGAAGGGACCAGCCGGGAATTGTTGAGAATAGATATGGTGAGCGGCATTCACGGTGTACAGGAGATCACGTTTAATCCCCTGGCTAAACCAGGCGACGAAGACTATGGATTATTATACATTGCCGTGGGCGACGGCGGCTGCGTTGAAAACGGCTATCCTTTTTTAGCGGAAAGCAAAGAGAAAATATGGGGAACCCTTCTTCGCATCGATCCGCAGGGCAGCAACAGCGCCACCGGTAAATACGGCATTCCGCCAAATAACCCTTTTGCCCAACAGCGTGATACCCAGATACCCGGTGAAATTTATGCCTTTGGCTTCAGGAATCCACACCGTATAACATGGACGAAAAATGGTGATATGCTGGTATGCAATATCGGTCAGCATCATATTGAATCGGTCAATCTTGTCCGTCCCGGCAGGGATTACGGGTGGCCCATCAGGGAAGGCCGCTTTGTTGTAGACCCGCATGGCAACATCAACAATGTATATCCCCTTCCTGACAATGACAGCATATATAATATCACTTACCCCGTTGCGGAATTTGACCACGATGAAGGCGTTGCCATTTCAGGCGGGCTGGAATATTGGGGAAATGATATTCCCCAACTGAAAGGAAAATATCTTTTCGGCGATATTCCTTCCGGAAGACTGTATTGCTTTAACATAGCAGATATCCGGCAAGGAAAACGGGTACCTGTTCAGGAATGGCGCATCAGCCTTAACGGTACCGATACCACACTCGTGAAGGCCTGCGAAAGCAGCCGCGTTGACCTGCATTTTGGAAGAGATGCCCGGGGTGAATTATATATTTTAACCAAAGCCGACGGAAAGCTGTATAAGCTCACAGGAGCCGAATATACAAAGAAGTAAGAACTGGGGGAGGCGGGATCTTTGAAGTTTATAGTCAAGTTACAGGGGTACAGGTTGCAAGTTGCAAGAGGTATAGGCCGGCGGCACAATGTTATGGCGTCGCATACAAAAAGGAGTATCTATTTGACTTTCCTGATCAGGAATGATAGTCCAACCTATAGGAAACCGGTTTTAACATTACGGCGCTATGCGCCTTTTCACTTTTTCCCTATTCTTTTTCCTACAAATATTATTGCTGCTACGTAGCTTATCTGCCGGTTCTCTTCATTGTGCTGTAAAATTTTGTTACTATGCAAATCCACACTTTTTATATAACCTCCTAAGAAGATACCGATAACGATACTGCTGAAAAATATTCTATACAACAAAAGTTCAATTCTTCATATGTCACGAATACCAGCGGTCCGCAAGCGGACTGATTTACGAATACAACAGGGGATAGCCACTAATTCACGAATGGCTACGAAGGTATTAGTGTAAATTAGTGTATTCTGTACAACTTCCTATTAGGATGGTGATAATGAGACTGTTGAAAAAGACATC
>CAZREP010000226.1:1365-7126 GCA_964599035.1 uncultured Terrimonas sp. | reverse complement strand
GGCAACGCCATCCAGAAGACGTCGTTGCGCCCGCCGTCGCTGCGCCGCACCTCCCTGAGCGCGCCGAAGGCATTGTAGTAGTTCCGCACAACGAAGCCGGTCGGATAGGTCGTGGTCACGAGCCGGCTGGCTTCGTCGTAGCCCAGCGTGATGGTGTAGTTCGTGCCGTCGATCTGACGGGTCGCGGCGCCGGGCCGCCCCTTCGCATCGTAGCTGTGGGTCTCCTTGTAGAGCACCGTGCCGGCGGCGTTTTTCGTCTGAACGTAGTTCAGTTTGCCGCGGCTGCCGGGAGCGGCGCCCGTGCCGTTGTAGGCCCACTCGGTGCGCTCCTCCAGCACGGCGGCCGAGGTGTAAACCAGGCGCAGGGTCGGACGGCCCAGAGCGTCGTACTGGTTGGTGGTTTTCTGGAGCTTGCCATCGACCTGTTCCACCAGTTCGCCGAAGCCGTTGTATTTATAGCTCCAGACGCCCATGTCGGGATCGTCGGTCGCGATGCGCCGGCCGCGAGTGTCGTAAAAGTGCTCGATCGTGCTGCCGGCCGTGGACGTTTTGATGAGATTTCCCAAGGCGTCGTATTCCTTGATCAGGGTCGTTTGCTCGACGCTGTCGGCGTCGATGACGACACCGGTCGCGTTCTGCACGACCTCGATTTCCCAACCCTGGGAGTTGGCGGTGGTCTTCGTGACGATGCCCTTGGGACTGCGGACGCGGGCGATGCGGGCGTTGTACTGGTAGGTCGTGCCGACGGCGCCGGCGGGCACGGTATGGGTGGAAGTGGAGCCGTCGGGCATGATGGCGGCCGAGGCGGACGGGACCTCGTCGTCGGGACTGGTGACGACGAGCGGCCGGTTGAGCAGATCGTAGGCGAGCACCTCCGTCCAGCCGACGGGCGAGTGCGTCGTGCGGAAGGGCGTCGAGGTGGAGGCGGCGCGCCCCATCGAATCGTAAACGGTATCGACCGCGACGGCGTATCCATCGGCATCGACGCCGAGCTGGCGCACGACCCGGCCGAACGCGTCGAAAAACTCCACCGCGGGCGCGGCCCCGGTGGCGCTGGTCTCGACGTAATAGACTGCGCCGGCGGGGGCGTTGCCCCAGGCCCATTTGCGATCGATCCCGGTCTCGGCGCCGTCCGCGCGCTCCTCGCGGATCAGACGGGCGAAACCGTCGTAGTGAAATCCCGTGGTGAGGTTGTTCGGGCCGGTGCGGGTTTCGACCACGCCCCAGTGCGGAATCGTGGTGATCGTCTCCTGCAGGCCGGCCGCGTTGGTGACGACGTGGGGAAAGCGGCCGATGGAATCGAACTGAGTCGTCGTCGTACGGGAGACGAGGACCATGCTCCCGGCGGAGTCGAGTGTATATCCGCTCACCGTGACGGACTGCCTGTTGCCGAAGGCATCGTAGCCGTAGGCGGTCTTCAGGTAAAGCGCGCGCGTGGCGAAGTCGCCGGACGAGGCCGCGTCGGGCTCGACGATCTCTTCATCCAGCAGGCCGGTGACGCTGTCGTAGTCGAACGAGGACTTGCGCGCCAGGGCCGGCGTTCCCGGCGCGGACGAGGTCACGGTCGAACCAGTCAGACGGCCGAGATGCCATTTCGTGGCGTCGACCACATTGTCGTAGGTGTTGACGGTGACCTTGCGATAGTCGTTTGCCGGGTCGCCGTCCTCGAATGCGGCGAGCGTGTCGGAACCGAACACCTCGACGTACTTCGAATTGCCATACGCGTCGAAGTCGTTGTCGCTGCCCGATCCCCCTCGCTGTGCGATGGTCTTCGTGGCCGACATGAAGCTGCCATCCAGGTCGAAGGACTTCGAGAGGGATTGCTTCGAAAACACGAAATAGTGCTTGTGGCCCGTGCCGCCGACGGTGGTGACGCGCTTGTCGAAGATCGTGGACGATTCGGCAAGCAGAGTTCCCGCGCCACCATTGGCGCGGGTGAACGTCTCCACGGGCGAGCCGACGAAGGGAAAGTTCTGCGCAAATTCCGTGGTGGCCAGGATGTTGGTGCGGTTGTCGAGCACGCTCATCCACGCGAAACCCAGGCTGCCCCGCTTGCGGTGAGCGCGCAGGCCGCCGTAGGCGTAGGAAACCGTGTAGTCGCCGCCCGTGCCGTCGTCGTGAACGACGGAGGAAACCACGAGCATCGGACCCGCGACGTTCGCCACATCGGCCTGCTCGGCCGAATCGATGCCGGACAAGTCGGCCGCCTTCGTATAGACCGTCGGATCGGTGAGCGTCTTGTAGCCGATCTCCGCCGACACGCCGAAACCGTTGGTGACCCTGATCAGGCGGTCGCACTGGGAGGACTGGTTGATCCATGCGTTGCGCGTGATGGAGCCGTCGTGGTTCTTGCGGCGCAGGATGGCGTCCAGAACACCGTCGCCGTTCAGATCCACCAGGTCCAGGCCGGCAGCCTTCTGGCTGGCATGCTGGAGGGCAAGCGCCGCCGGCAACCTGGCCTCCGGGGGAGAACCAAAAAAGTCCCAGCCGTTTCCATAGCCCACATAGTTGTGATCGGGGGCCTGGCCTTGGGGCCATTCGTAGCGCCGGACCTGATCGACCACGCCATCGCCGTTGATGTCGAAGTGCGCCGCGCCGGAGCGCATCTCGCTTCCGTAGAGATATGCGATGTAGTAGGAAGGCGCGTAGCGCGCATACTCTTCCGAAACAACCGACGGGGTGTGCCAGCCGGTTCCCGTGTTGAGAGAGACACCCTTGTCCGCGAAAGACGTGGACCAGACCAGATCGACGAGCCCGTCGCCGTTCACATCCACGAACTCGGCGCCGACGAGGCCGTGATCCTCGGCCGCGATGTAGCGAGGCGGGATATAGGCGGGAGCCCATGTCCAGCCGCTTCCCGTATTCAGCCAGGCGCCCTTGGCCGCGCCCGAATCCGACGACCCGTTGCCGTTGCGATGATAAGTCACCATGTCGGGCAGGCCATCGCCATCGAGATCGATGAAGCGGGTCTTCTTGCCCGCGAGGCTGAAGGAGCTTCCGCCTCCGAAACCCACCGTCGAGAAACCCGCGACGGGCGAGGTCGCCCAGCCGTTGCCCTGATTCAAATAGACTTGCGGCGTGTTCGTTCCCGATTCGCCGGTCGTGAAGTAGCTCACATAGTCGGGCCGCCCGTCGCCGTTCATGTCCAGAAACTGGCCGCTCCGAAACTGGACGCTGTCCTTGGCTATGCGCGCCGGGGGAATCCACGACGACGAGGCGACCGCCCATCCCGAACCGGTATTGCGCCACGCGCCGGCCTGCCCCGACCCCTGATTCCAGACCATGTCAACCAGGCCGTCCCCGTCGAAGTCCACGAAACGGGCGCCGAAATCGAGCCCGTTGGTTTTCACCAGGCCGGCCGGCGGAGCGTAGGCGGAGGTGGAAACCCATCCCGTGCCTGTATTGAGCAGCGCGAGGGGTGCGGGATTGCTGCCACTGTTGTTGAACAGAAAATCCGTCCGGCCATCGCCGTCGACGTCGATGAAGCCGGCGCCGGTGGGCTTTTTCGAGACATTGTCGGCAAGCAGATACTGATCGTTCGAATAATCGAAACCGCTGCTCGCCACCCACCCCGGGCTCTCCGACGAGTAGTCGAAAGTCAGCGGCCTCAGCCGGCTGCCGTCGCTCCCCACCTCGGTCAGGGAGTCCAACATGGAGCGCGAGGTGCGCAGGCGCTCCTTGTAGCCGAGTTCATAGGTCCGGATCAGGGTCTGCTCATAATAAACGCGAATCGCGCGCAGGCGCTTCGATGACGAAAACTTGAAGCCATGGACGTAGCCGGCGGCCTTGTCCGGCCGATCCTCGTACTCGAATCGAACCGACGCGTAGGGAGAAACCGCCGGGGTGCCATCGTGACCCGTGTAGTCGATACGATGCAGCCGCTGTTCTCCATTACCCGTATCGTTCGTGTATTCGAACGAGATGTAATTCCCAACGGTGTCGGAGATCCTGCTCACAGCCCATGTTTGAACCGTGCCTCCCGCCATGAGCCGGGACTCCGTGCTGTTTCCAAACTCGATGATCAGGCCTGCTTTCGTCCACACCTTGAACCATTGCGGACCGGATCCCTGCGTGCCCTGGGCGACAACCCGGGAGAACGAATCGATCTCGGTGCGATACTCGGCGCCGGACGCCCCGTGGCTCTTGGCGCCCGGATTGATGTGAATCAAACGCTGGCCATCGAGGTAGTATTGATCCTGGTAATCGAACCTCACGCCACGAACGCCGCCATCGACGGCGAGGGTCTTCGGCCCGCGGGTGATGGCGGACAAGCCGCCCAGCGACCAACCCCAGCCGGCAATGCCCGCGCCGCTCTGGCTGCTGTAGGAGAGCGAGAGTTTGGGCTCCATCCCCGCGGTGCCCGGCGTCACCCAAAGCGGGATACTGTATGTCGCCGCTCCGGTGGGGCTCACGGACAACTCGCCGCTCGTGATGCCGACGGCGTCCGTGGTCGCGACGGTCGGATCCGGCACCGGCCAATCGGCTGGAAGCGAGCCGCCGCTCGCCGCCGCGCCTTCGTCCTGCGCCCACGGATCCGTCTTCAAATTGTGCTCGGCGACGTTGGACAGGCCGTCGCCGTCCGCGTCGGCGAGCGCATCCGCCGCGCTGCCCGGATTCAAGCCGTAGGTCAGCTCCCAGAGGTCGGACATTCCGTCGGCGTCGCCATCGGTGTCGTCCGATCCAACACGAGCGACGAAGGCTGATCCCGAGTTGGCGCGGAAGCCCGGTTTGAGTGTTATACGATTGCCCGCCACGTACTTGACATTGCCGCCGCTGTTTACCGTTACGGCGGTTTGCGCGGTGATGGAGTTGGTCGCGATCACGGTCGCGGCCCCGTAGGAGGCGCTGGAGATCGTGATGTCGGCATCGCCGAACGGCGTGGATACCGTTACAGGCAGCGGAGCGCTCGAGCCTCCCCAGTTCCCGGACACGTCCCTGGCACGCACAGTCATGTGATAGGTGCGCCCGGACGTAAGTCCCGTGAGCTGTGTCGACAGAGAGGGCGGACTTCCCGTGATCGTCGCCACAACCGTTCCATCCCGGCGCACCTCGTAAGCCGCCACGGCGTTCGCGCCGGCATTGTCGCTGGCTGCGTTCCAGCTCAAACCAAAGCTGCTGGTCGTGATCGCGCTCGCGGCCACGCCGCCGGGAACGGTGGGGCCGGTGACATCCCTGGTCGTCACCGCGTAAACCGAACTCCAGTTCGACCAGTTCAGATAATCGTCGCGGGCCCGGACGCGGATGTCGTATGTCGTGGCCTCCGTCAACCCGGACAACACGATGGACGCCTGGGACACCGTGCCGAGCGAGGCGCCGCCCTTCTCGACCTCGTAGGCGGTCACCTGCCCGTTGTCCGTGGACGGGGTCCAGCTCAGGCGCAGACTCGTCGTCGTGACCTCCGATTGGGAGAACCCCGCGGGCATGCTCGGCGGCTGCGAGTCGGTGGTCACCGGCACCTGGTAGATGGGCGAATTGTCCGCATGAGCACCGCCGTTGTAATAGCCGACCGCGGTGTATTCCACGGTTTGCGCCCCGTAGTCGGTCGTGCTCACCCCGACGAACTCGTTTTGACCGGTGGCGAGAAAGGCTCCGTCTTTAAAGAGCTCCACGTACTCCGCATACCACGCCGCCACCGCCGCATCGTAGGCGATGCCGCTGCGCGCGGAAGTGTCTCCGACCCACTGAAAATCGACCGTCTGCCCGTGAGCCGACACCATGGAACAGGCGACCAACAACCAGAAAAGAAAGCGCTGTTTTATCG
>CAZREP010000226.1:0-1355 GCA_964599035.1 uncultured Terrimonas sp. | reverse complement strand
CGCTGTTTCATCGGGGCGATGCTCACGACCGCGGCTCCCCGGCATCGGGTTTTCGATCCTCCGGTGGCGGCGCGCCGGTGGCCAAAAGCTCGCGCGCCTCGTCGCGCACGAACTCCGGAGCGGCCGGCTCGTCGGCAAGCTCCCCGGCCACGACGCGCGCCGTCTCCGGCGAACGAGCCTGGGCGATCCGCCACAGGGACTCGTAACCGACGGCGACGGTCGGAAACTCCGCTATAAGGCTTCTGACCACTTTCTCGTAGGCGGCGAGCCGATCGTCCCGACCGAGATGCTTCTGGCGCAAAACAACAAGATTCCCGGCGTAGGCCGCGACCTTGCTTCGCTCGACCACGGGAATATCCTCATCCCGGCGGACCGCTTCCACCAACTCGCCGCGCCGCTCGTCCTGCGTCGTGTCACCCAGCCAGGCCGCATAAAGAAGATTCAACGCCTCGAGCTTCCCGGACTCCTTCGCTCCGGGTTTATCGGGATCGGCGAGACGGTCGGCGCGCAACCGGTCCGCCTCGTCGAGATGGCGCTGCACACGCTCCTGACGGGCGCGCTCACGCTCGTCTGAATCTGCATCCTCATCGCCCGATATTGGATCCACGGGATCGGAATCGACCCCGACATCGCCCTGCCCCGCGCCGGTCGATGGTGAAATCGGTTGCGACGGATCAGGTTCCTCGGCCGCGGACGACAGCGCCGGCACGCCGGCGACAATGATGCCTATGCAGAACAGAATCCTCGAGGTCATGGAAATAAAAGAAGGCTCGAAGGGCATCCCTTGCGAAAGCGCTCGAAAAGAAAGGTCGCGCGGCGGCAGGGGATCGACCCCAGCGCGGAATCCACGCTTCCGATTCCTACTCTTCGATCCCTCAAGGCGGCGACATCAGAGCAGCGCCGGAATCCTGTTCCGAACGCAACAGTCTGCAGAACGGGAGAAGCTTTCGAAAGCTTTCGCGCAGTTGAAATCATGCGGGGCGCGGTCGAGAAATGAATGAAAGCACCGCGGCACGAGCCAAATCCACCATCCCGATGCTATAATGGGGGAATTCCTTAGGTTCGCCCGAATCAACGGCACAATATAAGAAATATGGCCGCGAGGGCGCCGGCACATGATATATGATGCTCGACGAGCCGGCGCCAAAACGATGGATCGCCTGCTGTTTCGAACCGATGTCGTGAAACGATGGAGGATTTTGAATCCCCAGCCATCTTCCTTCCAGGGCATCGGGTCCCAATCGAAGTGTTGCCGATGTCTCTGGCTCACGCCACTCCGTTCCCAGCGGGACGAAACGCAGGAACGGATCGCCTTCGAACGAGCGCGCCCGCTTTTCACCCCGCGCACAGGAAGC
>CAZREP010000225.1:6629-7138 GCA_964599035.1 uncultured Terrimonas sp. | reverse complement strand
CCCACTTCTTTGCCGAAGCGCATGTGCACCACTTTCGCAGGCTCATCAAAAAGCTGGTGAGTCATGCCGATGGGGCGGGCGTGTACAAAGGATATCCGCCCGGCGATGTGCTGCTATACAGAAAGCTTATCCGTTCGCTTATAAAAGCCGCCTATGCTTTGAGGCGTAAAAAGCACAGTGCGGTTGCCATTAAAAAAGAAGAACTCTTCAATAAGAAATACTATTGCAGCCATTATGTGAGCGCCGATGCGTGGAAGGAGTTTCCGCGCTGCCTGTCTGAAAAAGAATACAGTGATCCCTACCGGGCATTTCAACAGTTTTTCAGCTACCGGTCGCTCAGCAACTGGCTGCACTGTTGGGAGCAGGTAGTAGAGGATGCGCTTTGCAGTGACAGCACTTCTATAATAGCCCCGCTAACAGTGTGCATTTACCTGATAAAGCTGGTAGAAGCCGCGCACCTGGTGGATGTAAGGGAGGTAACACATGTGGGTGAATGTGTAAAGAAGGGC
>CAZREP010000225.1:0-6619 GCA_964599035.1 uncultured Terrimonas sp. | reverse complement strand
GCTGGTTCTACAGCAACCAGAATTTTTTTGGACGACCTGGTTACACAGTTAACTGGAAAGTTTGATACCAAAAATGTAGTTACTACATACATATATCTCGGTAACAAAAATGAAATGTTTAACGAATTGTGTAAATTTACGATAACTTGGAGAACAAAGGATTTGAACTATCAAAAAAAAATAAAATATGGAAACTGTTTTATTACAGATAAATAACAACCGGGCTTATAAACTTATAGAGGACCTCGAAGCGCTTGATATTGTTAAAATATTAGAAAAAAGTGGAAAACCCCTATTTCACAACAAGGTTGAAAAATTAAAGCCCTCTGAATTTGTAGGATGTATTTCAGAGGAAACCGCAAAAAGAATGTTAGCAGATACAGAACAAAGCCGCGACGAATGGGAAAGAAGTTTCTAATTGATACCAATATCCTGATTGAATATATTGGGAAAATTCTGCCGGATGAAGCTCAGTCTTTTGTGAGCAGCGCTGTTAATGAAGAGTTTAATATCTCTTTTGTTAATAAAATAGAGATATTAGCACATCCTTCTGCTGACGCAAAAGTGGAAGATTTTATTAGCCTAGCCAATGTGTTTGCTGTAACGAATGATATTATTGACAAAACAATTGAAATTAGGAAATCGGGCAGAACCAAATTGCCAGATGCTCTTATTGCTGCAACGGCATTGATAAATGGGCTGGAACTCTTAACACGCAATGTTTCTGATTTTAAAAATGTTCAGGGATTAAAAGTTATAAATCCCTGGGAATTGTAGCAAAACGAACAAAAATTTTTCTGTCCCGCCGGGATCTGTACACCGTATGACCGGGCAGGTCATTATTCTTATCTCTTGATCCGGTTACCATCATTTTTTGAACCATTGAAGCACTTCCTTTTGCATGATCTCCGAAAACCTGTTATAGTCGTAAGGAGTATCTATCTGGATATTTTCTGAAGCTCCATATAGTTGATAAACACCCTTTGCTTCCATAACGCAGGAACGAACATCTTCAAGTGTTGCATCCTGGTCGAGTGCCGGTGCTACAACAAGTAAAGGTCTTGGCGCTATCGTGGCAAGTATGTCGTTAAAGTCGTAGGGAATACGGTTTTCATGACCTGCAAAGAAACCCAATCTCGGCAGCAGCCCGTGAAGGTGCGAATAGGCCCTGATACCTTCCGTTCCTTTTCCGGGCGTATCGGTATGCATGGGTGTAAATCCGCAAACAGACACCACGCCGGCAATGCGGCTGTCTAACGCAGCACCATATAAACCAACAGTTGCTCCAAGTGAATAACCCAATACAGATATTTTAGTGCTGTCGATAAAATTGAGGTTTTCCAATGCATCCACGGCTCCTCTCAGGTCAGCCACCAGCTTTCCCATTTTAGACCAATGGGGATACCGTTCATAAAATCTTGTGCCTTCCTCTATACGGTTACCGAATCCCATCATATCATACATAAAAACAGCGTATCCCTGGTCTGTAAGCGCCTGGAGAAAGGGCAATTGATCATGGTCAAATTCCTGCGTATCAAAAAAGCCTTGTGAATAATCGTATTTATGCAGGTAGATGATCACCGGCAACCTGGCCGTACCATTCCTCATATTTTCTTCCTGTCCTTTGGGGTAATACAGGTATCCATAAAGATAGTCTCCAAATCCCGGTTTTGAATGTCCGGGCGAAAGGTTCACTCTGCCCATCCGCTCTGTTGCTTTCGGACGGGGAATGAGCGTTCCATAATACGCTTCTCCAAGGTTTTCACTGTTCCGGAAGTTCAGAGGTCCCGGATTGGTAGCTCTATGAGGCTCGTCTCCCAATATCCACCGTAATGTTTTTTGTATTTGATTTTTTTTGTCATTCCAGTTTTTCACAGAAAGGATTTTTTTCCCGGTATAATCGGTCAGGAGGTCTTTGCCTTTTGTAACGGGGTAACCGGAAGGGTCAGTTTTTTCTCCGCTGAGTTCCCTCCATTGCTTAAAAGAATACGGGTATAATACCTCATTAGCAGGTTGATGATCGCTGCGCCCAAAAACATTATCGAAGAAATCGATATAATCTTCTATGTCGCGGGCACTGGTACCATGACCGCCATCACGCAGGCGTATTGAAACGCGGCTTGGCGGGGCGCCTAAGAACTGATAAACTTTTAATGTGGAATCGTAGGCTAATCCTATTCCCCACGGATTACCATCACTTTCCCTTCTTGAAGAGCTTAGCATTAGCCCTCTTGGCGCTACCAAGGCCATAAAAAGATTCTGATCAACAGGCAATTTGTTTTCGCGACCGGTAAAAAATCTCAATCTTGGGTGAAGCCATGATGGCTGCGCACATGATAAAAGGGCAATATCCTCGCACCCGTATTTATGCCTTGCATATCGTAAAGGCACTTCACCGCCGGTTCCACCACTGCTGGTTATTACAGCACCAATCCGCTCATCGAATGCAGCCGCCCATAAAGATTGTTTTCCGTTTCTTGAATGACCCGTTATTCCAATTTGTTGCTTATTAATAAAAGGCAGGGTGTACAAATAATCCACAACCCTGGATGCTCCATAGGCCCGTCGCATGAGGCGTGTGAAATCATATTTCCCCTCCCATATTGCTGCATAATTTTCAGTGTCGTCTTTATAATCACATCCGGCATAAATACAACCAATGTATCCGCGTCTTACGGCGATCTGTGCCCAATCCCTATGGTTCCATTGGGTCATAAAAGTAGGGAAGGGTCCTTCCCCGGGTGGGATCATTAATTCTAAGGTTATTTTTGCCTTTTTACCAGGGCCAAACTTTAATTCTACCTGGCGTATAGTTACCTGTCCATCTTTCTGCTCGTTTAAAACGCTTGCCTGCAAGTTTCCCGGATCGGGTGGGAAAGTTCCGGTAATATAATATTGAAGTTTTTCTTTCATCCACCGGCGTTTCTCCCCCCACTGCTTCAGGGAGGTGACCGGGATATTGCTACCGCCTTCATCCAGCATAAGAGGATTAGGCAAATACGGAATAGCAGGCATTTTATCAAAATCCGGTGGCAGCTCCCCCGTTCTTGCAAGCCAGTCTTCAAAAGTTTTGTCCAAAAAAGAAACGGAGCCATTCCCGGTCAGGTCTGGCGGTAAAAGCTTCAACAGATCTTCCAAAAGGGCCCTACGTTTGGTGGTATCATCATTGTTCTGTAAAGTAATACCAGACACCGCGATAGCATGGTTTGAATTTTTTGCAGCTATAGCTGATGCCGCAGCAAAGCATACCAAAACGTTAAGCAGGAAGAGTCTTTTTATCAGTATATTCATCATGTATATTTTAAGCCGGTTTATGTTCCGCTTTGCAGGAATTTGCAACCCGGCTTATATTGAAAAGAGTTTACCCATAAAAAAGCTAAGCTATGCATTTTAGTGCATAGCTTAGTCGTCGTTTAAAATCATAGGGTATCCGTATCCCTACCACCCAGGATTTTGTCCAAGTGCGGGATTCATTACTAAATCTCCGGCAGGAACAGGATAAAAATACAACTTGTCATTCCAGGTGCGTATCTGGTCTTTCATAAATACAATAGAGTGACCATCGTCTGCTATTTGCGTGTTATTGGTAGCGCCGTTGGCTAATTTTTCTCCTACATATAAATAGTACACACCAGACACTGTAGTGGGGTTTAAGCTTTTTGTAAAGCATACGTCTAATGTGCCGTCGCCATTCATGTCATAAGGTACTTCGAACTGGGGGATATATATACCATCCCAGTCTTTGGTTACCAGCTCACCCACTTTCCAGCGGCATATATCCGGCCAGGAAAAGCCTTCAAAAGAAAGCTCAATTGCCCTTTCCCTCCTGATCTCCAGGATTTCGGGGTTACTGATACCCGGGAAGAAACGGGTTTGTAAATAAGGGTCAACAGCAGTAGGTTTGCTGGTGAGCCCCCCGGTGATGCCTGCACGGGAACGAAGCGCCCCGATGGTTTTACTCCAGTCGTCATCGGTGAGTAAACCCAGTTCAGCCTTTGCTTCCGCATAATTCAGCAACACTTCTGCATACCTGAAAACGACTATATTATTGTCGCACACATCTACATTATCGTAGTAGGCATCATCCAAAGTAAATTTGGAGGTATGGTATCCGGTGATGGCATAGGCGTAGTTGGGTGCGGTGGGTACTGTGGTTCCGCCGGAGATCCGGGTAAAGCCAGGGGTACGTATCGTTTGCGATAAACGCGTGTCCCTGTTCTGGCATTCATCGGGGAAAGACATGGTGGCATAGCCGGGATCATCGGTAAACGGTGTTCCGTCGAGCTTGAGATAAGTATTCACAAAAGAGCGGGTCAAAGCCGGGCTGGCGCCGAATGTAACGGAGGTCCAGCGGCGGTTTCCCGAATGCACAACGCCCAGCGAACCATTATAGGTAACGGCATACAGCACCTCGCTTGCCACCGGCACCTGGCTGATAAATAATTTGCGATAGGATTTTCCCACCCCGTCTCCGGTATAGATGCTGTAGCCGGCATTCATTACGTATTGGGATGCGGCCACTGCTTCCTGCAGCCATTCATTAGCCGACGATTGCAATTGCGCTTCGGGATGATATTTACGGAACGTACCTTCCCATAGGCATACCCGCGATTTTAAAGCTGCCGCTACAGTGGAAGTAACAGTAGAGGCAGTTTGATCTCTATCGGTTTTGATATTTGCGATGGCGAAATCCAGATCTTCTTTGATCTTGTCGGCGATCATCGCACGGCTGTCTCGTCCCGAAAGCAAAAGTTCATCATCAACGTCCAGCGGGTGATCGATCCACGGGAGATCCCCAAAGCGTTTCATCATTTCAAAATAAAAATAGGCACGGAAGAAACGGGCCAGTCCGATATAATTATTGCGGATTTCAACTGGTACAGATTCATCTGTACAGTGGGCAATAAAGTAATTGATATTGCGTAGTGTACCCCAGCTCCAGCCGCCGCTTTCTTCGGGACTAAATCCGTTGGCAGTAAAATATTTGATCACTGAATTAACCGCAATGTAATATGAATTGGTAAATGTTGAAGTAGCATTGGGAAACGCGTTATAAAATGAATTCGTGTACATTTTCAGTCCCGCTTCCGAATTAAATACCCTGCTTCTGGCGATCTGGGCTTCGGGCAATTCATTCATTTTGCAGGCGCTAAAACAAACAAGTATAATGATAACCGGAAATATTATTTTTTTCATAAAGCCTACGATTTAAAATGTTACCGATAATCCAACACTAATGCTCTTAAGTATCGGATAGTTATACACCTGGCTGCCATTGGCTATCCCTATATCGCCCATCTCGCTTGCTGCTTCTCCGTCTTTACCATAGATAGCGGCAACATCAAAGTTTTTGGTGTGTTTATATAGCGGCGACCATGACCAGAGATTTTCTGTTGAAACATAGATGCGGGCGTTTTGCATTTTTACAGCGGATATCAGCGAAGCGGGCAAATTATATCCAACCTGCAAATTCTTTAAACGGATATAGGCTACGTTTTGCAGGTATCGTGTCTGAACCACCGATAGCTCACGGGAACTTTGCAAAGCCACATAGCCGCGATACCGGGGAAAGTAAGCGTTGGGGTTATCTTCCGACCATATATTGCCGATCATGGAAGAAGGGATGTTGCTGTAAGGACGGCTGTATTGCCCCCAGAATAGCCCATTGTCGGTTCCGGGCCACCAGTCCTGTTTTCCTACTCCCTGGAAGAATGCTGAAAAGAAGATGCCGTTCCAGTCTGCACCCAAACTAATGCCGTAAGTATAGCGGGGAGTGGTATTACCAATAATCCTCCTGTCGCCCGGATCACCTACTTTGTTGGTGCCGTAGTTAATAACACCATCATTATTCAGGTCTTTAAATTTAATATCGCCCGGTAGCCAGGTTCCTGAATTAGAAGCAAAATACAGCTTTTGAGAGGCGTGATTTTTTATATCTTCCTCAGAAGTAAAAAATCCCTCTGTTTCGTACCCCCATATTTCGCCAATGGTCATTCCTCCATAGTAATTAAACCGGGCATCAAAGTATGCACCCAGGCTTTTTTCTTCATTACTGTATTTACCAATTTTTGAGAGGTAATCGGCCAGGGTAACCCGTATGTTATAATTAAACGGTTTACTTGCCAATGCAAACTGGTCATGCCAGCGGAGGGTAACTTCCCAACCTTTTGTGGTCATATCGGCATAATTGCCTTTGGGAGGCGTGGCGCCAAAAACACCAGGGAGGTCTATACCAACAGCAAACATGTCCGTGGTTTTTCGAATGTAGGCATCGCCCGAAAAATTCAACCTGCCTTCCAAAGAAGTAAAGTCGAGGCCGATATTTGAAGTTGTCGATTTTTCCCATGTCAAACCATCCGGGATAACGCCGGGGGCAGATGTTTGCTGGTTTAACTGTCCATTGATCAAACGCTCCATCTGGGATATAGAAAATAATTCCAGGTAATTGTACGATGCGATTGTACCATTTCCAAGAGAACCGTAAGAGAATCTTAGCTTCAGGTCTGAAAATACTTTGTCGCTTACATTCCAGAACGACTCCTTAGACACACGCCATCCTGCAGAAACAGAAGGGAAGAACCCCCATTGCTGGTTTATGGGGAATTTTGATGAACCATCC
>CAZREP010000224.1:0-7183 GCA_964599035.1 uncultured Terrimonas sp. | reverse complement strand
GTCTGATGCTGAAAGGGTATTTATTGTAATGCTGTCCTGCCGGGCAAAAGCGGCAAAGGCCTCCCATATACCAGCGTTGATATCAAATCCCTTTTCAAAATCGGAAGGATTCGCAAATGATTTAAAATAATCCATATGCCCTACATAGTAACGGTATACAAAATTCCCGATCGTATTTCTGGTATACAACCGGGCCACATTATTGCTGATACCGGTGGTGTCCATCGCTACAAAAATATCGGGCGTTATGCCTCCCCCGCCATATACCGATTTACCACCCGGAGTATGATAGGGCTGTCCTGTAGCTATTTTGTTGCTGTCGGCATTCATGAGCGCCCCATTGTGATAGCGGTTGTACAGTTCCTCGTTATAGCTTTCTATACCCTTATCGTAAGGCTTTTGAATAGACCGGCCCAGGGGAGTGTAATAGCGTGCGATCGTTAACCGAAGTGCGGAGCCATCGTTAAGATTGTATTGTTCCTGCACCAGGCCCTTTCCGAAGGTTCTCCTCCCGATCACTTCCGCCCTGTCCCAATCCTGAAGGGCTCCCGTAAGCACCTCGCTGGCAGAAGCGGAACCTTCGTCTACAAGCACTACCAGCTTTCCTGTCTCAAATATCCCTGTGCGTCTTGCACGGTACTCCTGTTTTTTATACGATTTCCCTGGGTATAAACAATAAGCTTGTTGCCATCCAGAAATTCATCCGCGATCTCTACCGATTCCTGCAAAATACCGCCCCCGTTCCCTCTCAGATCCAGTATGAGCTGCTGCACTCCGCTTTCCTTGAGCTTTTGCATTGCTTCCATGAACTCCTCGTAGGTAGTTTCAGAAAACTTGTTGAGGCGGATATATCCTGTTGCCGGAGCGATCATATAACCCGCGTCCAGCGAATACAACGGGATAATGCCCCGGGTAATGGTAAATTCCTTTCTTTCTTTTCCGCGAAGGAGAGTAACCTGTACCTTAGAGCCCCGCAGACCCCGTAATAGCTGCTTTACCCTATCGGCATCAATGCTGTCGCCCGTTACAGCCATGCCGCCTATGGTAAGGAACTTGTCGCCGGTTTGCAGACCGGCATCTTCCGAGGGGCCGCCCTTCAGCACGCTCAGTACATGGATGGTATCGTTGAAAATATTGAACTCAATACCAATGCCCTCGAATTTCCCGGCGAGATCCTCGTTTATCTGCTGTAAGTTGCTCGAGGGGATGAAGACGGAATGCGGGTCCAGGTGGCTTAGCATTTCCTCTATGGCGGCATCAGCAAGGGTATCGGTTTTTATAGGGTCAACATATCGTTTAGCAATAAGATCAAGCACTTCCTGCACTGTTCCTTTACGCTCCACAGAAAAAAGACGGGCAGTAACCGGCATTTTCTCTTTCATCTTGTAGCCCAAAAACATTCCAAGGATCATCACAATAGAAAAAATAAGGGGTAGCCAGAGCTTTAATTTATTATTACCCATCAGTCTGTATTTGTATATTATCTTTGACTTATGAGCACGAATTTCATGAAATAAGTTCAATTAATAATGTCATCTGTAAAATTGATAGCCGACAGCGGGGCAACGAAGGCCGAATGGTGCGTATTGCACGATAAAAAAAAGAAGACCATTTTTACACAGGGGATCAGTCCTTATTTTTTTAATGCTGACCAGATAACGGAAATATTAAAAAAAGAATTGCTTCCTGCTCTTAAAGGAATAAAGATAGACGAGGTGTTTTATTATGGTACCGGGTGCATCAATCCTAATAATAACCGCATAGTAAAGCAGTCCATAAAAAACGTTTTTAGGGATACGGCAACCGTTGAAGTTACGCACGACGTGATGGCTGCAGCCAGGGCTCTGTATGGTAATAATAAAGGTGTGGCCTGTATTTTGGGAACAGGGTCAAGCTCCTGCTACTATAACGGGAAAAAAATAGCGGTCAATAAGCCGGGGCTGGGCTATGTGCTTGGCGATGAAGGCAGTGGCGCATACCTGGGCAAAAAAGTGCTGCAATACTATTTATATGGAACGTTCGATGAGGAACTGACCGGCAGGTTCAATAGCAAATACCATATCAACGGCACAGCAATACTGGAAAATGTATATAAGAAACCACTGGCGAACCGTTACCTGGCTTCTTTTACTCCTTTTCTCTCTGAAAACCGCGGTCATTATATGATTGAGAATATTATAGAAGATGGATTAAATGATTTCTTCTTTCATCATATTTGTAAATTCAGGGAAAGTTGGACTATGCCGGTAAGCTTTGTAGGGGGTGTTTCCTATTATTTCCAGGACGTGCTGAGGGAGCTTTGCCGGTCGTATGAATTCACGCCGGGGAAAATACTGAAAAATCCCATGGAGGGACTGATCCTGTTTCACCGGTAAAAGCTAAAACACAGTTGATGTCTGATATCATATTAATTTAATACACCTTATGACCTCTTTTACAAAGATCACAGAGCAGCCTTCACCTTACCGTCATCTTGAAGAAATGTCTGTAGCCGAAGTGCTTACGCACATCAATGATGAAGACAAAAAAGTGCCTTATGTTATAGAAAAAGTGATCCCACAGATTGAAAAGCTGGTGGTGGTTGCGGTAGATAAGATGCTTGCCGGCGGAAGATTGTTTTACATTGGGGCAGGCACCAGTGGCAGGCTTGCCATAGTAGATGCCAGCGAATGCCCCCCCACTTACGGGGTATCCCCCAATCTGGTGATCGGCATTATTGCGGGGGGAAAAAAAGCGATGACGCAGCCGGTTGAGTTTGCTGAAGACAGCTTAACACAGGGATGGGACGACCTCCAAAAATATAATGTGAACGATAAAGACGTGGTGATCGGCATTGCGGCAAGTGGTACTACACCCTATGTGATCGCCGCATTAAAAAATTGCAGGGAAAGGGGCATTATAACGGGTTGTATCACCAATAATCCCGGTTCGCCTTTAGCCAAAGCGGCCGATTTTCCTATTGAGCTGGCCGTTGGGCCCGAATTTGTGACCGGCAGCACCCGTATGAAGAGCGGCACCTCGCAAAAGCTGGTGCTCAATATGATCTCTACCGCCATTATGATCCAGTTGGGCAGGGTGGAGGATAATAAGATGGTGAACATGCAGCTAAGCAATCAAAAGCTGCTGGAACGCGGCGCCGGGATGCTGATGGAAAGCCTGCCCGGATTGGATTACACAAAAGCAAAGGCCCTGCTGCTGAAATATGGAAGTGTAAAGAAAGCTATGGAATCGCAGGGGGAGTGAATTTTAAGCCCGAAGGCAGAATCTCGAAATCCGAAAAGGCGGTCGGTAACCGACAGAAGGAGGGTCAGACCGCATTGATTAAATCCGAAGCCGGAACTCCGAATGTTCGGAGCGAAATCCGAAAGGGCATTCGGCTATAGGCTTTCAGATTCTTTCCTGCGTGTATAGATTTTCTTAACAACTTTGCTTATATGAAAACGTGCCTGATAATTGTTGCTATCAAAAAAAGAATTCACTGAAAGAATATTGACGGATACTTTAATTGTCTTAAATGGTCAGGAAGGGGTTATCGGTAAATGTTGGTTTCGGTATAGCCGGCCCCTGAAGCAGTTGCAGGAATAAGCAGATTGAAGAACAGGCTTGTTTTACGGATGCTTCCCTGGCAAACAAAGAGCAGTTTAAAATGAGTTTAAAGATTCTTAATAAAAAATCGTTTCCTCAATACATTTTCACGCATAAATTTCAAAAATTTATGTTCGTTGATGTAACGGAAGCTTTAGGTAATCAAATGAATGAACTCTTTTTTTTACTGACAACATCGTTGAAAAAAGTGGGCTCAAAAATAATATTTAGTTATGAGGTTATTCATAAAGGATTAGTGTCTATCAGGTCCTTTTCTATTGAAGATGATAGTCCCGATTTTATTGCAGGCTATTTTATTAATTACAGAGATAAGTTTGATATTCCCTACTACCGTCTGGTAGCGTCTTTATTATTTATCGATGAAAACCGAAGCCTGTGTTTATATGGCGACAAGAACTCAGATTTATGTATCATAGGGTGCTCAAAAGAGATCTTTGATAACATCAACGAGCTAAACTTGGCTTTTAAAAACAAACAGTATTTTTTAAATTTTATGAACGTTAAGGAGTTTTTAGCGTGTCAAAAAAAGTATCTGTCAAAAGAAGAATATACTAATATCAAAGAGCAAGCATTATTAAACTATTCCTGACACGCTTTTAAAGCCAGAGACTCTTATTCATTATCTCCCATTATTAATTAACATTGATCGGACAGGGTTGCTATAACTGCAAAGTGCAGGAAGAAAGCATAAAGTCCTCAAAGTACTGAATAACCACGAATTCCAGCAATCCGTAAACGGACTGATTTATGAATACAATAGCCACGAAGTCACGAATATGTAGTGCATTTTGATTCTTTATTCGTGCATTCGTGGCATATAATAGAGTAGACCTTTGTTGTACAGAAGGCGAGAATTTACACTAATACCTTCGTGGCCATCCATGATTATACAATTTCCACCAACTCCACGTCGAATATGATTTCCTTACCCGCAAGAAAATGGTTGGCATCCAGCAGCACAAACTTCTCCCCAACCTCGGCAACAACAACAGGCACGGGCTGGCCATCCTGGTTCTGCAGGGTAAGCTGCATACCCGGCTCTAATTTCATCTCTGCGGGAACCTGCTCTATAGGGAACTCAATCACGGCTTCATCATTTCTTAAGCCGTATCCATCCTCGGGGGCAACATTAATTACCTTTTTCTCGCCTACTGTCATGCCTTCCACACCGGTATCAAATCCCCTGATCATTTGCCCGCCGCCTACAGTGAATTCCAGCGGCTCCCTGCCAATGGAAGAATCGAACTGTTCGCCGCCTGTTAAACGACCGGTGTAATGAACACGTACAACATCCCCCTTTTTTGCCTGTTGCATAAAATGTAAATTTTGATATTTAAAAACCGGAAAGGTAAAGGAATCCTACTCTTTCTGCAAAAGTTTAAGGATATTTGAAGACCCTTCAGGGCCGCTTAAATGTTAAAAATTTAATTTTATACCTAACTATTGCTATGTTAATCGTGAAACGTCAGAGGTGAAACGGGAAAATCTCGCGTCTCACAATTATTTACGGCACAGCAGTCTTAACTTAACACTATTATGATGTTGCGTAATATTATTATAACACTTACCGGTCTTTTGGTGACAGGTATCATTTATTATTTCATGGTTGTAAACGGCTCTCGTACAGGTGCTTTATATGCGACACTGCAGGAACATAAAAATAGCCCTGTTATTCCAGCCGCAGAACGTTTCGACCGATATCTTCACCTGCTGAAAGGGAAATCGATAGCCATATTTGCCAATCAAACCTCTGTGGCCGGCAACCGGCATACGGTAGATGCCCTGAGAAGCAATGGTATTAACATTAAAAAGATATTCTCTCCTGAGCATGGCTTCCGCGGCACTGCGGATGCGGGCGAAAAAGTGGGAAATTATACGGATGCGCAAACCGGTATACCCGTGGTGTCATTGTATGGAAGCAAGAGAAAACCAGACGCTGAAGATGTAAAGGATATAGATATGCTTGTTTTTGATATACAGGATGTGGGCGTGCGTTTTTATACCTATATCTCCTCCCTGCAGGAATTTATGGAGGCGGCCATAGCGTTGGCTAAGCCGTTGGTTATATTAGACAGGCCCAATCCTAATGGCTTTTATGTAGACGGACCTGTGCTGGATACCCAATACCGTTCTTTTGTGGGCATGCAGCCTGTGCCTGTAGTATATGGAATGACGATTGGTGAATATGCTTCCATGCTGCTGAAAGAAAATATGCTTTCCATAAAACCCACAGCACAAGCTCCGGTATATGTTGATCCCCTCCCCGACGGAAGCATTATTCATTCAGGCTTCAGTCTCACTGTGGTTACCTGTGAAAACTATACGCACAGCAGTAAATATGTGCTGCCGGTTCGTCCTTCCCCCAATTTGCCCAATATGCAATCGGTGTATCTTTATCCTTCCACCTGTTTTTTTGAAGGAACCGTTTTAAGCGAAGGAAGGGGAACAACAAAGCCCTTCCAGGTTTTTGGACATCCTTCCCTTCCTCAGCATTTGTTTTCTTTTACGCCTAATCCTACTGAGGGTGCCAAAAATTCAAAGCTGTATGGACAGCTTTGCTATGGATGGGATCTGAGCGGACCTGTAGATAAAGTATTGAAGGAAGTAGATCATAAGGTGCAGCTGAAATGGCTGATAGAAGCGTATCGGCTATTCCCTGACAAAAGCAAATTTTTTATTCTCCCGAAGTCTGGTAAAATGGAAGGCTCTTTCTTTAATAAATTAGCAGGCGACAATGAATTGTGGCAGCAGATGAAGGAAGGAATACCCGAGGCCGAGATCCGCAAAAGTTGGGAGCCTGCGCTGTCTGCATTTAAAAAAATGAGAAAGAAGCATTTGCTGTACGAAGATTTTTAGCGGAGTACAACCCTTTACCTTTCGCCCTTCACCTCCTCTCGTATGCGCGTTTGGCGCCACACCGACAGTATATCTAAAACCGTTTAGTAATTTTGCCCCTATGTCATCAAAGCAAACATCTTCCCTTCCCAGCGGTAAAGATCTGCGCATTGTATTTATGGGTACGCCCGAATTTGCTGTGGCTTCATTAGATGCGTTGGTGCAGGCAGGTTACCGGGTAGTGGCAGTGGTTACTGCGCCCGACAAGCCGGCCGGCAGGGGCATGAGGCTTTCTGAAAGTGCGGTGAAAAAGTATGCAGTAGAAAAAGGACTAAAGCTTCTGCAACCGGTGAAGCTGAAAGATCCCTTATTCGTGGAGGAATTAAGAACACTGAAGGCAGACCTGCAAATTGTAGTGGCTTTTCGCATGCTGCCGGAGGTTGTCTGGAATATGCCACCTATGGGTACCATTAATGTGCATGGTTCCCTGCTTCCGCAATACCGTGGTGCAGCGCCTATTAACTGGGCGGTGATCAACGGTGAGAAAGAAACCGGTATAACTACTTTTAAGTTGCAGCATGAAATTGATACTGGCAATATCTTGCTACAGGAAAGCTTTGCTATTGGCGATGATGATAGTGCCGGTGAAGTGCACGACCGTATGAAGGACATCGGGGCGGCACTTTTGGTGCGAACCGTAAAAGGCCTGGCAAACGGTACAATTAAAGAAACTGCCCAGCCG
>CAZREP010000223.1:0-7183 GCA_964599035.1 uncultured Terrimonas sp. | reverse complement strand
ATTCAGGCCCGGTGCTTTGATTAATAAAATATTCTATTTTTACCGGACAGCAATGTTTCGGATTTGAAGTTTCTTTGGTTCTTGTTATTTGCTTCTTGGTGCTTTGGGTGTCAGGTATTGCTTATTCCTCCGATTCAAACAGGTCTGCCGCTATTCCGTCGGCAAACAACTTCCCGGTATTGGTAAGGATCAGCTTGTTATCCTTCCGTATGAGCTTTTCATTGTTGATGTAGCCTTGTGCGGAAGATAATACCCGTTCCGTAAAGTCCTTTCCAAACTCTTTTCGGATATGGCTGAGATCAGCTCCTTCCATCGTGCGGAGGCTGGTCATAATGTATTCGTTCAGCCTTTGTGTTACGGTGAGCTTTTCCTTTTCTAACGGTAAGGTATTTTGTGCAAGAGATTGAATATATAGCGTATTGTTGGCGATGTTCCAGCTCCGGGTATCTGTGCCGTTAAAAGAATGCGCCGATGGGCCAAAGCCGTAGTAGGGTTTTCCCTGCCAGTAGGAAGTATTATGACGGCTTCTTTTCCCCGGGATGGAAAAATTGGATATTTCGTAATGCTCGTACCCGGCTTCTTGCAACCAGCCGGTGAGTTGTATAAACTGTCTTGCCTGTTGCTCTGCGTCGGTATCCGGCATCTTTTTTTTGATAATCATATTATGTAAAGCGGTTTTCGGCTCCACCGTAAGCGCATAACAGCTTAAATGTGGGATCCCAAGCGCAATGGCTTTTTGCACATTCTGCTCCCATTTTTCATCGCTCAGCCCGGGCGATCCGTAGATCAGGTCAATGGTAAGATCATCAAATCCTGCCTGCTGCGCCTGTTTAATGCTGTTAACAGATTGTTCGGCATTGTGCACCCTGTTCATCCATCTGAGGTCTTCTTCAAAAAAAGACTGAACGCCGATGCTCAGCCGGTTGATTCCCATCTTTCTCCAAGTAGTGAGCTGCCGGGGTGAAATATCGTCGGGGTTGGCTTCCAGTGTAATTTCCGCAGTATCGTGTATAGTAAATTTCCGTTGCAGGGCATCTAGAACAGCTTTTAGTTGTGGCCCGGGCAGCAGGCTTGGTGTGCCGCCGCCGAAATAAACCGTTTCAATAGCGTTATTGTTGTTATAAAAAGGAGTTAAAGCGATTTCTTTCAATAAAGCGTTTATTAAATCGTTTTTGAAGCGCAGCGAAGTGGAAAAATGAAAATTGCAGTATAAACAAGCCTGTCTGCAAAAGGGGATATGGATATATATGCCTGCCAATGCTAAATGATTTTTGATTTCAGATTTATGCTTTTAGTTTTGTTGGTAATGAACCGGCTGCGCTGCTTAACAGGTATGATGTTTCTGATGGTGCTGTCGTTATATGCAGGCGCCCAGGACAACTACAGGCTTCATTATATTTTTATTGACAAAGATACCGGCTTCCTCCCTGAAAGTATAGGCCTGCAATCTTTGTTTACCGGCCGGGAGGCTTGCAGGAAATATGTAGGGCAACTGGTCAGCTCGCTGCATGATCAGGGATATATCACTGCATCGTCAGACAGTGTGGTTTTTGATTCGGCGTCGGCACGGCTTTGGATATATATGGGGAATAGATATCGCTGGGAAGAACTGGGCACCGACAGCGCCGATAAAAAAATGCTTGCTGCCGTTGGATGGAGCAATCGAGCATTTACCGGCACTGCCCTGGATTTTAAGCAGGTAGATTCCTGGCAGGAGCGTCTGCTTAATTATTATGAAAACAATGGGTATCCTTTTGCGCAGATTGTGCTGGACAGCTTAACGATAGACAATGGTAATATATCAGGAAAGCTTATAACCGGTAAGGGTCCCGCATATATCATTGACAGCATAAGGGTGTATGGTAATGTGAAGATATCGAACGTCTTTCTGCAAAGGTATCTGGGTATAGAAAACGGCTCCCCTTATAAAAAAGACCGGCTTCAGTCTATTAGCCGGCGGTTGCTGGAGCTGCCCTACCTAAAGGAAATTAAGACATGGGATATGACGATGACCGGTTCGGGATCGGTATTGAACCTGTATATGGATGCTAAAAAGAGCAGCCAGGTAGATGTGCTGGTGGGCTTTTTACCTGCAGCTGCGGGTACCGGAAGAACAAAGCTGCAGCTTACCGGCGAGGCCAATATCAATCTTAAGAATGCATTGGGCAGCGGTGAAACCATTGGGGTGAACTGGCAGCAGATACAGGTAAAGTCGCCACGGCTGCACCTGCTATATGAACACCCGTTTGTTTTTAAATCCCCTCTTGGGCTCGATTTTAACTTTGATCTCCTGAAAAAAGATTCATCGTTTATCAATCTTGATACCAGGTTTGGAGTTCAATACCTCACCACGGGCAGGCAAAGCGGGAAAATTTTCTTTCAGCACTTTTTTACCAATGTGCTGCCGGGCGGGATTGATACGGCACAGATAAAAACGTCAAAGAGATTGCCATCCTATATTGACGTAAGCACCAGCAATGCAGGCATTAACTATAAGTATAGCAATACTGATTACCGGTTTAATCCCCGTAAGGGGAATGAATTCGCTGTTACCGCCTCAGCAGGACTGAGAAAAATTAAGCCTAATGCAGCGATCATCGGTATTAAAAAAGACGCTTCGGGTAATGCTTTTGATTATGCTTCCCTGTACGACACGCTGGATCTGCGTACTTATCTTTTAAGATTGAATATATCGGGTGCGCATTATTTTAAAGCCGGCAAACAGGCCGTGTTAAAAACAGCAGTAACCGGAGCCTGGCTATATACGCGTGATATTTTCAGGAATGAGATGTACCAGATCGGGGGTTATAAACTATTGCGGGGGTTTGACGAGGAAAGTGTTTATGCCAGCAGTTATGCCGTTGCAACAGCAGAATACAGGTTTTTTATAGGATTAAATTCTTACTTTTTTGGATTTGCCGACGGTGGATGGGTACAAAATAATGCATATGGCGAAACAGGACATAAAAACAACACTTACCTGGGGTTAGGCATAGGTATGGCATTTGAAACCAAAGCCGGCATATTTAACCTGAGCTATGCCGTAGGTAAGCGTGACAGCGTACCTTTTAATTTCAGGCAGTCTAAAATCCATTTTGGGCTGGTAAGCCTGTTTTAATGTTAATATAAGTTTGAAACAATAATAATGATTCGGATATTTTTGCAGCATAAAATATTTAATAATTGAGAAGGATCATACTGATCATATTAATGGGGGCAATGCTGCAGGTTGTTTTGGTGACAGCTGTATGCGGGCAGGATGATTCTTCGGAGGTAAAGTCCGTTTCTGCACAGGCAATACCTGCACAGGATTCCTCAGTCAATCCTCCTCCGGCTGTAAAGAAGGCTGCCCCTGCAAGACGGGTGGTAGAACCTGTACAGCCTCCTGTGTCTTCCGATACGGTACAGGTCCACAGCAGGCAGGTTTTTCCCGGTTCATTTGTCCTTTACGGTAATGCCATACTCCCTTATATCATCAACCACCCTTATTATAGTGTTGCCGGAGATGTTGTTTTTATGCCTTCGAGGTGGTATGCGCCGGGCAGCAAGGATGAATTGTTTTATGTATTTTGCGGTATATTGTTTTTTCTGGGTACCTTAAAGATTGGTTTTCCCAAATATTTTCAGGATATATTCAATGCTTTCTGGCGTCCGGCTCTTCGCCAGAAACAAATAAGAGACCAGCTTCAGCAAGCGGGTATGACCAGCCTGCTTTTTAATATATTTTTTGTTTTTAGTGCAGCTCTTTTTAGCTATCTGCTTATAAATTATACTACAAAGAGCAGTATCCAGCCCTGGCTGCTATTTACGGTATGCTTTTTCAGCATTGCGTTTATTTACGCAGGCAAATATTTTATTTTGAAGCTGATGGGCTGGATGTTTGATCAGCAAACCGCAATCGATTCTTATATCTTTATTGTGTTCTTAATTAATAAAATATTATCAATTTTATTAATACCATTAATGCTGATACTGGCCTTCGGAGATCATGTTTTTCAACGGATTGCTTTTACGGTTTCTCTTGTTCTTTTATCATTTTTATTGATCTACAGGTTTATACTTTCCTTTTCCGGATTACATAACGAATTAAAAATTAGCTGGTTACATCTTTTTTTGTATGTATGTGGGTTTGAGATCATCCCTGTTTTGCTCATTTACAAACTCCTCTTACGTTTGTTTGCAATAAGTTCGTAACTTTGCAGGATCATTGCCTCATAAAGATAAACATATAGCTTAAACAGGTGAAAATGGCAGTAAGCAGTTCTGATATGTCTATTAAAAAGGTCCTGATAACCCAACCTCGGCCGGACTCGGATAAGTCTCCTTACTTTGAATTAGCGAAAAAGCACAGCGTTGAGCTGGAGTTCTTTCCGTTTATAAGGCTGGAAGGTATCCCATCTAAAGATTTTCGCAAGCAAAAGATCGATGTGGCTCAATACAGTGCGGTAATATTTACCAGCAGGCATGCCATCGATCATTTTTTTCGCGTGTGTGAGGAGCTTAAAATACCTGTTTCACAGGATACCAAATATTTTTGTATAACAGAAGCTGTTGCATTGTACCTGCAGAAATTTATCCTGTACAGGAAGCGAAAGGTATTTTATAGTGCCGACGGCACCAACAAAAGCCTGTTCGATGTGATCAATAAGCATAAGGAAAATGAGCAGTTTTTATACCCCTGCTCGGAAAACCAGCAGGACAATGAGATCATATACTGGCTCAGGGCAAATAAATGTGAGTTTGCCACTCCTTTTATGTACAGAACCATTAGCAATGATGTGAGACAGGTGCTTACCCAATCCGAATTTGATGTGATCTGCTTTTTTACACCCAGTGGTGTGAGGAGCCTTTTGGAAAACTTCCCACGCTACAAGCAAAATGGAACCCGGATAGGCGCATTCGGGAATAATACCTCCAAAGCGGTAGAAGAAGCAGGCCTGACTTTGCATATTAAAGCTCCCGCCCCCGAAACCCCTTCTATGGTAGCAGCGCTTGAAAAGTATTTGAGCAGCAATAAAAAGTAATTGTTGCTAATTTCGCCGAATGGGGTTACCTGCGCACACTAATCATCTTATACATGAAACCAGCCCTTATTTGCTGCAGCATGCACATAATCCTGTAAACTGGTATCCCTGGAATGAAGAAGTACTCCGTAAAGCAAGGCAGGAAAATAAACCTTTACTGGTAAGCATTGGCTATGCTGCATGCCACTGGTGCCATGTAATGGAAAAGGAAAGCTTTGAGGATGAGGCCACTGCAGCTATAATGAATGAGCATTTCATTAATATCAAGATAGACCGGGAGGAAAGACCGGACCTCGACCATATTTACATGAATGCCGTTCAGACAATGACCGGCAGCGGAGGCTGGCCACTCCATGTATTTTTAACCCCGGGCGGGAAGCCTTTTTATGGAGGTACCTATTTTCCTCCTTTGCCGGCCTTTAACCGGCCTTCCTGGCAACAGGTACTGCAGGGTGTTGCCAACGCTTTTAAGGATAAGCGCGATGAGTTGGAATTACAGGCCGATAACCTTACTGCCCATCTGCAGCAATCCAATGCTTTTGGCATAAATCCTTCCGTCGGGGAACTTAGTGCGGATCAGTTCGATACCCTTTTTGATAACATTATGCAATCTGCTGATACAGAGGAGGGAGGCTTTGGAAGGCCGCCTAAGTTTCCTCAAATCTTTACCATACAGTTCCTGCTGCGTTATTTTTTCCATACAGGGAAGGAAAAAGCATTACATCACGCCCTGCTAAGCCTGGATAAAATGATTTATGGAGGTATATACGATCAATTGGGCGGAGGGCTGGCGCGGTATGCGACCGACAGGGAGTGGCTGGTACCGCATTTCGAAAAAATGTTATATGACAATGCATTACTTATCATTGTGTTAAGTGAAGCTTATCAGCTTACCCAACGTCCATTATATGCAGATACAGTACAACAAACAATGGATTTTATTGAGCGGGAACTGACAAATGAAGAAGGCGCTTTTTATTCAGCCCTCGATGCAGACAGTGAAGGCGTTGAAGGCAAATATTATGTTTGGAGCAAAGCTGAAATTGAATCCGTGCTGCAGGAAGATGCACCTGTTTTTTGCAGGTATTACGATATTACCGATGAAGGCAATTGGGAACATCACAATATCTTAAGGGCAACGCTGCCTCCGGCTGAATTTGCCGCCCGTAACGGGTTGGAAGAAGAGAAACTTCGGGATATCTTACAACGCTGCCGGACCCGCCTTTTGAGCGTACGCCAAAAAAGAGTGCCTCCCATGCTTGACGATAAGATTTTGCTGAGCTGGAACGCCCTGATGAATATAGCCTGCACTAAGGCATATGCGGCGTTGGGCGATGAAAGATATAAGGAAGCAGCACTGAAAAATATGACGTTCCTGCTCAGCAGGTTTAAGCAGGAAAGCACAGGGAACTGGTTACACGCTTTCAAAAGCGGGTCAGCCAGGCATCCCGCTTTTTTAGATGACTATGCCTTTTTGATTCAGGCGCTTATTGGTTTGCAGGAAATTACCGGCAACCAGAATTATCTGCTCCGGGCAAAGCAGCTTACCCAACAGGTTGTCGACCATTTCGGTGAAGCAGATACGGGCTTCTTTTTTTATACTCACCGTGATCAAAAGGATGTTATTTTGCGCTTAAAAGAGGTGTACGACGGGGCAACTCCCTCCGGTAACGCGATAATGGCTTGGAATTTGCATTATTTGTCACTTGTTTTTAATGAGGCCTCATGGAAGGAAAGAGCGCTGAAAATGGCTGTCTCAATCAACGGGGTAGTGATAAAATATCCAACTTCATTCGGAATGTGGGCCTGTGTGATATATGATATTTTTAAGGGGTTTAATGAAATAGCTGTGGTGGGTGAACGTTGTAAGGATATTGTATCAGAGATCGTATCTCATTATCTGCCCAATAAAATTATTCAATCTGCTCCTGGTGATCACCCCGGCTTTCCTTTGTTGGCTGATCGCTATGTGAAAGACAAAACCAATGTTTATTTATGTCGCAATTATTCGTGCCTGCAGCCGGTAGAAAGGGTAGCCGAATTAATGCAACTCATTGATCAGGAACGGAAAAGATAAAGGATAAAAAGCACAATAACTTAAGCTGGAGGACGTTTATATCACTTGTATTTCCGGGTTGTACCGGTACCGACGCTAAAAA
>CAZREP010000222.1:0-7276 GCA_964599035.1 uncultured Terrimonas sp. | reverse complement strand
TCGATGGGCCGACGTTGACCGTGCGGAAGTTCACGCACCGCTACACGCTGCAGGAACTCGTCGAATGCGGCACCCTCACGACGGCACTGGCGAAACACCTGACAGAGGCAGTGAGCCGGCGGCGCAACGTGCTGATCTCCGGAGGCACCGGCACCGGCAAGACGACGCTGCTCAACGCGCTGGCATCCATCATTCCGCCAGGCGATCGTATCGTCCTGATTGAGGAAACCTCCGAGATTCTGATCGACAAGCCGAACCTCGTGCGGTTCGAGGCTCGGCGCTCGCAGGCACCGCTCGGGCAGGAAGCACCTCTACCGGCGGTGACCATTGCGGACCTGCTTCGGGCCACCCTTCGACACCGGCCCGACCGCATCCTTGTGGGGGAAGTACGAGGACACGAGGCGTTCGACCTCCTGCAGGCTCTGAACACAGGACATCAGGGGGCTCTAAGCACGATCCACGCGAATTCCGCCGAACAGGCGCTGTCACGTCTGGCACACTGTGTCCTGACAGCTAACACCGGGCTCCCCCATCACAGTACCCGCGAGGCCATCGCCTTGGCGATCCACCTGGTCGTGCACATCGAACGTGTCGGCCGGAAAAGGCGCGTCACGGACGTGGTCCGGGTTGTCGACTACGACGCTCCCGCTGACCGGATCCGACTGGAGCCGGTGTCCAGCCCAGCGTTAGCCGGCGTGAAAGGAGGCGAGTCATGACCCGTGTCGCGCTTTGGTGTGGTCCCCTCCCGCTACTGCTGGTGCTGACGGCCTGTGGGGGCTCGTCGCCTGGACCCACATCGCCTTCCCCGCCGACATCGTTCCTGACGGGGACATGGTCCGGAACAGTCACGATCCAGGTCAATCCCGGCGATCCGAATCCGCCAGCGCCCAGCGCCGGTCCGATGCAGTGGACGTTCGAAGTGACTCCGCAGTCGAACCAGCAGTCCTTCCGGACGACGGTGCGCTCCCAACATCCCTGGCTGACGATGACCACCATGGCGACGACGGCGTTGACGCCGGGGAACACGCCGCCCGCGCAGATCAGCACGCAGGGAGAGTTCACGTCGCCCCGTGGATGCCGCGGCACGTTCGGCAGCGTCGGCACCGCCCAGGCCACCCGGATTGAAGCCGACTTCACGGGAACGGACTGCCAGCAGTCGACGTTCGTAGGACAGCTCGTGTTGACCAAGAACTGACGGAGGCTACCAATGGCGATCGATCTCGACGCGCCGCTCCGATTCCTGAATGCGGCATTCCGGCCGGACGACTGGATCGCCGTGCTCCTGAAGTCTCATGACACCGGCGGCTCAGCGCAGCGCGTCGCACCGGTCTCGCTCATCGCTAGTCCGAAGTTCCAGGCATGGCTGCGCGCAGAGAACGCCAGACGCTTCAGCGTCTTCGTGAGCGTGAACACGATCCGACCACAGCGGAGGGCGCGCACGCGGGACGCGATCGCGGATGTCCGGCACGTCTTTCTCGACGCTGACCGGGACGGCACAACGGTGCTCGCAGCGATCTCAAGGCGCCGCGACCTGCCGCCGCCGTCATACGTGACGTATTCATCGCCGAATCGGCTGCATCTCCTCTGGCAGGTGTCCGGCTTCACCAAGGACGGGGTTGAATCCCTGCAGAAGCACCTGGCCAAAGACCTCGGGACGGACAAGGCGGCAACGTCCTGCGCGCAGATGACCAGGTTGCCCGGCTACTTCAACCACAAGTATCGGCCGGCGTCGAAGGTGTCGACGGAGTTCGCATCGGCGCCTCGATGCCGTCGCCCCTCGGACTTCCCGTGGGCGTCGCCGCCGGTGTCGGCTGAAGCACGTCAAAGCAGCTCGCCGTCGACGTCGAGCGTCGTCTCTGCACAGGAGCGTGCGAGGCGGTACATCGCGGCAATCCCGCCAGCAGTGGCCGGTCAGCACGGTGATGTAGCAACGTTCAGAGTGTGCTGCCGTCTAGTCCGCGGATTCGCGCTTGACGACGAGGAGGCTCTGAGCGTTCTCGCGGACTGGAACGACGCGTGTACTCCGCCATGGTCACAACCTGAGTTGCGCTCCAAGCTGAAGGCGGCGCGCCGCTATGGTCGAGAGCCAGTCGGCGGGCTGCTCCTCCGTCAATATTCGGAGGAACCCGTCGATGACTGAACTGAGAGTGGTTCGCAAGGGCGGACTACAGGACTTGGGCCACGATGGTCCGAAGGCTGTCTACACCGAAGTGATCGGCGATGACGTCGCTACCTTCGCGTACCCACGCGCGCAGTTCATCGTCATTTGGCTGTTCCAACTTCCTCATGAGGTTCGACTTCGACGTGCTCGCGCCTCCATGGGACAGTGACAATCTGAGCCGGTGCAACGCGTCGATGCTCCTGAGACAGAACTTGTCACCAGTCTCGTCGTTCCTGTGCTTGATGCTCCCCAGTGTCAGCTGGGCTCCGCCGCGCCGAGCCGGATATGCTTCGACGATCTGGTTGAGAAAGTCGGCCAACTCGGCACACCGATCGAATACGTCCGAGTGAAGCCCCATGACCAGCATGCGGAATGTGGGCTTGAACTTTTCAACGACGGGTGGGTACCAACGACGCTGAGCGTCGATAGCGACTGCGGCGTCGATGCGCTGTAGGACTGGCCGACACTGATCGTCTACCAAGTGCCTGGCGCGGACCGCATCGAAGGCCGAGGGCAGCTCGCTCGCCTGCGGGCGCTCGTCTGGCTTCTCAGAGACCATTCTGTTGAGGAGGTCCTGCAACCCGCCACCTGTCGCGTCACCGCTTCGTAGTAAGACCTGAAGCGTCCGCCCGAGGCCGTAGACGTCCGCTGCCGGTGTCCACTGAGGTCCCGCACGAGAAACCTCCGGCGCTGAGAACTCGTTGTCGAGATATGTCAACGACTGCCCACTGTTGAACCGAGCCAACCCGAAATCGATCAGGACTGGATCCTTCGAATCGCGGGCCAACACGACGTTCTTGGGGCGAATATCCCGGTGTGTGATCCGGAAACGATGCAGTAGCTGCAGCGCGATGCCGAGCTTCAAGCCGATTTCCGCGACCAACGCTCCAGGCAACTGGCTCACCTTAGACTGGAGATCCTGGCCTTCGATCCACCGATAGACGTGGACACCAACCATGTCGTCCTGCTCCGAGAAGCCCACAGCGTCTAGGTCGAAGATGTATTGAATTCCAGCTTCACCCCTGGGTATCCCTGAGGAGAGCACTTTCAGCGTGGCGACGGTCTCCAGGAATCTGTTCCGCTCAGTCTCGCTCGTCAGCGCAGCTTTGCGTAATGCATACTGAACACCGTCGCGAGTGAAACGAAATATCCGAGCTTGGCCTCCAGCGCTCTCCACAGGCTCCAGTAGTTCGGCTACTGACACGATCGTGCTCGCCCCTTTGATCAGGGCATTTGTGGCAGAGGGCGGGACCCCCTCGCGGGCCTCTCCCACGAGCCACGCCTCGACAAACCGCGACTTGAAGTCACTCCTGTCGAACACCCCGAGTTCGCTGAGGCGGTCCAGATGCCGCCTCACGTCGTCCTCTCGATAGTGTGGCTTACCGGTACCGAACTGTTGATCGTCGCACCACCCGTTAAGGAGCTGCCGCGCGTGCACGGCCAGTGGCTGCGCACCGCGGATGCCATCATGACGGGAAAGGGCGAGGGCCATTGCCATGGGGTATGACGGGCTCGGCTGCCATCTGTTGACGTCTGGCGAGTCGTTCAAGGAGTCGCGGATCAAGCTTGCGATGTTCCCTTGGCGTCCTTGTTCCAACTGCCGTGCGAGGTCAGCCTGCACCGCAGCCACGTCGTCATAGTTCACCCACGAGCGCTGCAAACGGTTGGCTCGATCCCTCAGAGACTCAACGAGAATTCGGGCCAGGTACAGATTCGGAGCCGCCTGAGCCAAGTGGTGTCGCGCTTCACGAGTCGTGTGTAGCTTGTTCTTGGTGACAGCGAGGATGATGCGATTGACGTCATCATCGTCCATGTCCCAGCCCTCGTCGGGTTCAAGAAGATTCCGAAAGTTGACGCCAATGCTCGATGCAAAACTCGGAAGGCCAACAAAGCCGAAGAGCAATGGCACCATGCCCACGGCCGTGTTGGACATCCAACTCCGCTCCAATAGATCTTTCAGGCGATCACCCAGTCGAGGACCGGTTGAGCCAGAGAAGAGCAACTGCGACTCATCGAACAGGACTAGAATGCCTTTCCACCCGGCCTCGGCCGCAGCGGTCCTAGCGCGATCGAACGCATGCGGACCGGGAAGGTCATTCCGGAGATCCGCTGACACCGTGCACTGCAGGGCTGTCTGAAGGCCTTCGGCAACCGTCCGCCACACTAGCGGTAAATCAATAATGCCGCGGTCATCTGTCAGCGATGTGCAGACGATGGGGTCTGGACACGCAACCTTCAACTCAGTGGCTCTGGCCTTCAAGTACTCGACGAGCGTCGTCTTTCCAAAACGCCGCGGAGCGAGTACGGCGAAGCTAGTCCCTCCCTTGATTCGAGCCTCGATGCGGTTCAGCCGCTTCTGTGGCCCAATTGGGTGCGCCCTCACATAGTCGGGATGGATCCCAACGGGCCACTCGAAAGTGAGTGGCTCAAACGGCAGCTCAATGGATTCCCACCGAAGGACTCGTTCAGGCGCCAAGGCCGCGGCACTAGCCGCGTCAATCAGATTGAGCGCAACCTCGAAAGCTTCGTTTGCCTTCTCTGGACGGCGAATCGCCATCCGTAGTTCGAAAGTGAAGACGAATCGTCCGTCGATCGTCTTGCGCCAATCTTGACGGCCGATGTCCAACGTCTCTGGAGTGTGGCGGTCCCACTCCTGAAGCCACGAGTGTCCTCGCTGACGCGACCGAACGCGGACGTCAAGCTTGATGTGGTAGTCCCATCGACGGAGTGCTTCGACCGCAACGGGAATACTGACAAACCCGTACGGTCGGTTCGGATCCTCGTGAGGCACGAAAACGATTGGTGCTCGAGCCTTGGCGGTGCCGACCCAGTTGTGGTCTACGGAAAGCTCGAAGCTCGGCGTCGGCGTCAGTGCCGGCGCCTCGTGAGTACGCTCCACGCGTTTCGTCAGCTGACCGAACGTCACGTCCTGTGCGCCGCCGAGCGAGTCCTCAAAGAACTTCACCGCGAGTTCGTACTGATGCAGCCGCTTCTCACGGTTCAACGGCTCCTCGAACGTAAGCACCTCCTCCCGAATGCTCCGAGCCGTATCTGGTGGAAGCCGCTCGGACAGGGCCCCGAAGCGGTCGAGAAGCTGCAGAGTGTCTTCTTCGTCGTCGCCGCGGGCTAGCGCCAATTGCACCCACTCGCGGTGCTCCTCCGGTACTCGGTGCAGCCGGCGCGCCGCCAGCCGCAGTTGTTCCATTTCGAGGCGCATGTGCTCGTCCGGGGCCACGTGCACCGGAGGGGGGGAAATCTTCGATACCGCCGACGAGGCGAGATCGCTGTAGTCCTCTCTGACCACAACGAGTTGGCCTACCAAGCGCCTCACCGCCGGATCCGCGAGGCGCGCCGCGCGACTTGCAACGTCTGAGTGCTCGGCCACGAGGCCTTCCCCAACAGACCACGCCCATACCGGAATTGCATCTAGCGCCTCCTTCTGGACGAGGTCCACCAACTCGTCGAGCTCAGCGAGGCTCAACTCATCAAACGGCGGCACGCCGGGATCGAACTCGGCGCCGAGAGCGGCCTTCGCGCCGTCGTGCACAGTCATCGCATGCCCGAGGTCCACTTCAAGCTGCGGCCGTGGTGGCAGTTGCTCCAGGCACTCCTTGACTTCGGCCGCAAGTGCTTCGAGGCGCGATAGAGCCCCAAGAAGCTCCTCGGGCGTCTCGAATCGCACAACCGGGGCAAACGTACTTGCAGCGGCGGTGATCCTGCCGAGGCCAGCGACGAATGGTTCGAGTTCTGAGACACATTTCGCAAGGGCCCACTGAGCGACCGCCGGATCAAGGGAGCCTCCTGATGATCCAGCTTCCTCGTCTGGCGCATCCGCCCCATTCTCAAGCCGCGGGGGAGCGATTGACGGCTCGTCCGGGACCGCAGGTGGGGGGGCGACGGAGGGCAACGCCGGAACCGTTGCTGTTTCCAAGCGCTCAGCCCAGATCGCGACACCGAGTAGTGGATGCGTGTCTCCTTCAACTGACTGCAGAAGGTCCACCACGGCTTTGTCACCACCACGCGCAGCAGCCGCGCCAAGGCCATCCAAAGCCGCCCGCGTCCAGGCACGCTCCGCGGTGCCAGTGTTGACAACCGCACGCAAGCCGACCGCCGCTGACCGCAGCTCATCTCGGAGGTCGACGTCCGAGGCGCCCGCGAGCATGGCGCCCCAGATCGCTGCGCGCACATCGCTCGGCGGCACAAGTTCGGCCAGTCGCCGAAGGAAATCTTCTAGAGCGTCCCGGTTCATCCCCGAACTGGCAGCGAGGGAGCTCAGCGTGCCGATGTCGACCAACGCCAACAGGGCCAGTCTCTCCTCGTTCGTGAGTGTGTCGGTCTTCAGACTGCCGCGTAGGAGCCATTCCTCCCGGGGCGTCGGAGACGCGAACCGGTCAAGTCGATACCGGGACCAAACCGACCGCAGAATCCGGAGCAACTCCGTAACACTTGGCGATGCAGGCGCGGTCGGCAAAGGACGCCACGCCGCCCGGGCACTTGAAGGAAATCCCGCGAGCATCTTCGCAAGGCGCGGGCTGGGCTTCAGCCGCATGACACGCCCGGCTTCCACGGTAGCGGGCTCCTCCTCCTGCTTGAACAGCGGAGTGACAGAGTCCCGAACGGATTGGCGCCGGTCGTCGGTCAGTGGCTCAAAGCGGCCGTCGATCGTCACCGGAACCTGATTCGGGTTGCGTGCCAGTTCCACCCGGTACACCCACAGGGAGTCGGCCCGGTACTTGTCGGTGGACGCCCTGGCATAGAACTGATCGCCGTAAAGCGCGAGCTGAGGACCGTGCTCAGTGCTTGGAAGGTGAACCGCCGAGAGGCGGGTCCCGGCCTCGGTCAGGTCCGACACGATGAGTTCGACCCAGCCGGCTTCCGGTAGGTCCTTTGACAGGAACTGCTTCACTTCGGGATTGATGCGAAGGTAGTAGTGGCCCAAGGCTGACCTCTGAGTGTCCCCAGATCATCCCTACCGGTCGAGCTTCCGTCAAACGGACTGCCTCTTCTCCCGTGTCGCTGGAGTCTCCACGACCATCGTTCTGTAAGGTTCTCCGAGTTCTCTGCGTTCTTCTCTTTGTGCAAGGCACTCCGTGCGGTGGGGCCTTCGACGAGTTT
>CAZREP010000221.1:2439-7288 GCA_964599035.1 uncultured Terrimonas sp. | reverse complement strand
CTAAAATTATGCAGGGCTGGCATTTTATGCGTTTGGTAGATTTATACAACAATGTACCTTTTGATGAAGCATTGCAGGGAACAGATAATGCCACGCCGGCATTTGAAGACGGGCAAAAAGTATATGAAAAATCCGTTAACCTTATTAGTGCCGGAATTGCTGATATTAAAAGTGCCACCCCCTTTTCCAAACAGCCTGCTGCAGACGATATCCTGTTTGGGGGCAATATGGCGCGCTGGATAAAATTTGCCAATACGGTTAAATTAAGGGCCCTGCTTCGTCAAAGCCAGACTGGAAACACAAGTTATATTAATTCCGAACTTGCGAAAATAGAGGCTGAAGGAAGCGGCTTTTTACATGCGGGAGAGGGCGCATTCGTAAACCCGGGTTATGCAGACGGTACCGCGGGATTGCAAAATCCCCTTTGGGAAACCTATTACCGTACTGCCGTTGGTGCTTTAACCCCTGCTTATAACACCATTCGGCCGACTGCCTTTTTGGTTAACGAATATAAGCGGCTGAATGACCCCCGGCTGGAAAAATTATATGCCAAAGCCCAGGCATCCGGTGAATATGCAGGGGTGCCCCAGGGTACCGAAGATGCTGCGTTCTCGATGATAAATACTTCCCCTTTTCTCGGACCCCTGGAAAACGGCGGACAACCCGCTGCGTTGTTTAAGCGTTCTGTTCAGTCCTCTGTATTGCTGGGTTCATTTGAAAGTCTTTTTTTGCAGGCGGAAGCCGCGGAGCGGGGCTGGATAAGCGGCAATGCCAAAGCTTATTATAATCTTGCTATTGAAGAATCCTTTAAATATATGGAAGCAGCAGCAGGATACAGTGATTATATTACGCAGAACGAAGTTGACCTCGACCAGGCAACGGATAAGATTGAACGGATAATAGAACAAAAATGGCTTTCCCTGAATACCATTAACGGCTTTGAGGCCTGGTGTGATTATCGCAGGCTGGGTATACCGGCTATACCGCAATCATTAAGAAGCCCTAATGCCGATCCGGCTTACCGCCCGCTAAGGCTTACTTACCGTAAGTCGGAGCTGACCGGTAACGGAGAGGAAGTGACAAAACAGGGCAATATAGACCCCTTCACTTCTGCTGTTTTTTGGGACAGGTAAACGGTAGCGGTAATGTGCAGAATCCGGATTTTTCCGCTTTATGTAAATCCACCCCAAAAGAAATCTTTATTTTTCCTGTTTTTGGATTTACCCCATAAATCAAACAACAAAGGATGCATATGGCACAGCCAAAGAGAAACAAGACTACCTGGCAAAAAGTACGAAAGCTGTTCAATGATATACATCTTTGGCTGGGGCTGGGAAGCGGGCTGATCGTAATTGTGATCTGTTTCAGCGGCACGGTATACGTGTATAATACTGAGCTGACGGAAAGAGCTGCACCTCATTTATATAGGGTTGATCAGGTGGCAGGAACTGATCGTATCGCTCCGGAACAGTTGATCGAAAAAGTACAGCAGGTGTCCGGGGGTAAGGTAACTGCGGTGAATATACCTGCCGATCCCGGGAGAACGTACCAGTTTAATGTAAGAAAGAAAGATGATAAATCGCGTTTCGGCACTACCTATATGCTTAATCCTTATACCGGGGAGATCGTGGGAAATTCGCTTGAGAAAAACGGCACTAAAGAATTGATGAGCACCATGTTCAGCCTGCACCGCTGGCTGCTGCTTGATAAAGTAGAGCAGCCTATTGTAAGCAGCATGACCAACAGGGAGCTGGGAAGCAAAATATCGGGATGGACCACTATTGTTTTTACATTAGGCTGCATAACCGGTTTGATCATATGGTTCCCGCAAAAAGTGAGGACATGGCGCCAGGGTTTAAAGATAAAGTTCTCCGGCAACTGGAAACGTATTAACCACGACCTGCACAATACACTTGCGTTCTACTCCCTCATCTTTTTACTGGTGATGGGACTTACCGGTCCTCAATGGTCGTTTGAATGGTACAGGGACGGCCTGCAGAAAACGCTGGGGACATATAAACCCAAACCACAGGGAGCGGAAGCCAAGCCGGGTGAAGCCGGTGGAAAATCACCAAACGGGGAAATCCGTTCCGAGAGGAAAGGAGAAAGCGGGAATAAATCCATGGCTGACAAAGATAACAGAGAAAAAAAAGGGGAAGAAGAAAAGGGACGGTCGTCTGCAACATCAAACGACGCAAGTGTATTGCCTGTTGAGCATGAACAGCAACCTTTGGCCATTACGGCGTATATAGCTGCAGCCAACAAGTTGCTGCCTTATAAAGGAAACTATATGATTACCTTACCGGCGGATGCCAAAGCCCCGGTTGTTATCAGTAAAACAAGGGTTGGCTTTTTTGCGCCTGCAGCAGGCGACAGGCTAATGCTGGATCAATATACTGCTGCTACCGGTAAGCTGGATATTTTCCGTGATAAGCCTTTTAATGAAAGGATAGCGGGCTCTATAAAAGCGTTGCATGTGGGCAACGTGTATGGCGGATTTACGAAGCTGCTTTATTTTATAGCCTGCCTGGTTGCCACCACCCTGCCCGTTACGGGTACGCTCATCTGGCTCAATAAGCTGAAGAAAAAAAGAAGAAGGAAGCCTTTGGCTGTTCAGCCTGCAAAAGGTGCCACATTTAATGCAGGTGTATTAAGGAACGCTTAGTTATACTACAATTTGTCCGCTACCGGTGATGCGATGTTGTATGGAAGCTGTCGGAGCCTGCATACGCTATCCGCATATATTTACTATATCGCTTCGGAATAGTTTTTTGAACATCTTTTGTGGTTTGCTGAATATTTTACTATCTTAATGGCATCCGTTCCCGTTGCTTTTAATTTTCTGCTAACACCTAAAATGCTAACCATGAAAGTATGCACCCTTTATCTGCTGCTCCTGTGCGGCTTATCAAACAATCATTCCTTTGCACAGCACTATTTTTACAATAACCTTTACTACGACAATGATCTTCTCTTTGAAGGAGGAATATCGCTGGGTGCGATCAATTGCCTCACCGATATCGGCGGCCGGCCCGGTAACGGCAAAAGATTCCTGAAAGACCTGAACTGGCAAAACACTAAAGTAAGCGGCGGAGTTTTTGCAAACCTCTGCTACAGGTATGCGTTAGGTATCCGTTTGGAGTTGAATGTGGGAAAGATAATGGCCTATGACAGCATTTTAAAAAATGATCGCTCCGAAGCGCGTAACCGCTACCTGCGGAATCTTCATTTTAAAAGCAACATTACAGAGCTGATGCTGCTGGCGGAATTGCATCCCCTTGTATTATTGGGGATAAACAAAAAAGCGAATACCATATCTCCGTACCTCGTTGGCGGCGCAGGTATTTTTTATTTTGATCCTAAAGCGAGGGCGGGTGAAGAATGGATATCACTGCATGAATTGCATACGGAAGGACAGGGATTTGCCGAATACCCGGAGCGAAAACCATACCGGCTTACCCAGGTTAACTTTCCGGTAGGGGTCGGCATAAAGCTGGAATGTGCAGCACAGGTGAATTTCCGTTTTGAAGTATTGCATCGCATCACCCGCACAGACTACCTGGATGACGTGAGTACAAGATATATTGACCCTGCTTTATTCCAAAAATATCTTTCTCCCTACCTGGCATCGTATGCGCTGCAATTGCACAACAGGCAAAAAGAAATTGATCCGTCTGCAACAGCCGTACCCAATGACATAAGGGGTAATAACAACAGGAATGATTCATATTTCACCGTGCAGTGTAAGCTGAGCATGGTAATAGGCAGGGAAAGAAGATAAGTGATGGAGACGCATAATAATGCCACTAAGACACGAAGGCACAAAGTTGCACTATATTGTTTTGTGATTCTTTGTGTCTTTGAGCCTTTGTGGCAAACGGTAAAGTAAAACCATCAATAAAATCTTATTGATAAAAAGATAATTTATGGAATATTTTCCCCTGACCAAAGAAGAAGAAACAATCGGAAAGACTATAGTAAATGCTGCTTTTAAAATACATGTGGCATTGGGGGCCGGTTTGCTTGAAAAAGTTTATGAAATATGCATGGCTCATGAACTTACTAAAAGTGGCTTTTATGTGCAGCGCCAGGTAGATATCCCTGTTGTTTATGATGGAATTGTTTTTAATGAAGGTTTGAGATTGGATTTGCTGGTAAATGATTTAGTTATAGCAGAATTGAAAGCAGTGGAAACTGTGAATCCTGTTTGGCAGGCACAAATAATAAGTCACTTAAAAATGACAGGACTCAGACTTGGGTATCTCATAAATTTTACTGTGCCAATAATCAAAGAAGGGATAAAAAGATATAGAGTATAATTGAACTTCGGCTATGTAAAGAAGCATTGCGTATTCGTAAGCCCCTGGCAGGTAATGAAGAAATGCCACTAAGACACTAAGGCGCTAAGTTGTTTTGTGAGTCTTTGTGTCTTTGTGTCTTAATGACTTTGTGGCTGGTAAGAGCTGGTATTACCTGTTTTGTACTTTTTCCGGTTGTACGGATCCGCTGAAGCTGATGGGTGATCGGTTTGCCATTTGTACATTCAATTGTGCAGAGCCGTCTTCAAAAAAAGTGAAATCGCATGACTGCACCTCCCGATAGTCTTTAGGAATAACAGTAATGTTCCATTTCCCTTTATCATCTTTGTTTTTTTTGAAATCAAAATCGGTAGTCCTGAAATCCAGTGGACTTGTGGTTTCACCAATAGGCGCCGTATATGCGCGGCCGAAGTAAGGGAGGTGAAACAGGATCGTATCTTTCCGGAATACCACTTCATAAGTACCGGTCAGATTTCTCGACCTGCCACGCTGGGGCAATGCATGGTTGGCACTGAATATCCAGTTATCCC
>CAZREP010000221.1:0-2429 GCA_964599035.1 uncultured Terrimonas sp. | reverse complement strand
TTGGAAACTGCCGCAGTCTGTTTGGCGGGAGTACAGCCCGGTTGGATCCAAATAAAAAATACTGCCGGAAGTAAACAGGTTCGCAAGGAATTGAATGATCTTTTCATACGCGCAGGTTTAAAGATATTCCAGAGATTCCGATCCTAAAGTTACGGAATACAGATAAAGAAGTCCGGAATTTCATCATGTATGTTTTGATTCCCAACTCAATACCATCCTCTTTTCCTGAAAACATACAACATAATGAGAGGGATAAACAGCATGGCACTCACCGAAATATAAAAGCCCCATTTATTATGCAACAGAGGAATGGCTTCGAAGTTCATCCCGAAAATGCCGCCGATAACGGTGGCGGGCGCCATCAGGCAGGTTACGATGGCCATTACCTTCATTACTTCATTCATGCGCAGGTTTACATTATTAATGTAAATGTCCTGCATGCTCATCATCATATCCCGGTAGTTTTCCGTAAAATCGTAAGCCTGCACAATATGATCGTACACATCTTTAAAATACTTGGTGGTGCGATCATCCAGCAAATCGCTTTCACTGCGTATGAAGCCGTTGATCAGCTCCCGTACGGGAGCAATATTCCGTTTCAGCACGATCAGTTCCTTGCGCAAATGATTGATATGTGCCAGCGACCTGGTATTGCTGTGACGTATCACCTCTTCTTCCAGCAATTCAATCTGTTCTCCCAGGCTTTCCATTACGATAAAATAATTGTCTACTATCATGTCGAGCAGGGAATAGCAGAGATAGTCGGCGGTTCTCTGCCTGATCTTGCTGTTTGCCATTTTCAGCTTATGCCGCACAGGGTCGAAAACATCGCGGGTCCCATCTTCCTGGAAGGAAATAACGAAGTCTTCCCCCAGGGCAATGCTGATCTGTTCGGTTTCCACCGTCCTGGTATTTTCATTAAAGTACAGCATGTTGAGCAGGCAGAACAGGATGCCTTCCACATCATCCATCTTGGGCCGCTGCCCTACGCTCAGGATATCTTCTATGAGCAGGGCATGTATGCCAAATTCGTTACAGATCGTTTCTACGTCCTGTTTCCTTAAGCCGTCGATATTGATCCAGGTAATACGGTCATTATTTTTAAAGGATGCGCAATCACTTATAGTTTTTACCTGGTGCTCTTCATAATGACCGGCGTCATAATCATATACAAACAGCTTTACCTCTTCTGCCTCTTCCCGGGTGGGGAGTATGGTAGGATTATATTGGAATAATTCCCTTGTGCGCTGGGTGCCGAACAGGGAAGCCAGCGGCAAATAGCGTAAGTATCTGTTTTTTACCATCAGGTATGGTTTAATGGGTGGTATACCGGCAGCCCGACATTAAAAAATGATCATGGAGATATTGTCCTCTCTTTGGAAGCATAGAAACTTTATGGCGTTGTATGCCGAATTTCAGCGGCCCGCATGGGTCTGATTTAGGAATACAATAGAACAACCACCAATGCACGAATGAAAACATTAAAATACATTAAATATTCGGGTATTCGTGGCGTATAAACCCCGCCGGTGAAAGCTATTTTATTAATCCCTGACTCCTTTTTCCGTTTTAAGCGAGCTTTCAATGGTAACGATATCCCGGTCAAGTAAATACAGTCCACCCTTGTCGTCACCGATCAGTTTGAGCTTATCAATCACTCTCCGGGCAAGCGCTTCTTCTTCGATCTGCTCACTTACATACCATTGCAAAAAATTATGCGTGGTATAGTCTTTTTCTTTCAGGCAGATATCCACCAGCTTATTGATCTCATTGCTTACATGGATTTCATGGTTCAGCACCTGTTCAAACAACGGCCGGACGCCTTTGTATTTTTGAGCCGGTTGGGGAAGTGCGGGAATAATGCCATGTCCTCCCCGTTCGTTAATGAACCTGATCAGCTTGAGCATATGAACACGCTCTTCATCGGAATGCTTGAACAGGAAATCGGAAATGCCGTTGTATCCTTCTACTTCGGCCCAGCTGGCCATGGCTAAGTATATTTGCGAAGATTCGGCTTCTAACTGGACCTGCTGATTCAGTGATTTTTCAATTTTTGGAGAGATCATACTGTTCGGTTTATTAGTGAAAAGAAAGGATTTGACTTGAAAAGCTATTCTTTTCCCGAATGTACGGAATCGTTAAATGACTGCCTAATGAGTAGTTGACCCTGGTTTGACGGGTGGCTGTCTCACAGATCCCACAGATGCTCACAGAAAGCTCTATATGGGTTTTACAGGGGGTATCGCCACCCGCCTGCGAAAAAATGCCGCAGATCTGCAGATTTAATCTGCGCATCTGCGGCTAAAAGTTAAACGTATATCCTATGTTTTGCGGGTGTCCGCCTGCTTCGTTAATTATATATACCCCCCGCTTCTTTGTTTTGTCTTTCTGTTACTTTTTTGCGGAAAAAAGTAACCAAAAAGCCGCCC
>CAZREP010000220.1:0-7304 GCA_964599035.1 uncultured Terrimonas sp. | reverse complement strand
CGTCTCGTACCTGTACAGCCCAGGCAGAATAACACCACAAATGTGAACACGGATGTGGCCTATGAAAATATGATGAAAAAATTTGCTTTCGGGAATGCAAATATACCCGGTGTTTATTTTGATGAGGAGAACCGCCGCCATTTATTGACCATACGCCAGGCCTATGCCAATGCAGCGGAGAGCATGGCTAAAGACGGAAGGAAGGAAGAAGCAAAAAAGCTGCTTGAAAAAAGTGATAAAGGCATTAACGTGGTGAATATGCCTTATGCAATGGTAAGCCGTGGCAACCAGCACAATATTGTAGGCATATCTGTAATGGAGGCTGCTTATGAAGCAGACTATAAAGAACTGGGCGACCGGGTGTTAAACGATATCAAAAAAGATATTGATCAGCAATTGAGATACTACGCTGCTTTAGGTGGTATGTCGGTGCAGGAAATGATGCAGCATCTGCAGGGTCCGGAGGGGTTGAGCGCAAAGCAGCGCACGTTGTACAGCGAAATAGACCAGACCTTCAGGGTGCAGAATTATCTTTCTTTTATTGAAGGAAAGTATAAAGAACCTGCTGCTGCCAACCCCGAAACACCCGCTGTGATCAGAACAGACAGCCCGGTGGCAGATACCCCGGATTCTATAAATAAATAAAGTTATTATTGGTGAGCTATGCTGGCAGGATTGCAGGACGTGACTTTTGAATTTGGCGCGAGAACGATTGTACGGGATGCCACCTGGCATATACAACCCGGTGAGCGGATAGGACTGATCGGTTATAACGGTACCGGGAAGTCGACCTTACTGAAAGTATTAGTGGGCGAATACCTTCCCTCTGCAGGAACAGTGGAAAGAGGCAGGGGTGTGAGCATTGGTTATCTCCACCAGGATCTGCTGAGCTTTGATACGAATGAATCTATACTCCAGGTTGCCCTCGGCGCCTTCGAAAAAATACTGCTGTTAGAGCAGGAAATTGAGGAGCTTGGTAAGCGCCTTGAAAAAGAGCATGAAGATGAAGCCCTCCTGCATGCTTATTCGGATAAACTGCAGGAGATGGAAGTGTTGGGTGGCTATAATATCCATCATCAAACAGAGGAAGTGCTGCAGGGACTGGGTTTTGCCAATAATGACCTGCAGCGGCCTTATAAAGAGTTTAGCGGGGGATGGCGCATGCGGGTACTGCTGGCCAAAATGATATTGCAGCAGCCCGACCTGCTGTTACTCGATGAGCCTACCAACCACCTCGACCTGCCTTCTATTGAATGGCTGGAAAAATATCTCCTGCATTATAAAGGATCTGTTGTCATCGTGAGCCACGATAAATATTTCCTGAACCGGATGGTCACCAAAATCGTGGAATTGTACCAGCAGCAACTGCATTTCTACAATGGCAATTTTGATTTTTATGAAACGGAAAAAGCGATGCGTATCGCATTGCAGCAACGGGCATTTGAAAATCAACAAGAGTATATCCGGCAGCAGGAACGGTTTATAGAGCGTTTCCGCGCAAAGGCTACCAAGGCCGCAGCAGCGCAAAGTGCTATGAAGCGGTTGGATAAATTAGACCGTATCGAAGATGTATCAGTTGATCGCCCGGAAATAAAGATCAACTTCCGCGTGGATAAGGTGCCGGGTAAGATCATCTGCACCTTAAAGCAGGTAAGCAAAAGCTTCGGCAATATTAAGATTGTTGAAAATACATCGGCAGAAATTAACCGGGGCGATAAAATTGCGCTGATCGGTGCTAACGGTAAAGGAAAGTCAACCCTGCTCAGGATCATTGCAGGTACGGAATCCTTTACCGGCGAAAGGGTATGGGGACATAATGTAGAGGAAAGCTTTTATGCCCAGCACCAGTTGGAAGCGCTGAATGTGCAGCACACCATCCTGGAAGAAATGAAGACCTGCGGCAGCCAGCAAACCGAGCAGGAACTGAGAACGCTGCTGGGATGCTTTTTGTTTAGCGGGGATGATACCGATAAAAAGATCAGGGTGCTGAGCGGTGGGGAAAAGGCAAGAGTGGCCCTGGCAAAAACTATGGTGAGCAAGGCCAACTTCCTGATCCTGGATGAGCCTACCAACCATCTGGACCTGGTTTCTATTGATTTATTAATAGAAGCGCTGAACCGTTACCAGGGCAGCCTGATCATGGTAAGCCACGACAGGCATTTCATTTCAAAGGCTGCCAACCGTATTTGGGAAATTGACAATTACGAGATCAAAGATTTTGCGGGCGGATACGAGGAATGGATGGAATGGAAAGCCAGGAAGGCAGGTGAGCCCACCGGTACGACGAAGCAGGCTGCTGCTGCAAAGCCTGAGCCGGTACCGGAAGAGAAAAAAGATAACAAATCCCAGGTGAAGGCTCATGGAGGAAACCCTATTGATAAAGAGCTTAAAAAGGAGATCCAGAGGCAGCAGAAGCAGTTGCAGCAGTTGGAAGAGCAATTAACCGCGCTTACCCACCGGAAGAACGAACTGGCTGCCCGGCTGGCTTCCCCTGATGTTTATTCCGATAAAAACAAGTTCCTTGAGGCGGAAACTACCTATAAAAAGACAGAGCAGTTGCTGGCTGGCGCCAATAAAGAGTATGAAACAGTATTTGAAAAGCTGCTGGAGCTGGAGGAAAAAAATAAATAGAGGCGGATGCGAAGCACGAAGCTCTGGATATGAAAAGAATCACTAAGAACCCAAAAGCAATAACCAAACCTGTCCCCGTGGCGGATAAATCAGAAATCAACAAATCAGCAATGGCTACAGGCTCTCAATTAGCTATGGTAACCTGCAACTTGAAACCTGTACCCTGAAACCTGCAACCTGAGCTCCCGTCTCCCTTCCAAACACAATACTACAGCCTCTTTGTCGTTAATAGTTTACAACCCCGTTTTGAAAACTAATATCCTATTTACTCCGTACGCCCTCCTGAAAACTTCAGCTTAAAGGAATTTGATCCGGCCCCTGTAATTTTTAACCCTTAAAAAACAGTGTCCATGAAAAAACTATTTACTACCCAAAGTGCTGAAGATACGCAGGCGTATATTATAGCCTGGGCATTCTTTTCCACTATGACGGTGTTTGCTCTCCTGTTTGTTTAAAAACAGCAAACATTCAAAATGATTAAGGCGAAGTGCAGTCACTCCGCCTTTACCCGTATACGGGAGTGTCGCCTTTTGTCTCATATCTTTACCAGCTTCCATTTTCCTTTCCTGAATATCAAAAAATCATTTTCCTTTTTGATGCGGACAGTCAATCTTTTTGTAATTTCCTTTTTTTGAACGGGGCATTTTGGCGGTATATCATTTATACTATTTACCGGCAGCACAGAAGAATAAAGCCCAACTATCAACTTTTTATTATGAGGGCCCAGGTACGGTTTCAGCTATCAGTTATGATGTTCCTTGAGTTTTTTGTTTGGGGTGCATGGTATAGTGCAATAGCAGTTTATATGTCTTCCAATGGGATGAAAAGTCTTACACATTGGCCTTTTACCGCCAATGCCATAGCAGCCATTGTTGCTCCTTTTTTTGTGGGACTTATAGCCGATCGCTATTTTGCTACCCAGAAAGTATTGGGTGCGCTTCATATTTTGGGTGCTTTGTTTATGTTCATTACCCCTTCGCTTACCGGGAGTCCTGTGTTGTTCATTTTATCGCTGCTGGCCTATAATATTTGCTATATGCCTACCATGAGCCTCGCCAATACGCTGGCATTTCATCAAATGATACAGCAGGAGAAACAGTTCCCCGCCATCAGGGTATTCGGTACTATTGGCTGGATTGCCGCGGGGCTTACCATTAGTTTTATACTGGTGTCATTTGTACCGCGGGGCACACAGCCTGAAACAACATCACTGCCTTTATATCTTACAGCCGCCGGCAGTCTCCTGCTCGGACTCTATAGTTTCACCCTGCCGCATACACCTCCGCCTGCTGCCGGTAAAAAAGTAAGTGCCCGGACGATTATCGGAGTGGATGCATTTAAGAAGTTAGGGAGCCGCTCCTTTTACGTTTTTTTAGTCAGCTCGCTGCTGATCTGCATCCCGCTGGCGGTATATTATAATTATACCCAGCTTTTCCTTGAGAACTCCCGGTTTAGGAATATTGCTGCCACGCAAACCATAGGGCAGGCTTCCGAAATGATATTTATGCTTTTGATGCCGCTTTTCTTCAGAAGGCTTGGCGTTAAATGGATGCTTGCTGTAGGCATGCTGGCCTGGGTGATCAGGTATGGTCTTTTTGCAGCTTCGGCTCCGGAAACCGTTACCTGGATGATAATGACGGGTATTGCCCTGCATGGTATATGCTATGATTTCTTTTTTGTGACTGGTCAGATCTATATGGATAAAAAAGCAGGTGTTGAGATCAGGGCCCAGGCTCAGGGGCTGATTATACTGGTAACTTATGGTATAGGGATGCTGATAGGCACACAGGTAGCTGGAAAGCTGTATAATAGTTTCCTGCAGAACGGGGCGGCCCTTTCGTTATTGCAGTGGCAGTATTTCTGGTGGATACCTGCATCATTTGCAGGCGGTATATTGCTTTTTTTTGTAGCTGCTTTTAATGAAAAGATCAAATAGTGAATGGTGAAACGGGAAACGAGTGAGGAGAGACGAAAGAAGTGAGATGAGCGTGATCTGTCGTTTATCGTCTTACGACTCACTATCTGCCCTGCTGATCTTAACCTTTCAAACTAAAATAAATTCTTATGCAAAAAATTGCTATGCTGGGTTCCGGGTTTATCGGGAGGTTTTATGCAGATTCGCTTCAGGGATACCGCAACAAAGATAAAATTGTAAGCATTTACTCCCGCCGGGAAGAAAGCGCCAAAAAGTTTGCACAGGATTATAATGTACCACATTGGACAACAGCTATGGAAGAGTCCATTGCCCACCCGGAAGTGGATGTGGTGTGCATATCGCTGCCCAATCATTTACACGAAGAAGCGGTGCTTTTGTGCTGCAAACATAAAAAGGCAGTGGTCACTACCAAGCCCCTGGGGAGGAACGGCACGGAGGCCAAACGCATGCTTGAAGCGGTGGAAAAAGCCGGCATATTTAACGGTTATCTTGAAGACCTGGTATATACGCCCAAATTCATTAAGGCATATGAAAGCGTTAAGAACGGCGCACTTGGCAGGATCCTCTGGGCCAAATCGAGAGAAACACATCCCGGGCCGCACAGCGATTGGTTCTGGGATATGGAACTGGCAGGTGGCGGGTGTATACTCGATCTGGGATGTCATTGCGTGGAGATCACCCGCAGCTATATTGGCAAGGATATAAAGCCGGTGGAAGTAATGTGTTGGGCCGACACCCAGGTGAAACCCATTGATGCGGAAGATCACAGCATTGGGTTGGTAAAATATGAAAATGGCGCCATAGGGCAGTTTGAAGTAAGCTGGACTTTCCGCGGGGGGCTCGATCTGCGTGATGAAGTAATGGGAACGGAAGGAACGATCTGGATCAACAGCTTTCTGCGTACCGGTTTTGAAATGTTTACTTCCGGTAAAGGGGCAGATTATGTGGCAGAAAAGGCAGAGAGCAACAGTGGCTGGCTTTTTCCCGTGGGTGATGAGTTGAGTGAACTGGGATATAATCATATGTTTATGGATATGTTCAATTCGCTTGAGCAGGGTAAGGATCCCCGGGAAACTTTTTACGACGGGTATGTGGTGAATTGTATTTTAGATGCAGCTTATCGCTCTGCAAAAAGCAAACGATGGGAGCCTGTGCAACTGGATATCTGGAGAGGGAAGACCGGTATAACAAAAGACAGCCATTTAACCGATTACGATAAAGATCATTACCTGGTTAAGGAAGAAGTAACCCATTATGGCGCCAGGAAGCTCATTCTTAAAGAAAAACAATCGGGTAAAATAATAGAAAAAATACTGAATTAAGGACGGAACCATGATGGGTGGCATTTCTGCACATCATGTGTAAGTGCGGTTTACAGATCGCAGATTTTATTCCAGTCCAAACACCCCTTTATTAAGTAATTGCAGTGTTTGTACTTTATAGGCAGAGGGAACCAGCACTGAAATATTGTGGCTGCTACCCCCATAGCTTACCATCCTAACCGGCACCTGCGCCAGGGAATCAAAGACCCTGCTTAATACATCCGGCGTTTGGGCTATCTGGTTCCCTACAATGGAAACAATGGTTTGGTCTTTGTCTGTTGTTACCGTACCAAAAGGCTCCAGCTCTTTTAATATTTGGGCAAGGTGGGTATCGTTGTCGATGGTAACAGATACCGCCACTTCAGAAGTGGTGACCATATCAATGGCGGTCCTGTATTTCTCGAATACTTCAAATATTTTTCTCAGGAAGCCATAGGCAAGCAGCATGCGGCTGCTTTTTATTTTAATGGCGATAATGCCGTCTTTTGCGGCCACCGCTTTTGCACCTGTTGACCCCGCTTCCTGCATAATAGTGGTTCCGGGCGCCTGGGGCTGCATAGTATTGAGCAATTTAACAGGCACTTTTTCCTGCTGTGCAGGCCAAATACAGGTGGGATGTAAGATCTTTGCTCCAAAATATGCCAGCTCTGCTGCCTCTTCAAAGCTGAGTTGCTCCACCGGCTTTGTTTTATTCACTGTGCGGGGATCATTGTTATGCATGCCATCGATATCGGTCCATATTTCACAAACGCTTGCATTGGTGGCTGCAGCGATCAGGGACGCGGTATAATCGCTTCCTCCCCGTTTAAGATTATCTACTTCTCCTTTTGAGTTGCGGCAGATATAACCCTGGGTAATGAACAGGTTTTTGTCGGCGTGCTGGTGTAAAATCCGGTTCAGCTTAACGCGTATGGCATCAAAATAGGGCTCATCATTCGCATCGATCTGCATAAAATCCAGCGCCGGCAGTAGTATATGGTCAATGCTTTTTGATTCGAGATAGGCACTGAATATTTTAGTGCTCATCAACTCTCCCTGTGCCAGTATATCCTTGTTGAGCGCTTCATTAAAGGATATTTTAAGAATGATGTTCAGAAAATCAAAATGCTCAGCTATGATCGCTTCACCTTTTTTTAGGGCGGCTTCATCTTGCAGGAGGTCTTTAACAAATACATGGTAATGGGCTTCCAGGGTATCTATGATTTGTTTGGCCTGCTGCTTATCGCCTTTTGCCAGGGCTTCCCCGATCGACACCAGTGCGTTGGTTGTGCCGCTCAAAGCGCTAAGCACTACAATTTTGGATTCCCCATCCATAGTGATCAACTTTGCCACTTCGTGCATTCTTTCCGGTTTCCCTACCGAAGTGCCGCCAAACTTCATAACTTTCATGATCTGCCGCTTTGTTTTTGATTTTT
>CAZREP010000219.1:0-7326 GCA_964599035.1 uncultured Terrimonas sp. | reverse complement strand
CCTGCAGCGTTAACCTGCCCACCCTGGTGGTTTCCGGTGGTCCCATGCTCACGGGGAAGTATAAGGGCAAAGATATCGGCACCAGTGATATCTGGCGCTTTAGTGAAGCGGTACGCTCTGGTTCCATGTCGCAGGAAGAGCTCACGGTGGCTGAAGCCTGCATGTGCAGGAGCAGGGGGCATTGTGCCGTAATGGGTACGGCTTCCACCATGGCCTGTATGGTAGAATCGCTGGGCCTGTCGCTGCCGGGCAATGCTGCTATTCCGGCAGCCGATTCGAGAAGGAAGGTGCTGGCACAGATGTCGGGCCTCCGCATTGTGGAGATGGTGAAGGAAAACCTGAAGCTGTCGGATGTGCTTAACCGGAAAGCGTTTGAAAATGCAATTAAAGTAAATGCGGCTGTCGGGGGCTCTACCAACTTTGTATTGCATTTGCTGGCTATAGCAGGAAGGATAGGCGTGGAGCTTACCATTGAGGATTTCGATGTCCATTCCAGGGATATACCTTTGTTGGCTAACCTGCAGCCTTCGGGGGAATATTTTATGGAAGATCTCTATAATGCGGGAGGGCTGCCCGCTGTGATGAAAGAAATGGAACAATGGCTGCACGGCGATTGCATAACAGTGAACGGAAGAACAGTGGCTGAAAATATTTCGGATGCGGAATGCTACGACAGGGAAGTGATCGCCTCCGGTGATCAGCCATTCAACGACATTTCCGGCATTGTGGTGCTGAAGGGGAATATGTGTGAAGATGGGGCAGTACTGAAGCCCTCTGCTGCCAGCCCGCATTTGCTGAAGCATACCGGTAGGGCCGTTGTGTTTGAAGATATCGAGGATTATAAGAACAGGATAGACGACCCGGACCTTAATATAGATGAAACCTGCGTGATGGTGCTGAAAAATGTAGGTCCTGCAGGTTATCCGGGCATGCCCGAAGTAGGCAATATGGGACTACCGAAAAAATTACTGGCTAAAGGAGTTACGGATATGGTTCGCATTTCCGATGGCAGGATGAGTGGCACAGGTTTTGGTACCGTGGTGCTGCATGTATCGCCTGAAGCGGCTGTTGGGGGGAATTTTTCGGTTATACAGAATGGTGATATGATAACGCTTGATGTGGAGAACAGGATATTGCATGCCGCTATACCGGAAGCGGAACTGGCAAAGCGGAAAGCCGGCAGCGTGAAGCCGGACTCGCCCTACGACCGTGGATATGTAAACCTGTATGTACGGCATGTGCAGCAGGCGCACCTGGGCGCTGATCTTGATTTTTTAAAAGGATCGTCAGGCAGCCGGGTGACCAGGGATTCGCATTAAGGGATTTTAGATTTATGATTTGAGATTTGAGATGTGTTATAGTGAAAAGTGAGAGGATAATGATTAAAGGAATATTTCTCGTCTCACCTTTCACATTTGTACCATTTTAGTCTAATGCAGGATATTTGTTTTTATTAAAAATGTATCGGTTTATATGGGTGTTTTTCGTGGGATATTTAAAAATGAGGTGGCAATAGTTACCGGTGCGGGGCAGGGTATTGGTTTTGAAATTGCAAGGCAGTTATGTGCGGGAGGCGCGTCTGTTGTACTGAATGATGTAGACGAAAGGCTGGCAACCCATGCAGCGGCAGCTATTATTAAGGAGGGGCATGCCTGTGTGGCATTTCCGGGCGATGTATCCTCGCCGGAGTTTATTACATCTATGGTAAAGGAGGCCGTTGCAAAATTTGGTAAGCTCACCATTGCCGTGGCCAATGCCGGCATCACCCTTTTTGGTGATTTCCTGGATTATCCTCCCGATTCATTATACAGGGTCATGCAGCTCAACCTGGGTGGCAGTTTTTTGCTGGCGCAGGCAACAGCCAGGCAGATCATACAGCAGGGCTCCGGCGGCAGTATATTATTTATGTCGTCGGTTACCGGGCACCAGGCGCATAAGAACCTGGCGGCTTACGGCATGACCAAAGCAGCGCTGGAAATGCTGGCCAAAACTCTTGTAGTGGAGCTTTCTGAACATAAGATTTCGGTAAATGCTGTAGCGCCCGGTGCCACCGTTACAGAACGCACGACCGATGACCCTGAATATGTGTCTACCTGGAGCAGGATTACACCGATGGGAAGACCCGCAACGGTGCAGGATATCGCCAATGCCGCTTTATTTCTTGTATCTCCTGCATCAAGACATATAACGGGACAAAGCCTGATAGTAGACGGTGGCTGGACTTCCGTAAGTCCTTCACCCTATTAAGGGTGGGTAAGTTTGTAGTTTGGAAGTTTATAGTTTTTAGTTTATTCGGGTTTCGGGCTTTAGCCTTCGGATTTGTAATTTTATTTGGTTCTTGTATTTTGTTATTTGATGCTTTTTTCGGATTTCGGGCTTTAGGCTTCGGATTTACTGCTATTATATGCTTCCTGTCCTCCCGCCATCCACCGGAATGCTTGCCCCATTTACATAGGAGGCGGCAGGGGAAGCGAGGAAGGCGGCAACATTCGCTATCTCTTCAGGCAGCCCAAACCGCTTCATGGGTATTTTTTCCATCATTTGTTTTTCTATTATTTCCCTGCCGAGCCCTGTCTTTTTTGCCGTTTCTTCTGTCAGGCTGCTGAGGCGGCTGGTGTGGGTGGAGCCGGGCAAAACATTGTTTACCGTAATATTATAAGTCCCGACTTCATTAGCTAAGGTTTTTGCCCATGCGGCCACTGCCGCACGGATGGTGTTGGATACACCAAGGTTGGCGATCGGGATCTTAACCGAAGTGGATATAATGTTGATGATCCTGCCGTATGCTTCCATTTTCATACCGGGTAAAACAGCCTGTGCCAGCAACTGGTTATTGGTAAGATGTTGCCTGAACGCGCTTTCAAAATCATTGGCCGTTGCTGCAGCAATAGGACCGGCTCCGGGCCCGCCGGTGTTGTTTACCAGGATATGTATGTTGTTTTCGTTCACAATAGATCCGATCGCCCGTTTTACCTGTTCGCTGTCGGAGAAATCTGCTACCCGGTAGCTGTGCCGCTGACGGGCATTGACCGATAACTGTGCAGCGGCCAGCTTAAGGCTGCTTTCATTACGTGCAAGCAGGAAGCAACGGGCACCCAGTACAGACAGTTCTTTCGCCACTGCTAATCCTATGCCCCGGGTGCTGCCACATACCACAGCGTTCTTACCGTTAAGTGATAATTCCATCTTCTTCTGTTTATTCGGCAAATGTAAGTAAGATTGCCAGCCCCGAATCCGGAATTCAATCCCGGGAGGAGAGTAAAATATTCTTTTATACGCATTAGTAATAATAAATAGCATTTAACTTTGCGCGGCTAAAATGGAACGGCAATGATGGTTGTTGTATTGACCCGCCACCGGGCTGGGTATTTTATGATTAAGCTCCCGCGTTTTATACCTTTTTGTCATAAACATCGTTAGTAGCAATATGAAAAAATGCTTTTGGTTTCTTACTATTATTTCATTGTTCCAGGTGTATGCCTGCCGGCGAAAAGCTTCCCCTGTTCCCGGGCTTGTAATTCCGGCAGCAGCTGTGATCGAATCAGTTGACCCCGTGCAGCCGGTAGCCGATGCAGCAACCATCATGTCTCGTCCTGAAGTGCCCGTATTATGCTATCACCAGATCAGGGAATGGCGGGGAAATGAATCAAGAGGGGTAAAGGATGTGGTAGTGCCCCCGGCCGTTTTCAAAAGCCAGCTGCAGCTATTGGCCGACAGCGGATACCAGACTGTTTTGCCCGATGAGCTGTACGCTTACCTCACCACCGGTAAGCCTCTGCCTCCAAAACCCGTTATGCTCACTTATGATGACAGCGACCTGGACCAGTATAAGATCGCTGCTCCCGAAATGAAGAAGCATGGATTTAAAGGCGTGTTTTTTATTATGACGGTTTCTTTGGGACGGTCTATTTATATGAGTAAAGAACAGGTGAAGGAATTATCTGATGAGGGACATGTCATTGCTTCCCATACCTGGGATCATCATGATGTAAGAAAATATAAGGATGGCGATTGGGAAACGCAGATCGTAAAGCCTGCCCGGCAACTGGAAACCATAACCGGTAAGCCAGTGGAGTATTTTGCATATCCTTTTGGCGCATGGAATAAGGAAGCCATACCCGAATTGAAAAAATGCAATGTAAAAGCCGCTTTTCAATTGTCAACCAAGCGCGATTCCACCGAGCCATTGTATACCATTCGCCGTATGATCGTTCCCGGCGACTGGAGCGCTCCAGCCATGTACCGGGCAATGAAAAGAACGTTTAAGGGATAGGTTGTTGTATCTGGGATTAGACCAGTTTTCAGCAATGAGCTTTGAGTTATTCCTGATCGTAAAACTGATGGCTAACAGCCGATAGCTATGAAGCACCAAATAACAAAAGACAAGAACCAAACCTATCCTTTGGTGTGGATAAAATCCGAAGCTATAAGCTGGAAATCCGAAGATAAATGCAATCTCAAATTTCAAATCATAAATCTCAGATCTGAAGCTGAAACCTGATACCTGACCACCCTCCTCTCATACATTTTCAATTACCCTGCGCAGCTTTTCCCTCACCTGTGCAGCTGTACCGGCAAGCGTATCGTTCTTTACCGCCATCATAGATGCAACGGGGTCTACTGCGCTTACTTCAGTTTTACCATTCTCGTGCTCCTGCACAATAACATTGCAGGGAAGCATGGTGCCGATCTTGTTTTCAGCCTGCAGCGCCTCATAGGCGAAATGTGGGTTGCATGCGCCCAGTATCCGGTATTTCTTAAAATCGATATTAAGCTTCTTTTTGAACGTTTCTTTTACGTCAATTTCAGTGAGGATGCCGAATCCTTCCTTTTGCAGTGCTGCTGTAACTCTTGTGATCGCACTGTCAAAATCAGCATCAATGGTCTTTGAGAAATAATAGCTCATGTGAATCTTATTTTAGATGGGTGATTATTTTACTACAAAGATCGGTCAATGTGGCGTAGCGGTGTTGTTACTTATGTTACATACGAACAATGAGGCGGGACCGGTTAGCAAAAGCGGTGACAGGCAGATGTAAAACGCGGAATATACACTGGCTTTTTAGCCGCAGATACGCAGATTCAATCTACGTATCTGCGGCAATTGATACCGGGTATGATATATAATGTTTCTCCTCTCATATTTCGCGTTTGTTACGGCATTAGTTACTTTAGTGTAGCGTATTACTTAGAAAGTGCGTACAAACCGGCTTGCTGTTTTGGATCTGTTTAGTCCTGTTCGTACAGGGTCAGGCTCTAAGAAAATATGGAATATTGATCAATTACCTTATTATCGTATGATGACAAATCCAGTTCAACCTGCCGGCAACCTGCTTAAGTACCTGCAGATCGTGTTTTTTACATCTTTTATACTTTATTTTGGAAAGACACTTTTCATCCCCCTTTTTTTGGGGTTGCTCATTGCCATGATCCTCTACCCGGTTTGCAAATGGCTGGAACAAAAACGTTTTCCTAAAAGTGTGGCCATTACGATTTGCCTGCTTATTGTAGCGCTCCTTTTTGCAGGCATTGCGCTGTTGATGATGTGGCAGATCAGCATGTTCCGCCAGGATGCGTCGGAGCTCATTCAAAAACTAAGGGAAGCCGTACGGGAGGCTGCTCAATGGATGGAAGAGAGTTGGGGGCTTAACACATCCAACTGGGCAGAGCAAAGTATAGGCGGTATAGGCAGCGTTGCAAAAGCGGCAATCAATAATATACTGGATACCTTTTTTATGCTGTTCCTGACTCCCATTTATACGGCCTTATTCCTGTATCACCGCAGGGTATTTGTGCAGTTTCTCCGGTGGATCGCCGGCCCACGGCATAAGGACAAACTGGATTTGATATTACCCAAAATGATTGATACCTATTTCAATTATATCAAGGGAATGGTACTGGTATACCTCATTGTAGGCATGCTCAACAGCATTGGGCTGCTGGCGCTCGGAATAGAGCATGCGGTATTATTTGGAATGCTTTGTGCCATAATGACCATTATTCCTTATGTGGGGATAGTGGTGAGTGCGCTTTTGCCCATTTCCGTAGCATGGCTTTCTACCGGTTCTGTATGGTATCCCTTAGGTGTGGTGGCTGTTTTTGCAGTGGTGCAATACCTGGAAGCCAATGTTATATTTCCCAAAATAGTAGGCATACAATTGAATGTAAGCACCTGGGCCATGCTGGTAGCTGTTATTGCAGGTGGGGTTTTATGGGGCGTTTCGGGTATGGTGTTGTTTATCCCTTTGGCTGCTTTATTAAAGCTTGCCACCGATTATGTGGAAGAGTGGAAGCCGTTGAATGCCCTGCTTGGCAGGAACGGGTAGCTTGTAGAGGCGAAAGGTGCAGTTTATAGTTTATCGTTCCTGGTCTGTCGTCTCACATCTATCGTTTCACGTGAGATGACAGACGTGGGAGGAGAAACGAGAGAAGTGAACGGCAGAAAACTTGACCAATCATTTTCCTGATAATATCCTCCATGAGTCCGGGTATTATCTATTGTTGCCTATGAAGCAAAAAAGTGCTTCTCCGTGCTTTTCTCAAAGCGTCCGGTCTTTTCCGTTATCCGTATACGGAAAACGACACCTGATATTTTACTTACATCATCATCCTGGAAGGGCCACTGGGAAGTAAGGTGCATCGTTTCGCTGGTAAGGAGTGGCAGTTTTCTTTCTGTAAGTTTTTGAAGCGCCCGGGGTCTTTCCGGCTCACGGGTCAATTCTTCGAATTCCCCCCATAAAACAACACTTTGCCAGTTAGAAAAATCTTTTGTATCATCTACCTGGAAGCAGACCTTTGGGTTTTTCCGCATCATTTCCACTTTCATCCCTTCAAAAGTATGCGCATAAATATATTCGCCGTCGTAGGCATAGCTAATGGGCACTACGTAAGTAATATCCCTGGCATGACAGCCGATCCTGCCTACCAACTGCAATTGCAGAAGCGTTTCTATATCGTCGGCACTGAGCTTTCCAAACATAATGATTGCTTTTTTCAAAGGTAAACAATATTATGGGGTAATTACAATGATGTTGGTCAGGCAACTATGCTGACGGTGATCAATTTTTTTGCAACTGAGTAAACTCATGATCGGTAATGATGCGGATTCTTTTCTATGGCGCTGCCTCCATCTATATTTGGCCGTAAAACCCGGCCATGCATCTGCATATTTCTTCGAAGCTACCGATCAGTGATATACAAAAGATATTCAGCAGTACATTTCCTTACCTGAAGATCGAATTTTTCAGGTGGCCGGCTACGCAATATTCTCCACCAGGCGATCATCATATTACGGAAACTCCGCGGCAGGTTACGGAAGACAGTATA
>CAZREP010000218.1:0-7375 GCA_964599035.1 uncultured Terrimonas sp. | reverse complement strand
ACCACCTGGGCAACCGCCACGTGCCCATCGAGTTGCAGCCCGACCACCTCAAGAGCATGGATGTTACCATTGCCGATATATTTACTGCGCTGGAAAAGAACAACCAGAATTCCGGCGGTGCTTATATCGAAAAAGGTCCTACGGCATTGTTCATCCGCACGGAAGGACTGGCAGCCACTGTTGCAGATCTCGAAAAGATATTCGTGAAGCATACCACCTCGGGCATCCCCGTATATATAAAGGATGTGGCGGAAGTACGTATAGGACATGCTGTACGATATGGCGCCATGACCTATAAAGACCAGGGTGAGGTAGCCGGCGCCGTGGTGCTGATGCTGAAAGATGCCAATGCCTCACAAGTGGTAAAAGAGGTAAAAGAAAGGATCAAACAGATCAGGAAAACCCTGCCGGAAGACATTGTGCTGGAAACATTTTACGATCGTACCAAAATGGTGAACAATGCCATCGGAACGGTAACAACTAACCTGGTTGAAGGCGCTCTTATCGTAATTTTTGTGCTGGTCTTATTCCTGGGCAATCTGCGGGCTGGCCTTATCGTGGCCTCTGTCATCCCCTTATCTATGCTTTTTGCCATCATTTTGATGAACCTGTTTGGCGTTTCCGGCAACCTGATGAGCCTGGGCGCACTGGACTTCGGGCTGATCGTTGACGGGGCGGTCATCATTGTGGAAGCAGTGTTACACCGGCTGTCGCACAGCAGGCAATTTGCAGGAATTGCACGCATTACACAATCGCGCCTGAATGAGGAAGTGGAATCCTCTGCGGGCAAGATGATGAATGCGGCGGTGTTCGGACAGATCATTATCCTTATCGTATATCTCCCTATTCTAACCCTCACAGGCATAGAAGGAAAAATGTTCCGGCCCATGGCACAAACAGTTTCTTTTGCGCTGGTGGGCGCCTTTTTACTTTCCCTTACTTATGTGCCCATGATGTCCTCGCTGTGTTTAAGTAAAAAATTATCACATAAGGATACATGGTCCGATAAAATGATGAAAGCCTTACAACGATGGTATGCGCCCTTACTGAAGAAAGCGCTCGCCTTTCCTAAAACAGTAGTGGCTTTCGCCGTACTCCTGTTTGTCATAGCGCTCTTTATCATGAGCAGGTTGGGCGGTGAATTTATTCCCAGACTCGAAGAAGGTGATTTTGCAGTGGATGCACGCCTGCTTACAGGCAGCTCATTGACCGAAACGATCAGGGAAACACAAAAAGCGGTAGCCATTTTACAGAGCCGGTTTCCTGAAGTGGAAAAAATCGTAACCCGCATTGGCGCCAGTGAGATCCCTACAGACCCCATGCCGCTTGAAATGACCGATATTATGATCACTCTGAAGCCTAAAAAAGAATGGACATCCGCCACCTCTTTTGATGAGTTGGCCAATAAAATGAGCAAGGCGTTGGAAGCTATACCGGGCATGACCAATGGTTTCCAGTACCCGGTGCAAATGCGGTTCAATGAGCTCATATCGGGAGCAAGGCAGGATATTGTTTGCAAAATATTCGGAGAAAACCTGGACAGCCTTTCCGCCTATGCCGGGCGAATGGGAAATATCGTATCCACTGTGGAAGGAGCCCGCGATATTTATATAGAAAGTGTAACCGGGTTACCACAGATCGTTATTCAATACCACCGGGAGGCTATGGCGCATTACCAGTTAAATATATCGGATGTAAACCGGGTGATCCGCACCGCTTTTGCCGGAGAAACGGCAGGCATAATATATGAAAATGAACGACGCTACGACCTGGTAGTACGCCTGCAGGACACAGAGCGCAGTGATATTGCCGATGTGCAACAGTTGCTGATCGCCACTCCTTCCGGCCTGCAGGTACCTTTGTACCAGGTGGCATCCGTTGACATACAGGAAGGCCCTAACCAGATACAACGCGAAAATGCACAACGAAGGATCATTGTAGGCTTTAACGTACGGGGAAGGGACGTGGAATCGGTTGTGGATGAATTAGATCAAAAAGTATCCCGGCAAATGAAGCTGCCGGCCGGCTACTACATCAGGTATGGCGGGCAGTTCGAAAACCTGGTGGAAGCTACAAGGCGTTTGTCTGTTGCCGTTCCCGTGGCGTTATTGCTCATTCTGGTAATGCTGTATTTCGCTTTCGGATCGCTGAAGTACGGCCTGCTCATCTTTTCTGCCATTCCACTGTCGGCTATCGGTGGGATAATGGCGTTGTGGATAAGGGGAATGCCGTTCAGCATATCTGCCGGCGTTGGCTTTATTGCGCTGTTTGGTGTGGCCGTATTAAACGGCATTGTGCTGATCTCCGAATTCACCCGCTTAAAACGAAGCGGGTCACAGGACGTACGGCAAATTATTATGGAAGGCACAAGAATAAGGCTGCGCCCGGTATTAATGACGGCCGGTGTGGCATCTCTTGGCTTTCTGCCTATGGCACTCAGCCAGCGGGCAGGCGCCGAAGTGCAGCGACCTTTGGCCACTGTTGTGATTGGCGGGTTGATCACGGCTACCCTGCTTACCCTGGTAGTACTGCCGGTGCTATACCAATGGTTTGAGCATAGAAGTAAAGGAAAAAGCAAGATCAGGCCTGTCGCGGCCGTACTGCTGTTCTTTTTACTTTGCGGGTCTGCACGCGGCCAGCAGCGTGTTACGCTGGAGGAGATGCTGCAAATGGGCAGCATACAAAACCTACAACTGCAATCGGTCAAAAAGGAGGCCGGCTACTGGCAGCAATTGCAAAACCGTGTTTTTGATCCGGGCAAAACCCAGGCGGGTGGAGAATATGGCGGTATCAACGGCATAGAGCATGATACCCGCTTTTTTATCAACCAGGGGCTCAGTCTGCCGGTAGTGTATCGCCGCCAGCAGCAGTGGTATAAAACACAGCAAACCGCGCAGGAACAGCTTCTCCAATGGAAGGAGGCCGAACTGCAGCGCGAGATCAAGCTGCTGTTCTATGCGCTGGTCAATGCCCTGGAGCGAAAGCAATTATTACAGCGCCTTGATTCGGTATACAGCCATTTTCAGCAATCGGCAAGCCTGCGCCTGCAGTCGGGTGAAAGCAATGTGCTGGAAAAGACCACGGCAGATGCACAACTGCAGCAGCTGCAATTGCAGCAAAAGCAGCTAAACGCCGATATGCTGATACTCCAGCAAAAGCTGCAATGGCTGCTCTGCACTAATAAGCTTTTGCTCCCCGCATATACAACAATTAAAAAAGAAAGTGCCGTATGGGGAGACACTACGGTAGCCGCCGTTCACCCGCAAACGCAGTATAATAAATTGCAGGAGCAGGTAGCAGCAGCACAAACCGGCGTTGAAAAAACAAAGCTATCACCCGATCTCTCTGTTGGCTACAGTAACCAGTCTGTTATCGGCTATCACAGTACCGACGGTGTCCATCAAAAGTATTATGGCAGCGGCGACCGGTTTCATATTGCCCATCTCAGCGTAGGCATTCCTTTGTTTAACGGGGCGACAAAAGCGAGGATCAAAGCTGCCAGGATACAGGAGGAAGTAACGAAGATCAATACGAAAGCTACAGAAGAATATATAAAACATAGCCTCCGGCAGCTCAACACAGCACACCGGAAAGATCAGGATAACCTGGCTTACTATGAGAATACCGGTTTGCAGCAGTCGGAGCTGATCATTCAAACCGCAGGGCTGAGCTTTGAAAACGGTGAGATCAGCTACCTCGAATGGACAACACTGATGAACAGCGCCGTAGCTATCCGGATCAATTACATGGATGCAGTGCACCAATACAATCAAACACTCATTGAATTAGAATACTTCAACGGAAAATAGAACTTATGCGTTATTTACATATTATCTTATTGCCGGTGCTGATCGTAACAGCCTGCACTTCCAAAAACCAAACAGTTGAAAAACAAAGCCCGTTAGGGGGAGATGCGGTAACGCTTACCGGAGAGCAAATTAAAAATGCAGGCATTGAAACAGCCACTGTACAAAAGCACGCGTTGAACAGCGAGCTTAAAGTGCATGGCCTGGTGGATGTGCCGCCGCAGAATATAGTATCCATCAGCTTTCCCCTGGGCGGTTATCTCAAAAATACAAAGCTGCTGCCAGGCATGCATGTAAATAAGGGAGAAGTGATCGCCACGATGGAAGACCAGGCGCTGATACAGCTGCAGCAGGACTACCTCATAGCAAAGGCAAAGCTGGCATATATAGAAAAGGATTTTGAACGTCAGAAAATGCTCAATGAAAATAAAGTGAATTCCGATAAAATATACCAACAGGCAGAGGCTGATTTTATTTCACAAAAAGTGCTGGTGAAAGGATACCGTGAAAAGCTGAGGCTTATTGGTATCGATCCCGACAAGCTGAATGAAAACACCATTTCAAGAAGCGTACCTGTATACTCTCCTATCAGCGGCTTCGTTTCTAAAGTAAATATCAACATCGGAAAATACGTGAATGCAGCGGATGTGCTGTTTGAGCTGATCAACCCCGATGATATCCACGCAGCGCTTACGGTATTCGAAAAAGACCTCGGTAAGGTACAACCCAGGCAAAAAGTAATGGTCACTTTTGTAGACGACCCTGCCACCGAATATGAATGTGAAGTACTCCTGGTGACCAAAAATGTAGACGACAACCGCAGTGCGCTGGTGCATTGCCATTTTGAGAAACAGCCAAAGCAATTATTGCCCGGCATGTTCCTGAACGCACGGATCAAAGTGAACAAAGCTGAAGTAACTGCTGTACCTGAAGCAGCCGTTGTGCGCTACGGCAACGACGAATTTGTGCTGGAAAGCAAAGGGGGCAACAGCTTTTCCCTTTTACCTGTTCAAACCGGCATGAAGGAAAACGGGATGCTGGAAATTTCAGGCAAAACGGGCGACCTGAACGGTAAAACGGTGATCGTAAAGAACGCCTATGCGGTACTGTCTCAAATAAAGCACCCGGGAGAGGAGGATTAAGTGATGATTTGAGATTTCTGATTTGAGATTTGAGATTGGATAACGTAACTTTAGCTTGTCTTTATTATGGACTCACCGGTGAAAATATTGCCTTATTATACCTATGCCGACTATGTGCAATGGGAAGGTCAATGGGAATTGATTGATGGTATACCTTATGCCATGAGCCCCTCTCCGGTACCCAAACATCAGCGGATTGCCAATAATCTGGGGGCGGAATTCAGGTTACAGTTAAAGCATTGCGCTAAATGTAATGCTTACCAGCCTGTGGATTACCTTGTTAGCGACGACACCATTTTGCAACCGGATGTGCTGATCATTTGCGGCACGGTCACCAAAAAATACCTGGACTTTCCTCCTGTCCTGGTGGCAGAGATCCTTTCCCCCGCTACAGCGTTAAAAGACCGCCATACCAAGTATGGCATTTACGAATCGCAGGGTATCCCTTACTTTATTATTATAAGTCCTGACACCGAAGAAGTGGAAATTTACGAATTGCAAAACGGGAAATACCAGCTTTCGGCTAAAGGAAGGGCCATTGTGCACGGGTTTTCATTTGAAGACTGCCGGGCTACGATTGATTTTAAAGAAATATGGTAAGGATTTGAAATTTGAAATCTCAAATCATCTCACAATATCCCCTTTCAAACGCAGCAGCTCCGTTTCGGAAACTTTGGTATTGTATCTTGCAGCGATGAGACGGTCATATGCATCCTGCAGGCTTTTCTGGGCTTCCCGCAGCTCAAGATAGGTAGATACTCCCTGCCGGAAACGTTCAAGAGCGATCATAACATTTTCTTTAGCCAGCTCAATATTCTCTTCTTCCAGCTGGAGTGCTGTAAGCTGGTATTGGTAGCTGTTATAAGCCACCTTGATCCAAATATTCACCAGGCTCTTCTGTTTGGAAACAGTAATGTCCTGGTATTCCACATCTAATTTTGCCTGCCGGATATTGCGGTTAACGCTTAAATTATTGAGTAGGGGAATGGAAGTGGTGAAACCCAGATTATATCCTTTATTGCGACTGAAAGTAGAAGCAAACGGACTGATATTATTATGATTTTCATTGCGCGTAAAGCTATAGGATGAAACAAAGGAGACCAGCGGCCAGCGAGACGCTTTTGCTTCCTTCAGAGATGATCTGGCTATATCTGCATTCTTTAACGCCTGCAGGATAGAAGGGTTAGACGTTTCAATACTATTCTGGATATCGGATATGTTAATATCGGTGTCCAAAGGGATAGAATCCGCTACTTCATACACTGCCGGGAGTTGCATACCTGTTAATTGGTTTAGCTGCTCCTTCATCTGCATCATGGTGGTTTGCTGTTCCAGGTGGGCGGCTTTCTGGGCATTCAGGTCTACCTTAGCTTGCAGCAATTCCGGTTTTGTACCCAGTCCAACTGACAATTTTCTGTCGGCCAGCTTCACTCGCTCTTCATTAATGGACATTTGCTCTTCAATGGCTTTTAACAACTGTTTCTGGCGTACAATAAGATAATAACTGTTGATGATCTCAGCAGTGGTGTTCACCACCTGGTTTTTAAGATTAATTCTACCAAGATCATACAGTTCTTCTACCTTTTGTTTGGTGGCAAACATTTTTAACCCGTCGAATAATGTCCAGTTTAAATTAACCGCGGCATTGATATTATCTGTTTTGATCCCCGATCCTTCCACATCGTCCCGGGTATCATATTTTTGCTTTTGCGCAGAAGTGCTCCACAACGTACCTGCGACTATATTTACATTGGGCAGAAATGCGCCGTAGATATAATGCTGATCTGCAGCGGCAGCAGCAGAATCGTTGCTGGCGAGCAATATATCATAATTCTTATTCAATCCCGCGGCAATAGCTTCCTGCAGTGTGATCATCTGCTGCCCTTTTACCGTAATATGTAAGCTGCACGTTATTGCAACAATGCTGATGATTCTTTTCCATTCCATAACGGGTCAGGCTCTTTTTTCTTCTGTAAAATATTCGTCAATATGACTTTCTCCCTTTTTGGCCGAAAGGAAGCTATACATGGCAGGAATTACAAACAGGGTGAGGATCAGCGAAAAAATGATCCCTCCCACGATTACAAGTCCTAACGGTATACGGCTGGTGGCAGCGGCGCCGATCGACAGCGCAATAGGCAGCGCACCGAGGGCCATGGCCAGGCTGGTCATTAAAATAGGTCTTAACCGCGCCACGGAGGCTTCAACAACTGCCTGTGCTTTGGGCACGCCCGCCCTTTGTTTCTGGTTGGCAAACTCCACGATCAGGATACCATTCTTGGTTACCAGGCCGATAAGCATGATCATACCGATCTGCGAAAAGATATTAAGCGTTTGGCCGAATATCCATAAGGTAAGCACGGCTCCGGCAATAGCCAGCGGCACGGTAAACATGATAATAAAAGGATCGATAAAGCTTTCGAACTG
>CAZREP010000217.1:0-7459 GCA_964599035.1 uncultured Terrimonas sp. | reverse complement strand
GGCAGACAGGTTTGGTTCTTGTATTTTGGCTTTTGATGCTTTCCCCACTGTGTTTCACGCAGCGTGCGCAAAGGAGCAACGACCGCAAAGGAGAACACTATTGCCCACGCTATTTCGTTGTTCCTTTGAATTTCAGGCTGTGTTTTTCGCGATCAGAAATAGCTTAACGCTCATAGCCGATTGCAGATCACCCTTTCGGATTTCGTCCCGAACATTCGGGATTATGTCTTCGGGTTTGTAATTTCTTTGGTGCTTGTCTTTTGTTATTTGGTGTTTCTAAGGCTATCAGCCCGCTACACCCACTCCTTCGGATGCAAACAAACCTGCAGCAGCCGGTCCTCCTCGCTCCCTGCTTCCGGCTGGTAACTGTATTCAAACCGCACCGTTGGCGGAAGGCTCATCAGTATACTTTCTGTTCTTCCATTGGTTTTTAATCCGAACAGGGTGCCGCGGTCGTGGATCAGGTTAAATTCAACATAACGCCCACGGCGGATCTCCTGCCAGTACTTATGTTTTTCATTCCATTCGGTATGTTTCCTCCTGGCCACAACCGGCAGATAGGCATGGATAAAGCAGTTACCATTGGCCTGTTGAAAAGCAAACAGCCGGTTGGCGCCTGCTTCGCTTTCCGGACGCAGGTAATCGTAGAATACACCTCCTATTCCCCGCGTTTCATTTCCCCGGTGTGTATTACAAAAGTACTGATCGCACTGCCGCTTGAATGCCGGGTACAGGTCTTCGCCAAAAGGACGCATCGCATCATGCAGGATTTGATGAAAATGCCGCGCATCTTCCTCAAACAAATAATAAGGCGTAAGATCAGCGCCTCCGCCAAACCACCGGTCGGTTATTTTCCCTGCCGCGTCATACAGCTCAAAGTAGCGCCAGTTGGCATGCACGGTAGGCACAAAAGGGTTAAGAGGGTGAATAACAAGACTGAGACCACAGGCAAACCAGCTACCCCCATTGATCTTCAGTTGCTGCTGCATGGCGTCGTTCACTTTTCCATATACCACCGAGGTATTTACACCGCCCTTTTCAAATACATTCCCACCCGATATTACCCTTGTTTTTCCTCCTCCTCCGCCATCCCTTTCCCACTTATCTTCCGTGAAAGTCGCTTTCCCGTCTTCTGTTTCCAGCGCAGTGCATATACAGTCCTGGAGCCCGTGTATATAATCGATCCAGGATTGCCGGGTAAGCACGGGATAGGACACTGTACCCGGCGGGCCTTCATGCGATATTACCGGATGGGTTTCTTTCACTTCGCTTTTCATTGCATTTAATACATTTTTTAAATAACTCCGGGAGTTTTGTATAGCACCTGAGGTGCTGCTTTCTGCCACGAAACGCACTAATCCATTTTATTATGCCACGAATACACGAATAAAAGAATCTGCCCTAAGCGGGCTCCCATTCCTTCACCGTATCTATAAATGCCCTGGCATGATCAACCGGTATATTAGGCAAAATACCGTGACCGAGATTAGCAATATGCCTTCCCCCGCCAAAGGCATCAAGCATTTCCTTTACCTCTTTCTTAATTACAGGAATGGGTGATAAGAGTTTTGCCGGGTCGAAATTACCCTGCAAAGTTACTCCTTCTCCTGCTAAGCTCCTTGCTGTTTGCGGTGTAATGCACCAGTCGATCCCCAGTCCCTGCGCTCCTGTTTCCGCTATTGCAGGCAGGGAATGCCAGGCGCCTTTGGCAAAAACAATAACAGGCACCTTATCCTTCAATGCACTCACGATCTGCCGGATGTAGGGCAATGAAATATGCTCAAAATCTGCGGGGCCGAGCAGTCCGCCCCAACTGTCAAAAATTTGTATGGCATCCGCACCCGCTTCCACCTGGGCTTCAAGATAAGCAATAGTAGTATCGGTGATCATTTGCAGCAGCCGGTGCGCCAGCTGAGGCTGTGTATAACAAAAAGCTTTGGCTTCGTCAAAGGTTTTACTGCCTCTTCCCTGCACCATATAACAAAGCAGGGTCCATGGCGCTCCTGCAAAGCCAATAAGCGGTACGCGGCCGTTCAGCTCCTTTCTTATCATCCGTATAGCATCAAATACATAGCCCAGCTTTTCCTGTACATCGGGTATGGATATCCGTTGGAGATCTGCCACATTTTTTACAGGATCAGGCAATAGCGGCCCCTGATGTTCCACTAACTGCACTTCCAGTCCCATGGCCTGAGGTACTACCAGGATGTCGGAAAAGAGGATGGCGGCATCTACACCAATATTATCCACAGGCTGCAAAGTGATCTCACAAGCCAGCTCCGGCGTCTGACAGCGTTCAAAAAAGCCGTACCGCTCTCTCAGCTCCCTGTACTCCGGCAAATAACGCCCTGCCTGGCGCATCATCCACACCGGCGGTCTTACGATTGGCTCACCATTCAATGCTTTTAATAATAAATCGTTCTTCATATCATTTAAAATAAGCTGCGACCATATCCAGCATCTCCTGCTGTCCGGGCCATTGGCTGGTGATCACCGTATTGCTGCAGCAGGAAGCAATGGCAGCAGTAGTGCTTTCACCAATGGAAAACAATACCGTGTGTTCCGGTATGGTATTAACAGAAAAAAAGCTATGTACGGCACTCGGGCTAAAAAACAATATGCCCTGGTATTCTTTCTGGATATTGACCGGCGTATACTCCGTTTGGTACATCACTATCTCCCGGACTTTTATCCCCGAAGCGCCAAGCGCTTTGGGCAAATGATCCATTCTCCTGTTGCCGCAAAAAAATATCACTTCTTTTATGCTCCCTTGAGCCATTATTTTTTCAGACAGCAGGGAAGCACTTTTAGCCGTGGCGATAACAGCCGAGTGGTCAAAGCGCTGCATCACCGCATCTTTGGTAGCACCACCAATACAAAATATTGTCCAGGGAGGAGCTACAGTAAGCAGTGGAGTAACTGCCTTTACCGTATTAACGCTTGTAAAAATAACAGTAGCCTTTTGCGTGCTTAGCGACTGTACGAGCGTTGTCGTTTCCCGAGATATTCGCGGGATGATCTTTATAAATGTGCAGATCTCCACATCGATATGCTTCAGCGTTGCTTTTTGCAGCAGTTCCCTGTTTATCTCCCGTGTTGACAATATTTTAATTTTACCTGTTGCCATTCCGAATAGACGCCATTATTTTATCCCCGCCATTGGCCAGGATCTCCAGAGCTGCTTCCTCACCCGCATTGTACATTTTATCTACCGCCCCATTTTTCTCTATTTCTACTTTCTCTTTTCCATCCACCGAAGTAATACTTCCTTTAAAATGCAGCATGCCATCTTCAATTTGGGCCAATGCACTTACCGGCGTAGAGCAGCCTCCCGATAGGGTACGTAAGAAATCCCTCTCTACCTGCGTGCAGATATCGGTGGGTTCATCATTCAGCGGTGCAAAAGCGGTTCTTAGCCACTGGTCTTCCCCGCGGCAAACGGCGATAACAGTTCCCTGTGCCGGTGCGGGCAGCATCCATTCCAGCTCGATACAGGCAGCGGGCCGCAGGTTAATGCGATCCAGTCCGGCAGCAGCAAAAATAGCTCCCTGCCAATTGCTTTCTTCGAGCTTCCGGAGTCTGCTGTTAATATTGCCGCGAAGGTTATCAATTGTGTGGTGCGGATAGCGGTGCAGCCATTGCGCCTTGCGGCGAATGCTGCTTGTGGCGATGATAAAGCCCGGACTTCTACCGGTTGCATTACCTTTTTTCTCAAGCCATTTTCCGCCTGCAAATCCCAATTCTTCCTCCAATAACGGTATTCTGGCTTTATATATTAAAACATCTTTGTAGGAATCGCGCTTAAGCACAGCCGCTTTTACAATGCCTTTTGCCAGTTGTGTGGGAACATCCTTATAGGAATGAACAGCAACATCAATTGTATTCTGAAGCAATGCGCTGTCAAGCGCCCTGGTAAAAATACCCTGCACGCCTATTTCATAAAGCGGCATGGTAAGGTTGATATCCCCTTCGCTTTTTATAGGCACCAAAGTTGATACCACGCCGTACTCTGCCAGAAGTGTTTGTACTTTTTCTGCCTGCCAAACCGCCAATGCACTCTCGCGGGTACCAATTTTCACTGTATGCTTCATGAGCTGAATATGCTTGAACAGCACTCTTTTAATAAATATGAAGGCTTGTTATCCTTCCTTTTATGAAGGGTTCATTTGCAGATACTCGTTGATCGTGCTGATGTACTGGCATCCCTTTGCGGTACGCGTGCGAAGATCCAGTGCAAGCGTTTTTACTGCTTTCTGTATTCTTGCATCTGTCATTTCCTTTTCGCTGCTGTCCTGTACAATGCAGGAGTGAACTTCACTTAACTCGTATAATTTGGATTTTACTTCGCCAAGGAAACGACGATGTAAGAATATTTTATGCCATTCTACAAATTCACCCAACGTTTCCTGTATAATGGCTAATGCCTTAGGCACTTCCGCCTTTCGCATGGCGAAGGTATGGTCGAGTATAGCGGATATTTCATCTACATCCATTAAAGTAATGCCCGGTACATCTTGTACGCCGGGATCAATGCTTTGCGGAACGGAAAGGTCTAACAGCAGTCTCGGCTTTTGTGTAGAAAAGAATGCGGGAATAACGGTAAATTCTCCGGCGGTAGTGCTGGCAATGATTATATCGCTGTCATTTGCCACGCTACCCAACGATTCATAAGGCACACACTCCAGCCCGTATTCCTGTGCGAATGCTTCTGCCTTTTGATGCGTGCGGTTTGTAATACGTACCGCTGCACCGGGGAAGTATTCATGGATGTTCTTTGCCACATTCCGGCCAAACTTGCCTGCGCCTACCAACAAAATATTTCTCTGGGCTACATCCTTTATTTTTTCACGCATTACTTCTATGGCAGCGTAGGCCACCGAAACGGTGCCTGTGCTCAAAAGGGTTTCGGACTTGATCCTTTTGGAAGCCTGGAGCGCAAAATTTACGAGACGATCGGTTAAAGTACCGAGCAGCCCTTTCTCCCTGGCATATTTTGTTGCCTTCTTTAGCTGCATCAGGATCTCGTAATCTCCCAATATCTGCGAATCCAGCCCGGCCGCTACTTTAAAGAGGTGCATTACGGCATTCATTCCATGATGAATGTACCCATGTTGCCTGAAGCCCGAAACAGTATTGTCGGTGGCGGAACATAACATTTCAATTAATGTCTCTGCAGGGGCAATGCCATATACTTCGGTTCTGTTACAGGTGGAAAGCACAAAAATATCCTTAACACCTTTTTTTACAGCCAGCTCAGCGATCCTGTCATAAACTGTATCAGACACTGCAAAATTGCTCCGGGTGGAGGTGTCGGCATTGTGGTAATTAACACCAATGATAACAAAATTGTCTAATCCGCTGCAAACATCATATGTGTTAGGGTGTAACATAAACAGGTGCAAATGTAACAGACGGCAGCCATCCTATCGTCAGTCTACTGTCATAAAATCGTCATCTCTGTATAAAGTGATGGAAATCACTTATTGAACTGATGAAAATCAGGTGTGGGCGGTGGTGTCAAAGATGAAATATGAGCTATGAAGCATCAAGAAACAAGATCCAAATAAATTCGAAGCCTGACGCGGGAAATCCGAAAAGGAAGCACCAAGAACCAAAATACAAGAACCAAATAAATCCCGAAATCAGAAATCAACAAATCAGAAATAGCTATTACCTCAGCAGCAACTCACAGGGCTTCAGGCCGGTATGTTTTTTGAAAGCGGTGGAAAAATGAGATATGGAGGAATAGCCCAGCATAAGAGAAACCTCGGTTACGCTAAGCCCTTTTTCATAGAGCAGGTATTTAGCATGTTCCATACGCTGGCTCTGGTAAAAATCAAAGATAGTGGTACCAAATATTTCCTTAAATCCTTTTTTGAGATAGCATTCATTGATCGCCACTTTGCGGCTCAGATCCCTGATGGTAATGGGTTCGCCAATATGTTCCAGCAGTACCTCCCTGGCTTTGAGGATTTTATCCCTGTCGGACTCGTTGGCGAGGAACTTACAGCTAAATGTTTCTTCTTCTTTATCACCAAGCATGCACTCCAGGCTGTACAGCAACAGCATCTGGGTTTGCGCATTAATGTAAATATTTTCGAAGCTCTCGGTGTAGGTGTTATTCAACAGGCTTTCCAGAATACCTCTCACCCGGCTGCACAGGGGAAGAATTTTGGTAAAAGAGGAAGGGTGATTAAAGCAGAGCACCTCATTGGGCAGGTCAAAAGAGCGGGTATTCCTTACAAATTGAAGCAAATGTTCGGGCAGGAAAGTAAAATTCATTACGTCAATGGTATCTTCTTTCTCCGAACAGGCTTTGGTAAGCCCGTTTTTACAGTTAAGGCAGGTCTGCTCCTTTCCTTTACAATATATGTTCCCGCTTATGCAAAAGCGCAACTCCAGGTAATTTTCTGACGGCTCATTTTTTTTATAATGATAGATCATCATACCCATATCTTCGGCATTCCACTGGGGTATACGGCTATAGCGCTTTATGGTATACTGAACGGCTCCCGGTGTCTGACGTTCCTTTTCCTGAATGATATTCAAATCATTGAGCATTACCGGGTGCTTCTGTGCCAAATCCATTATATTGGGTGCCTGCAACATAAGTTTGCAAAGATACATTGTTTAACCATTAAAAAAGCAGCCCTGCCAGGAATGACCACTGCATGACAAACAGGGCTTTACATGCAGAAAGTAGGTTGGAAAGCATATCCACATTTTTGTAAAACCGCTTTTACCAGGGAGAAAACAGGGTAGTCCTGCGGCAGTGAATGACCAGGCAAAAAAGTATATTAAAATTGCCTGCACCGCCTAATTTCAGTACCTTTGCACGAATATTTTTTGATCAGCAAAAGTGATTCAGAACGATTTATGAGCAATGAAATCCCGGCTTTGGCCAATCCCTCTCCTATAACCACCGGATACGGCGCAGACAGTATACAAATTCTTGAAGGTTTAGAAGCAGTTCGCAAACGCCCTGCTATGTATATCGGCGACATCAGCACCAAAGGATTGCACCATTTAGTATACGAGGTGGTAGATAATTCCATCGATGAAGCGCTGGCAGGGTATTGTAAAAATATTACCGTTACCATTCATGAAGACAACTCTGTAAGTGTTGAAGACGACGGCAGGGGCATTCCTACAGGCATGCACAGCAAGGAAAAGCGCAGTGCGCTGGAGGTGGTAATGACGGTACTGCATGCCGGCGGCAAATTTGATAAGAACACCTATAAGGTTTCTGGCGGATTGCATGGTGTAGGGGTAAGCTGTGTAAACGCCCTGAGCGCCGTTATGCATGTTACAGTGTGCCGCGAGGGAAAGATCTTTGAACAGGAATATCATACCGGGATACCCCAATACCCTGTGCGCGAAATAGGTGTAACAGATAAGACCGGTACCTTGTCTCGTTTTTGGCCCGATCAATCCATATTTACCGTAACCGTCTTTAATA
>CAZREP010000216.1:0-7538 GCA_964599035.1 uncultured Terrimonas sp. | reverse complement strand
CGTTAGCGGATCAAATGAGAAGATGGTCGCCATATAATTATGCATTTAATAACCCTATCCGATTTATAGACCCTGATGGAATGGCGCCATTAACTGATTATTACAATCTTAATGGTAAGAATGTCAAACATGTCGAGGATGGTAAAACAGATAAGGTGCTTGTGCTAACAACCAGTAAAAAGGAGGCAGAGGTTAATTCGGCCATTGATAATGGTCATATTTTAAAGAATCCTACCGATGAATTGATTACAAAAATTGACGATGCATACAATAAGACTGAAGCAAATGGAAAAGAAAACTATTTTGTAGTTGGTGAGAATGGGGCAATATCAAAGACCGTTGAAGGTTCTGAAGATGGTAAAATAAGTTCACGAGAAACAGCATCCGCTCGTGTTGACCTGAAGGCAAAAGGTGATACTCCTTCTTACGATGCTCATACTCATCCAAATGAAAAAGATAAAGACGGTAACTTTACTGCTATAGGAGCACCAACTCCATCTAAGACGGACAAAGATGGAAGTCAAACAACACCCAACCTGGTATTGGGTTATACTCAAACCGTAACTCCACCACCTTCTGGTACTATAGGAGGTACTTCAACAATACAAACAAATCGTACAGTTGGTTTTTACAACTCAGGGGGTTCTATAATTACCATTAAATTGGATGAGTTTAAAAATACAGTAAGAAGGATAAATAAAAATTAAACAATGGGACGACCTATTTTGAATATTTGTTTTTCTTTTTTGGTAAGCATAGTACTTATTGCGAGTTCTTGCAGTCATTATATTGATAGAGTAACTACCCCTGTTAATCAAGGGTATCTTACTTTCTACCCCGATAGCAATGTGTTGATATATAAGAGCAATGTTGGATTAAAGATGGATAATGAGAGATACAACCCCAAGCCATTTTATACAAGGCTTCCTAAAGGAATAAAATGGTACGAAATGGAGAACTCCCAAACGTTTAGATTTTATTATGCAAATGCACAGGTTATTTTAATAAGTATTGATTTGTTTAGTGAACCTAACAAAATAGACACTTCTTATATTCCTATTCAGGAAGAAATAAACAAGCATATAAAGAGTTCAGCATCTTCTACTAACGAAAAGTTTAACATTAATAGAATAGGTATAAATGAAGCAAGGAAGCAATTAATTATAAAAAAGGAAGCTGCGACTATTTTGCTCTATAATATTAAACCAAAAAATCTTGAGACATTCAGAGCTACATTGGAAAGCTTAGAATTTCTAAAGTAAGTAAGTCTTAAAATATAAAAGCCCGGCGCTGTACCGGGCTTTTGCATTTTTATCACTTAAACTTTTTGCTTTAGTTTTTTAGTAGTTGATTGCAGTTGAGCGGAGGTAAGATAGTTGTCTACTACTTTTAAAATTGTTTCCCTGTCATCGTTGTCAATTTTCTCGAGCAGCTCCAGCCGGTGGAGCATTTTTTTATCCTTCACTACAAAAGAAGAAGCGCCTACCAGATAATCCAGCGATACATCGAGGGCGTCAGCAATCTTTGCAGCCACTTCCACGGAAGGGGTGACGGGTTTGGGCATCACTTTAAAAGTAATGGCCGGCGACAGGATAGATATTTTTGGCAGGAGCTATTATTTTGAGAACAACACAGGAGGTACACCGGCTAACAATGCCATACCGGTGCTGGATATCTTAGCCGGTTTGTTGGGTGGTCCCACGGGCGGTTCGGCAGCAACAGCGCATGGCGGGGTGACGGCATCACAGCTTAATGGCATAGGTGATGTAACAGGTGGGATTACTACTTTACTCGGCAACCAGACTACCGATGCGGCAGGAGCGCCTGCAGTACCGAAAGCCTATATCAACTATATCTTCTTTGATGAACAATTTAAGGTATCAGGCAGCGGGTTCAGCAAAGTGGGCAGCAACAGTGTAGTTACAACTCACAATGATCTTACAAATAAAACAGCGCCGAAGAACGGATATGTGTATATTTACGTGAGCAATGAGAGCTCTGTGAATAGCCTGTCCCGCGGCGAAGCAATGCGGGATGTTCTTTGACAATTTGCAGGTGGTTCATACCAGGGGAGCGATCCTTGAGGAGACACATTATTATCCGTTCGGACTCACCATGGCAGGGATAAGCTCCAAGGCGCTCAATAATGCACCGGTTAATAAATATGGTATTACCGGAAAAGAAATACAGAATAAAGAATTTAGTGATGGTAGCGGGCTTGACTGGTACGATTACGGAGCGAGGATGTATGATGCGCAGATAGGCAGATGGCATGCTATTGATCCGTTAGCGGATCAAATGAGAAGATGGTCGCCATATAATTATGCATTTAATAACCCATCCGATTTATAGACCCTGATGGAATGGCCCCGTATGGAGATTTTATCAATGAAGATGGAAGAAAGATTGGGAGCGATGGTAAGGATGATGGCAAAGTATATGTTATCAAGACTACCCAGAAAAAATTTGATAGTGGTGCTCCTTCTGCCGGTATATCAAAAGATGATGTGAAAGCGACAGAAAAGTTCATTAAGGAAAATGATGGTAATACGGCAGCCTTTGAGGGTAATGATATCGCATATAAAAACAGCGTTGAAATAGCTGGTGCTTCAAGCACTCGGCGGAGTATGGTTGACATTGTCAATCAGGACAATGGTAAAGGTGGAACAAGTGATGCAAATAATAGGGAATACGGAGGTGTTATAAAATTAGATGGTACAGTGGTAGAAGCTCCGGCAGGCCCTGTTTCAGATCCAACTAAAAATAAGAATGCCCACATTGAAATAAGTAGCTTTGACTTTCAGTCAACTTTTCATTCTCATCCTAGCGGAACAGTGTCTCCAAGCAGTTCTCCCAATACTATCGGCGGAACAACAACTTCAGGTTATTTCAATAGCGCCCCATCTAATAATCCAGGAGATATTAGCAATAGCGGAAGCAAAGTAAACTATGTATTTTCTAGAAGTAACGGAACGGTATACATCTATAACAATACAGGAGTTATTGCTACAGTCCCTCAAAAATATTTTGTTACGCCTAATCAGAAAAAGTAATGAAAGAAATAATGCTCATAGCTTCCATAGTTCTTGCTTACTCCTCGTCTTATAGTCAAAGTAGCGATTATAAGACAATGATCGACTCGGCAATCGTTATGCAAAAGGCAGCATATAAACCCAATATATATTTGATTGATGAACAAAATCAACCTTATATACTATCCTCCGATAAGTTGCAAAAGGAGTTTAGATACATATCCTTATTCGAAAAGCGAAATAGAAAGCAATTAAAGAAAGGAATTAACGCTTGGAAAATTTTTCCTGTACTAAATGGTAATAGATTGACGATTGATATAGTTGATTTTACAATTACTTACAGGAGAAATAATTACGCTTTTGGAAATGGAGGTGGTGCAACAGTAATTTTTGAATATTCTTGTGATGAGAAAAAATGGATATTGCTTGAATCTAAATGGTCAGGTATATAGAGTTTATTGATACAAACTATAATAGCCCGGCAACGCCGGGCTTTTGTATTTTACAGTGCAGCAATATTTTTCTGCAAATAATCTTTAAAACGTTTTTTGGATACAAAAGTTTCTATGAGCTTCAGCAGGATGGTTTTTTCTTCCTTGTCCAGTTCATTGATAAGCTGCAGTTGTTCCAGGGTGGCTTTGTCTTCCACGGAAATTTCTTTGGGCAAGCTGTTTTTCTCCCCAAGCAGGCGCAAGCGTCTCGCTTGTGCCCTTAACTGAGTGAAGGCGACGGGCAGCAAAGAAAATATAATTTCGGCTACGATGCCGTTAACCGGCTTACGGGGGCAGCCTTCGGGCAGTATGCCTCGGGCAGCGGCAGCAGCGCGGTATTCAATACCGACACCGGGGTCGACTTTACGGTAAGCGGCATCACCTACGACCTGAACGGCAACCTTAAAGCATTGAACCGCTCCGGCTTATTGCTGAACAGCTCGGCGGCGGTAGATGAGCTTACCTACAGTTACGGGCAAAACAGTAACCGGCTGCTGGGGGGTAAGTGACAACGCCCCGGATCCAGGCATGCCTTTGGGTGATTTCAGGGACGGCGCCAATGTAGATCCGGATGATTACCAGTACAATGTAAACGGCAGCCTTACCCGGGATCTGAACAAAGACATCAGTGATATATCCTACTACAATGTTGCGGAGCTGCCAAAGCAGATCACTACTTCTAAAGGGAAGGTGGATTATGTGTACGACGCGCTGGGTAATAAAGCCTGGAGCACTGTTACAGACGACAATAGTGTTCCAGGTAAAACCATCACCACCTATCTGAAGTACTTAGATGATTTTGTATATGAAAGCAAATTCATTGATCCTGTTGACCCGGCTAACCCGAATTATACCGACGATCTGCTGTTCATGCTGCACGGGGAAGGCAGGATACGGGCATTGTATACCGACCCGCAGCACCCTCACACCCTTACGGGGCTGACCTACGACTATTTCATCAAAGACCACTTAGGCAATACAAGGGTGGTGCTTACCGAAGAGCAGAAGCCGGATGTATATCCACCTGCCACTATGGAAACGGCACAGGCAGCAACGGAAGAAGCCCTCTATGCTAACCTGCCGGAAACCAGGGCAGACAAGCCGTCGGGCTATCCTGCCGATGAGGGCGATACAGACCCCAATGACAAGGTAGCCAAAGTAAAGGGTGACGGACAAAAGATAGGTCCCTCCCTCACTTTAAAAGTAATGTCGGGGGATACCTTCAGTATAAAGGTAAACAGTTGGTATAAGCTGAACGGGGCAACACCCAATACGCCGGTAAGCCCGCTGACAGACCTGGTAGCGGCTCTGATCGGTGGCATAAGCGGAGCGGCAATGCCTTCCCACGGAACAGGCATCGCCACAGAGCTGCAAACCTCCGGCATACTGACGCCGCAGGCCACCGATTTTCTAAACACCCAAACGTATAACAGCAGCAAGCCCAAAGCCTATATCAACTGGATCCTATTTGATGAGCAGTTTAAATATTACGACGGCGGCTTTGAGCAGGTGGGTGACGATGAAGAACTAAAGAAGCATACCAAAACAAACCTGTTGGTAGGCAAAAATGGTTATCTTTATGTATATGTGAGCAATGAAACACCAAACATTGATGTGTTCTTTGATAATTTGAGAGTAACCCATACCCGGGGGCCAATCCTGGAGGAGACGCATTATTATCCGTTCGGACTGACTATGGCGGGGATATCATCGAAGGCGTTAAATAATGCACCTGAAAATAAATACAAATACAACAAAGGATCTGAACTACAGAACAAAGAGTTTAGTGATGGAAGCGGGTTGGACTGGTATGCTACACAGTTCAGAATGCTTGATCCACAAATAGGAAGATGGCATCAAATAGACCCCAAAGCAAGTGAAAGTGAAAGCCCCTATGCATCAATGGGCAATAACCCAATAAGATTTAATGATCCATTGGGGGATACAATAGTCGATGCTCAAATCAAAGCTGATAAAAATTGGAGTAAAGCATATAACACATGGCTTAACTCTAAAGCCGGTAAACAGTTTGTGAAGTTGTATAGTCCGGGAGGCAAATATGGAAAAACAACAGTAGAATTTAAAATTGGCGGCACAGGAGCTTCCGGCATAACAAATGTTTTTTCAATAAATAGAAAAGATGGTTCAGCCACTAAACTTGAAACTGATAAAAAGTACGATGGTATTGATAATGTTGCGAAAGGTGAAAGTAAAGACAGTTATCTAAAATTTGATATCAACTTACGAGGGGGAGAAGATATGAGTGATCCTATTCAACAAGTAGAAGGAGGTGAAACCATTTTGCATGAAACACAGCATGTGAGAATTGATCAACAAACTTTAATTACAGACAAAGCCATGAACAATAGTTTTTATCAGCATCGAGATTGGATGAAGCCAACTACTTCAGATTGGTATCGAGAGAGGGCGGATTTTTATTTAGAGAACAGGCAAATGTGGCAAGCTGATTATGAACGACAAAAAGCACAAGGGAAAGTAAAAAGTGAATCAGAGTACATCCAAAAAAAAGTTAATGACTTCTTCAACTAATTTATGTTTAGACTAGTAATTTTATTCTGCTGCATTATTTTTTGTTCTTGTCAAAATAAAGGCAACGATGGAGCACAAGCAAAAGCTGTTAATGAAAATGACTCTTTAAAATTGTTTTCTGCGATTATAAAGGATAGTGCATACTTTATCAGGTATCAATTTAGTAAGCGGGTTAATGCAAATGGCATAATTGACTATGTTTATAATAGCAGCAGTGAAAAAGGGTTTGCTATTTTATGCGACACAGCAAGCAAAAGTTTTAAGTTAATAACAAACGGTAGAGACACTTCAGTTTTATCTTTTGAAACCGATAGGTTCTACACCGTGAACGGCAAAGACTATAAAGTGGTAAAACTTATATCGGATAAAGGTGTTACCGATGGTGAGGTGTCTTATTTTATCAGCCCGGATTTTGGCTTATTGCTTAACAGGTCAAACACTTGGCGTATAGGTAAAGTATTAAGCTCCGAAAAAGATAATAGCAATGAAAACTTACAATTGACAGCTTTATTGTATAAGTTACTAACTGATGAAGAGTTTTTTAAGAACCCGATACAAGAGCCTAAAATAAAATTTACTCCACCAAAAGTAGAATAACAGCAAGGCCGCATCACTGCGGCTTTTGCTTTTTACAGTGCAGCAATATTTTTTTGTAGGTAATCTTTAAAGCGTTTTTTGGATACAAAAGTTTCTATGAGCTTCAGCAGGATGGTTTTTTCTTCCTTGTCCAGTTCATTGATAAGCTGCAGTTGTTCCAGGGTGGCTTTGTCTTCCACGGAAATTTCTTTGGGCAAGCTGTTTTTCTCCCCAAGCAGGCGCAAGCGTCTCGCTTGTGCCCTTAACTGAGTGAAGGCGACGGGCAGCAAAGAAAATATAATTTCGGCTACGATGCCGTTAACCGGCTTACGGGGGCAGCCTTCGGGCAGTATGCCTCGGGCAGCGGCAGCAGCGCGGTATTCAATACCGACACCGGGGTCGACTTTACGGTAAGCGGCATCACCTACGACCTGAACGGCAACCTTAAAGCATTGAACCGCTCCGGCTTATTGCTGAACAGCTCGGCGGCGGTAGATGAGCTTACCTACAGTTACGGGCAAAACAGTAACCGGCTGCTGGGGGGTAAGTGACAACGCCCCGGATCCAGGCATGCCTTTGGGTGATTTCAGGGACGGCGCCAATGTAGATCCGGATGATTACCAGTACAATGTAAACGGCAGCCTTACCCGGGATCTGAACAAAGACATCAGTGATATATCCTACTACAATGTTGCGGAGCTGCCAAAGCAGATCACTACTTCTAAAGGGAAGGTGGATTATGTGTACGACGCGCTGGGTAATAAAGCCTGGAGCACTGTTACAGACGACAATAGTGTTCCAGGTAAAACCATCACCACCTATCTGAAGTACTTAGATGATTTTGTATATGAAAGCAAATTCATTGATCCTGTTGACCCGGCTAACCCGA
>CAZREP010000215.1:0-7586 GCA_964599035.1 uncultured Terrimonas sp. | reverse complement strand
AATATATCATGAGTTTATATAATGAAAGGGGCGTATCGGCGCAAAAGGAAGAGGTACATGCAGCGGTGCAAAAACTGGATGCCGGTTTATATCCAAAGGCATTCTGTAAAATCTATCCCGACTTTTTGGGTGGAACCGCAGATATGGTGAACATCATGCATGCCGATGGCGCCGGCACCAAAAGTATCCTGGCTGATTTATACTGGAAGGAAACGGGGGATATTTCAGTGTGGAAGGGCATAGCGCAGGATGCTATTGTGATGAACCTCGACGATCTGCTTTGCGTGGGAGTTTACGATAACCTGGTGTTCAATTCTACCATTGACCGCAATAAAAAAAGAATACCCGGAGAAGTGCTGGAGCAGGTGATCAATGGCTCGCAGGAGCTGTTTGATGAGCTGGGCAAATACGGTATCCGTATCCATTACCTGGGCGGGGAGACCGCCGATGTTGGCGATGTGGTGAGAACCATTACGGTCAATGGCACCATGACGGCGCGTTGGCCCAAAAAGAAACTGATCACCAATGAGAAGATACAGGCAGGCGATGTAATTGTAGGCCTGGCCAGCTACGGCACCTGTGCATATGAAAAAGAGTACAATAGCGGACTGGGCAGCAACGGCCTTACCAGCGCGAGGCATGATGTATTGCATAAATACTATGCCGAAAGCTATCCCGAAACCTTTGAGCCTGCACTGAAGGATAATGTGGTATATATCGGGAAGCATAAAATGACCGATAAGATGAACGTTGAGGGCAGGGAAACAACAGTTGGAAAGTTGCTGCTGTCGCCTACACGCACCTATGCTCCTGTGCTGAAAGTTTTACTGGAAGAAAATTTCGATGCCATACACGGTTTAATCCACTGCAGTGGTGGGGGGCAGACCAAATGTATGAAATATGTGCCGGGGGGACTGAGTATCATAAAGGATAATCTTTTTACTCCTCCTGTAATTTTTGACCTTATCCAGCAGTCCTCCAATGCGCCTGCCCGCGAGATGTACCAGGTATTTAATATGGGCTGCCGGCTGGAGATATATACTCCTGAAAAGGATGCAGAGGCTATAATGCAGGCAGCAGGCCGGTACGGGATAGCGTCACAAGTCATTGGCAGGGTTGTGCAATCGGCGCGGCAGGAGCTGATCATACAAACAAAGGAAGGGGAGCTGAAATATTGATTTGTTATGTTACACCAGGTCGGCAACTGTCTTTTTTTCCAGGATCCTTAATGTGGCATCTCTCACCATGATGAGGGTATCGCGCAACCCGCAGTTTTTTTCGTCGCAGTTTTTACATCGTTCATAAAAGTTCAGGCTCACACAGGGAAGCAGGGCAATGGGTCCATCCAGCAGGCGCATTACTTTTGCCAGGTGGATCTTTGATGGAGCTTCCTTAAAGAAATAGCCGCCGCCTTTACCTTTCTTGCTGTCTAACACCCCCCCGTTCTTCAGTTCCAGGAGTATATTTTCGAGGAACTTAAGCGGTATCTTTTTCTTGCGTGCTATTTCAGCAATAAGAATAGGTCCTTCTTTCTCTACCTGGGCCATATACATGAGCGCTTTAAAAGCATATTGGGTTTTTTTAGAAAGCATGATCGTGCAGGGTTTAAATGGTAAGGCAATTTAAATTTAAAATCCGGATTACAGCCCAAGCACATCGCTCATGGTAAACACTCCCCGTTGCCCGTATAAGAATTCGGCAGCCAGCACAGCGCCCAAAGCAAAGCCCGACCGGTTATGTGCAGTGTGCACGATCTCAATATCATCTGTGTCGGAACGGTACAATACCCTATGTGTTCCCGCCGCAGGATCAATCCTTTTGCTGGTGATCTGCAGGTCAGAGCCCTTATTACTTTCCCTGTTCACCCATTGCTTCTTAAAGGGGCTCACTTCCAGTATCTGCTCTGCCAGTGTAATGGCGGTGCCGCTGGGGGCGTCCTTTTTTTGAGTATGATGGGTTTCTTCTATGGTAACATCGTAGTCTTTCTGTGAAGCCATCAACTGGGCAAGCCTTTTGTTTACTTCAAAGAAGATATTTACGCCGATGCTGAAGTTACTGGCATACAGGAATGCGCCGTTTTGGGCCTTGCAGTTCCATACGGCTTCCTCGTAATGGTCTGTCCAGCCTGTTGACCCCGAAACCACCGGTACCCCTGCTTCAAAGCATTTGTTGATATTATCGAAAGCGCTGTCGGGACCGGTAAATTCAATGGCCACGTCCGCTTTGCTGATGGTTTCAATGGTGTTTTCTTCTGTATTATCGATGGATACCTTCAATACGATACTATGCTCACGCTGAAGCGCGATGGTCTCAATGGCTTGTCCCATTTTGCCGTAGCCGATCAATGCTATTTTCATCCGTACATATATTTTTCAACCGGTAAAGATAAATCAAATTAACGGCCCGGAGAAAGCCGGGCGGCATGGTTTTTACCGATATTGAGCACAATACCTATTCCGGCAGTATTGGCAATGGGCAAATAGCCGGGTTTTACCTGAAGGCTCAGGTCGTTTGTAATATTAAAATCTTTCAGGTGGGCGTCAACAGTAGCATCCACCACGTTCAGCCCCCATATCAGCATAAATACAAGTACGGAATAATCTACGTTGCGCCGGAAATCGTTTCTGTAATTCTGCAGGCTGCTTGTATATCCATTCTCTACCATGTACAATAATTTCGGGTCTACTTCCTTGTATCTTGCCGTATCCCTGGCGGAAGCAATGTTAAAAGCGAACCTGGTCTTATTAAACCACTGAAGGTTATCAATGAATGTATAGGTAGGGATGGCTAACACCCCGTAAACAATGGGCAGTTTCCAGTATTTTTTATTGTAAACCTGCCCCGCGCCGGGCAGAATGGCAGAAAGTAGTGCGGCAGTACTGGCGGGGCTTCTTTTTTTTGAGGTGTCTGTAGCGGATTTCATCAGGCTGTCTGCAGCAAGAAGCGCCGGCTTTGCTGTAATAGTGTCCGGGGCTTGTTTTATAGCAGCAGTATCGTTTTGTGCATCTGCCTCTAGTATGCCAAATGCCAGGAAAATCACCAGTAGCACGTATTGCCTGCGCATATCCATGATTGCATTAAACAGCCGGGACATTCATTTTTTCCAGGATGGCATTGAGCTCCTGGATCGAAAAATATTCAATGGTAATGGCGCCATGTCCTTTTTTATGGTGCTGCATTTTTACGCGGGTACCATAATGAGAGGCCAAGTTATCCTCAATTTTTCTGAAAGGAGCGGGCAAAGCTGCTTTTACAGGTTTTTTAACAGCCCCTGTTTTATATAACTTCCTGACGAGGTCTTCTGTTTGCCGTACTGAAAGTCCGTTCTTTTTGATCTCGTTAAAAATAAATAGCTGCTGATCAACCGTATCCACATTGATGATGGCTCTCGCATGTCCCATGCTGATGGTATTGTTGCGAACGGCAACCTGTATGTCGGGTGGGAGCTTCAGCAGGCGGATATAGTTGGTTACGGTACTTCTTTCCTTACCCATGCGCTCTGCTACCTGCTCCTGGGTATACCCGAGCTCTTCCATCATGCGCTTATAGCTGATACCTACCTCAATAGCATTGAGGTTTTCGCGCTGCAGGTTCTCCAGCAGGGCCAGCTCCAATAGTTGCTGGTCGTTGGCCTGCCTGATGTATACCGGAACATCTTTCAGTCCCGCTATCTTTGCTGCCCGCCACCTTCTTTCACCCGCTATAATGCGGTATTTATCGCCGATCCTGGCCACGGTGAGGGGTTGAATAATATCGTGCAGCTTAATGGAATGTGCAAGCTCATGTAATGCCTGTTCATCGAAATCGTGACGTGGTTGTTTGGGATTGGCCTCGATCTGGTTAACGGGTACGCGTATGGTGGTGGTAACTTTTTCCACAACACCGCCTTTCAGGTGATCGCCGCTGCTGGTTTTTAAGTCGGCATCAATGCTTTGCAGCAGGGAACGTATCCCTTTGCCCAAAGCTTCTTTTTTGTTTTTATTGTTCGGTGTGCTGCTCATTGTCAAGAGTTAAGATTCTTTCTTCCTGCGGTATTTTTGTCATGTTATTGCGTTGTAAAACTTCCTTGGCGAGATTCAGGTAATTAATGGAGCCTTTGCTTTCCGCATCATATAAAATAGCGGGCTTACCAACGCTGGGCGCTTCGCTCAGGCGGGTATTGCGATGGATAATGGTATCGAAAACCATTTCTTCAAAATGATGCCTTACTTCATTCACTACCTGGTTGCACAGTCTCAGCCGCCCATCGTACATGGTCATTAAAATACCCTCGATCACCAGCTCGGGATTAAGCCGGCTTTGTACGATCTTTATGGTATTCAATAATTTTCCCAGTCCTTCCAACGCAAAAAATTCGGCCTGCACCGGCACTACCACACTGTTTGCTGCAGTGAGGGCGTTTACAGTAATAAGTCCCAGCGAAGGAGAACAGTCTATAACAATAAAATCGTAATCCTCCCTGATGGGATCAAGAATGTATTTCAGCACATTTTCCCTGTTGGGATAGTTGATCATTTCAATTTCGGCACCTACCAGGTCAATATGCGAAGGGATAATGTCTAAATTGGGGATCTCGGTTTTGAGGATGGTTTCTTTTGCCGGTGTTTCATTTACCATGCAGTCGTACAGGCTCTTTTGTATATTATGCAGGTCGAAACCTACTCCTGTGGTGCTATTGGCCTGCGGGTCGGCATCTACCAGCAGCGTTTTCTTTTCCAGCACCGCCAGGCTTGCGGCCAGGTTAATGGCCGTAGTGGTTTTTCCTACCCCGCCTTTCTGATTGGCTATCCCTATTATTCTTGCCATGTGTTGTGTCGTATATTATTATGCAATTTAAGCACCGGCTGCTGTTACCGGCTTGCCGAATGGCAAATGTAATTTATTATTTCTGCCGTTTTTCATCAAATCTCGAGGCTTTCACCTGCTGCCGGCAAATGGAGCTTTACCTGTTGTGCTGCGAAGGTTTGCTTTGCTTTTGCATGGTCAATCCTGATATAGCCGAAAGTATCATAGTGAACGCCAATGATTTCTTTGCATTGTATAAAATGCGCTGCCTTTACAGCGTCGTCAATGCCCATGGTAAAATTGTCGCCTATTGGCAGCACCGCAAAGCGCAAAGGGGCGTATTGGGGGATCAGCTGCATATCTAAAGTGAGCGCCGTATCCCCGCTGTAATAAAAATTACCTTCTTCGCTGGTAATAATAAAGCCCATGGGGTTGCCGCCGTAGCTGCCATCGGGCAATCCGCCGGAATGCTGCGCCACCGTGCATTTTACCGCTCCAAAATCAAAATTCCATTTACCGCCCGTATTTATGGGGTGGGTATGGGTGATGCCCTGCTTGTTGAGCCATATATGAATTTCAAAGCTGCATACTACTGTTGCCCCGGTACGGGTGGCAATGCTGATGCAGTCGGCGATATGATCTTCATGCCCGTGTGAGAGGAAGATATAATCTGCCTTTATCTTACTTACGTCAATATCAGCTGCTAATTCATTGGGAGTAATAAAAGGATCGAAAAGAATATTTTTGCCTTTGATCTTTACGGCAAAGCAGGAATGTCCGTAATATGTAAATTGCATGATATATTAATTATGACGGTTAGTGATGCCGTTTCGTGATTGAAACAGGTTTATCTTTGCCGGATAAAGCCCGTTACAACACAGTACTGTATGGACAAAAATACAGTTTCGGTATAATAATTCATGGAACAATTCATCTACGGGTCCTATATATAAGATGCAATCAGACACATATACTATTATTTCCGGTACTAACCGTCCGGGGAGTAATACCATAAGGGTGGCAAAGCAGTATTTGCATTTGCTTGAGGAAAAAGGAGTTCCCGTACAGTTTGTTTCCCTTGAGGGACTGGACGTTAACAGCCGGAATGACCAGTTGAGAAAGTTGGAAAAAGAGGTGCTTATACCCACCCGGAAATTTATTTTTGTTGTGCCGGAATATAACGGCAGCTTCCCGGGGGTATTGAAGGCTATGATAGACAATACTGACATTGAAAATGTATGGTGGGGGAAAAAGGCTTTGCTCACCGGCGTATCCACCGGGCGGGCGGGCAATCTCCGGGGGATGGAGCATCTTACCGGCGTGTTGCATTATCTTAAAATGACTGTGCATCATAATAAGCTGCCGATATCGGTGGTAAATAAACTGTTGAACGGGGCAAAAGATATTGAAGACCCTGCAACATTAAAAGTAATGGGCGAACAGTTGGATGAGTTTATACGGTTTTAAGAGAGAAAGAAATTTGAGATTTTTGATTTGATATTTGAAATTGTTTTCTCCTTCGAATTTCGGGCTTTCGTCTTCGGATTTATTTGGTTTTGTGATTTGGTTTTTGGTGCTTCTTTTCGGATTTCGGGCTTCGGATTTTAACTAAAACAATATGCGTCGTTTTTCGGGTTCATGGATATTTGTAATAATAGTGCTATTGATTGACCTGTATGTTTTCCAGGCCGTAAAGCTTACCATGCAATCGGCAGCACCGAAAATAAAATTCAGTGTTTATGGGCTATACTGGGCAATAAGCGCTGCTGTGGTTATTACGCTGGCTGTTATACCGTATATTAATTTGGGTAACTGGCCTAAAGCTTTTCGCACTTATTGGATAGCCGTAATGATCGGGCTGTTCCTTTCCAAAGCGCTAACCGTAATTTTTTTAGTGGCAGATGATATGCGCAGGTTGCTGCAATGGGGGGGAGGTAAGTTGTTTTACCAGTATATAGAAGGTGAGCCTTTTAAAGCCGCCGGTATTTCCAGGTCGGTGTTCATGAGCTGGCTGGGGCTGGCTGTTGGCGGAAGTCTGATGACAGCAATGATGCTGGGATTTGCCAATAAATACCGCTACCAGCTAAAAAAGGTTAAGCTCAGCTTCCCTAATCTCCCGGATGCTTTCAGGGGTTTGAGGATGATCCATATTTCCGATGTGCATTGCGGAAGCTTTACCGATAAAAAAGCGGTGGAGCATGGCGTGAAAATGATCCAGGATCAGCAGGCGGATCTTATCCTTTTTACCGGCGACCTGGTAAATGACCGTGCCAGCGAGATGGATGGGTATACTGACCTGTTTTCGAGGCTAAAAGCTCCCCTGGGGGTATTCAGCACCCTGGGAAACCACGATTATGGCGATTATACACAATGGACAAGCAAAGAGGAAAAGCTCCAAAACCTGGAAAGGCTGAAGCAACTGCAGACCGGCATGGGATGGCGCCTGTTAATGAATGAGCATGTGGTGCTGGAAAGACAGGGTCAGCAGATCGCACTGCTCGGTATAGAAAACTGGGGCGCCAAAGCCAGCTTTTCCAAATATGGTAGATTACATGAGGCCTATGCAGGCACAGAAAAATACCCTTTTAAAATTTTAATGAGCCACGATCCCAGCCATTGGGATGCGCAGGTAAGACCTGAATACAGTGATATTGATCTCATGCTGAGCGGTCATACCCATGGCATGCAGTTTGGCGTGGAGGTGCCCGGCTTTAAATGGAGTCCCGTGCAGTATGTATATAAGCAATGGGCAGGCTTATATGAAGGGCGCAATCAAAAACTGTATATCAACCGCGGGTATG
>CAZREP010000214.1:0-7684 GCA_964599035.1 uncultured Terrimonas sp. | reverse complement strand
TTTTTTTCTGTGACCGGGCTGTTACGAATGCAGCAAGAGGGAAGCTGTACTCCAATATTGCAGATATCCCATACAATAAAACAGGCCTGTTGCCCGGTACCTCCAAATACCTTGCGGCCGGAATATTAAATCCTTATTACGCTTACCGGCTTGAGGCGGCCATCCGTTTGTTGAAAGCCGGGAAGATCACTTATATCATTCTAAGCGGTGACAACAGCAGCATATATTATAACGAGCCGGCCCTGATGAGGGCAGACCTGCTGAAAGCCGGGATCGATTCCTCCTGTATTTATGCCGATTATGCCGGATTTCGGACTTTTGATTCCATGGTTCGGCTGAAGGCTATTTTTGGTCAGGATTCCGTGACTGTAATCTCCCAGCCGTTTCAAAATGAAAGGGCGATTTATATTGCTTCGCGGGAAGGCATTACCGCTATAGGCTTTAATGCAAAAGATGTAGATACACGTAGCGGACTTAAAGTGCAGACCCGTGAAAAATTAGCGCGTGTAAAACTGTTTCTCGATTATTTGTTTGGTGCAAAGCCCAAATTCCTCGGTGAAAAAGTGAATATTCCCTAAGCTGTAGCAATAGACACAGGTTTAAAAGCAAGGTATAACCACAAAGCCCCCGAAGAATGCACAAAGCATACAAAACTTTGGATCTTTCAAGTATATTCTCTATACATACGAAATCTTTCTTCGCGGAACTTTGTGCATCCTTTGCGTTCTTCGCGGTTAATAATAACGGATATTCGTAACGTTGCCACTCATACCCGGGCGGCTACTCCACCCAGTCCGCTATAAAAACATTGGTATCCCTGGTGCCCCCATTGTTACGATTGCTGCTGAATGCGACTTTCTTACCGTCGGGAGAAAACATGGGAAAAGCATCAAATCCCTTATCGCGGCTTATCTTCTGCAGATTGCTGCCATCTCCGTTGATTGTATAGAGGTTAAAAGGGAAGCCCCTTTTGTATTCGTGGTTGGAGGCAAAGATGATCCGTTTGCTGTCGGGCATAAAAGTGGGAGCCCAGTTGGCCTGGCCAAAAGACGTTACCTGGTGTGCATTGCCGCCATCCGCATCGGCTACCCATATCTCCATATTGGTAGGTACCACCAGTCCTTCGGCAAGCAGCTCTTTATATTCTTTCACTTCTGCCCCGGTTTTCGGGCGGGAGGCACGCCAGATGATCTTTTTGCCGTCGGGACTGAACCAGGCGCCTCCGTCATAACCTAAAGTATGCGTAATTCTTTTTTCTTTTCCCGATGCTAAATCCATAATATACAATTCAAGATCGCCGTCCTTATCACTGGTATAGATCATTCTTTTACCGTCGGGTGAAAGCGTGGCTTCGGCATCATAGCCCTTTGCGTGGGTAAGCTGCCTTACGATATTTCCATCGAGATCGGCCATAAAAATATCATAGCTGTCGTATAAAGGCCAGATATACCTGTTGCCATATTTTTTTCGGTCGGGTACGGGCGGACAGCTATCGGCAGCCAGGTGAGTAGATGCGTAAATGATATGTTTGCCATCTTTAGTGAAAAAGGCGCAGGTGGTTCTTCCCTTACCTGTGCTCACCCGCTTATATTCAAATTTTTCTCCCGGATGCTGTGGTACCTTACCTATAAATATCTGGTCGCAGTTCAGCCCTTCTTTCGGATTGGTGCGTTGAAAGATGAGGTATTTACCATCATAGCTCCAGTAGGCTTCCGCATTGTCGCCACCAAAAGTAAGCTGCTGTACATTTTTAAAATGCTTTTCTTCGGGATAGTGCACTGTATCTGACGAAGGGATAAAACCTGCACCCGGCAAGCCGGAGGGAATATCTACAGGAACGGTTTTAAAGGAGGACACACTAACCAGGACAGCCGCTGCAAACAGCACTATACATTTATTATTCATCATACCTGTTTTAATAACTACCGCAAAGATAAGCCACCACCCATTGTAAAAAAATAAGCCCTGCTCCCGGCAGGGCTACGGGCGATGCCAGGTATAAACATTTATGCTTTTTGTATAATTAGCCTGTGAGGGATAGGCGCTGCAATGCCATTCGCATCAAAAGCTGTCTTAACAGATTCCTGTACACCAAAATATACATCCCAGTAATCAGCCTGGGTGGTATACGGCCGGATGGCCAGGGTGGTCATGCCATCTCCTATTTTTAGTACGCTTACTTCGGGCCGGGGCTCTTTTAACACTTTGGGATGAAGCAGCATGGTTTCAATGGCTACAGCCCGCGCTTTTTCAACAGGCACATCCAACGCCACTGCCATGCTCAGATCTACACGCAGATTACCATGGGTATTGAAATTGGTTATTACACCTGTGGAGAGCGGTCCGTTGGGAAGGATAACCGTTTTGTTATCGGGAGTAAGCAGCGTAGTATTAAAGACCCCCTGCTCTGTAACGGTGCCTGTCGCACCCTGTGCCTCTATGATATCCCCAATTTTAAACGGTTTAAAGATCAGCATCATTACGCCGCCTGCAAAATTGCCCAATGTACCATTCAGCGCTGAGCCAATGGCAATACCGGCTCCCACGATCAGCGCGGCGAATGACGAAGTGTTTACACCCAGTATACCAAAGATGGTAATAACCAGCAGCACCTGGCAGGTAATCTTAAAAAACGAAACCAGAAAGGATTGTAAAGACAACTCGAACTTACGCGCTACGAGTGTTTTTCGAAGCAGGATGCCCAACCGGCCAATGATCCAGTTGCCAACAAGGAAAAATAATATGGCGCCCAGGATCTTAGGAGTGTACGCAATGGCCAGGTCAAGAAACTTAGTGGCAATATGGCTCCCTTTGCTTATAAGATCATCGGCCTGTAGTAGAAAAAAGTTCATATGCAAGCTGTTTTATATCCTGAACAGACGCACCCGCCACAGCAGGAGTTGCATATGAGATAAAAGAAAGAGAAATGGTCTGCTATGTATTCAACCCGCCACAAACACTGATCACCTGGCCCGTTATATAACTGCTCCAGTCGCTTGCGAGGAATAGTGCAACGTCTGCAATATCTCCTCCCGTTCCAAAGCGGCCCATGGGAATACTGCTTTTGTATTTATCTGCAGCCTCTCCCTCTTTGAGATAGCCGGTCATATCGGTTTCAATAAAGCCGGGGGCAATGGCATTGCAGCGGATGTTACGGCTGCCCATTTCTTTGGCAATGCTTTTGGTAAATCCAATGATGCCTGCTTTGCTGGCGGCGTAGCTGCTCTGTCCCGCATTGCCCGTGATACCAATAATGGAGCTCATATTGATAATGCTGCCACTTTTTGCCTTCATCATGGGGCGAATGACCTGCTTGGTCATATTAAATACGCTCCTGAGATTCGTGGAGATCACTTCTTCCCACTGATCGGGAGACATACGGAGCAGGAGATTGTCTTTTGAAATACCGGCGTTATTAACACAAATATCAACAGCACCGAAGGTTTCAAGCACATCGTTTACAAGGGCTTCACTCTGCGCAAAATCGCCCGCGTTACTCTGATACGCTTTTGCTTTAACGCCCACCGCCTGCAGCTTCTCCTGCAACGCGGCAGCCTTATCGCTGCTGCTGTTGCTAACATAAGTAAAGGCAATGTGTGCACCATGTGCTGCAAATTTAAGAGCAATGGCCTCCCCGATGCCACGGGCAGCACCGGTTACAATAGCCACTTTGTTGTTGAGTAATTTCATGAATATCGTTGAATTATTGCTGCAAGATAACAGAAAGAATATTAAGTCTGCAGGGTCCTTTAGGCACATTATGCTCCAAACTGCAGGATCTCCTCAATGAGCATGCGTTCGTTGCTTAATCTCGGCACCTTATGTTGCCCGCCTAATTTGCCTTTACTCTTCAGCCAGTCGTTAAACAATCCCCTGGGCATCATATGGAGTACAGGCTCGTGAAGGGCAATGTTCTTATAGCGCTTTGCCTCATAATCGCTGTTGATACTTTGCAGCGCCTTATCCAGTTCGGTGGTAAATTGCTCCAGGCTGCGGGGCTCTCTTTCAAACTCCACCAGCCATTCATGCGCACCGTTACCGTTATCACTGAAATAAACTGGCGCGGCTGTGTAATCATTTACAATAGCTCCCGTTTTCTCACATGCCATGGAAATGGCTTTATCTGTATTGTCTACGATCACCTCTTCACCGAAAGCATTGATATAGTGCTTCAGCCTGCCGGTTATTTTGATACGGAAGGGATACAGGGTAGTGAACTGTATGGTATCCCCCAGCAAATACCTCCACAATCCCCCGTTGGTGCTGATCACCGGGGCATAATTTTTCCCCGTCTCCACATCCCTCAGCCCGATGGTTTGCGGGTCCTTTTTTCCGTATTCTTCAACGGGCATAAATTCCATAAACACTCCATGATCAAGAAACAGCAGCATGCCTTCTTCTCCGGGCTTGTCCTGGGCCGCAAAAAAGCCTTCACTGGCATTATAGCTGTCGATGTAATAAATATCCTTCCCTATTATCTTCCTGAACTGCTCCCGGTAAGGAGTAAATGAAACACCCCCGTGAATGTAAAGCTCCAGAGAGGGCCACACTTCAGCGATACAACTTTTTCCGGTTATTTCCAGTATCCTTTTAAAAAGCACCAGTGTCCAGGTGGGAACTCCTGAAATAGAAGTAACATTCTCAACAATAGTGGTTTTAGCCAGCTTTTCGATCTTGCTCTCCCATTCGTCCATCAGGGCAATGGCCAGCTCCGGGGTGCGGATCCACTGCCCCCACACGGGAGAATTTTGCAGCAGCACAGCGCTCAGGTCGCCATAATGCACTTCTTCATTCACCTGGTTAATGGTATGACTGCCCCCGATCACAAGACCTTTACCCGTTAATAAATCTGAATCCGGGTTAAAATTATAGTACATGGTAAGGGTGTCTTTGGCGCCTTTATAATGGCAGTCCTGCAGGCTTTCCTCGCTTACGGGGATGAATTTGCTTTTATCGCTGGTAGTGCCGCTGCTTTTGGCAAACCAGCGGACAGGTGTGTTCCACAAAATATTTTCTTCTCCTTCCATCATCCGTTGTATATAAGGCTTCAGGTCTTCGTACTCATGTACGGGCACTGCCTTTTTAAAATCGCGTGTGGAAAACAGGGAAGAAAATCCGTATCTACGGCCGAATTCTGTATACTGTGCCGATGTAACCAGATCCTGTAATACTTCCCGCTGGGAAGCAATGGGATGCTGTACCCATGCTTCAATACGCCAAAGGCGCATACGGGCCAGTTGCGATATGGTAGTGCTTAATATGCCCATCGGATTTCAGCAAAATAAAGCATTTACCATAAATGAGAAAGAGATTCTTGCTGACAGCGAGAAAAATGTTTATGATAAAAAACAGCTTGAAGAAAGGATGAAACACTGCGCAAAATAAACCGCCTTGATCATTTATACTCTCCAGGAAGCTCTCCCATCGCTTTTACCGCTTCTTCGTGCAAATAGTCTTTGCGTTTCAATTCAAAATTCCTTCCAAGGTAAAGCCGCCGCACCTGATCGTCTTCGGCAAGCTCTTCGGCAGTGCCGTGTTTAAATATCTTCCCGTCAATCAGCAAATAAGCCCGGTCGCAAATAGAAAGCGTTTCGTTTACATTATGGTCTGTGATCAATATGCCGATATTCTTATATTTCAGCCGGGCCACCACCGCCTGTATATCTTCCACGGCTATAGGATCCACGCCGGCAAAGGGCTCATCCAGTAAAATGAATTTGGGGTCAACGGCAAGCGCACGGGCAATTTCTGTTCTGCGCCTTTCGCCCCCGCTCAGGGAATCGCCATTGTTTTTCCGCACATGATGCAGGTGAAACTCATCCAGCAGGTCTTCCAGCTTCTTTTTTTGCTCGGCTTTGCTCAGCTTTGTTATTTCCAGCACGGCAGCGATATTATCTTCTACGCTCAGCTTGCGAAACACCGAAGCTTCCTGGGGCAAATAGCCAATGCCCATCTGTGCTCTTTTATACATCGGCAGCCTGGTAATATTCCTGTCCTCCAAAAAAACCTCTCCTTCATCGGGCTTTATCAACCCTACCACCATGTAAAAGGTGGTGGTCTTCCCGGCACCATTAGGCCCCAGCAGGCCAACGATCTCTCCCTGCTTTACCTCTATGGATACCTGGTTCACCACGGTACGGCTGCCGTATTGTTTGACCAAATTACTGGTATGTATGGTTATGCTCAAGCTGCGTACATTTGCGGCAAAAATACAGGATAGCGGCTAATTGATCACCTTTATAATGGTTTCTTCAACAGGCAGCCGAAGGGGAAAGCCTTTGACCGGCGTACTTTTCGCCTGCTTACCAATTTCTTCCTGCTGTTCTCTGAATGCCTCCTTTGAGCTATGTTTGCAGATTATTTCGACCACAAGAAAATATGATATACGCAAATGAAAGTTACAGAGCATCTGCGCCAGGCCAAAGGCACCCTGATATCTTTTGAAATATTGCCCCCTTTAAAGGGTAAAACCATTAACTCTATTTACGAGCATCTGGATCCGTTAATGGAGTTCAAACCATCCTTTATTAATGTAACCTATCACCGGGCAGAGCATATCTTTAAGAAAAAGGCTGATAGCAGCTTCGAAAAAGTGGAGATACGGAAGCGGCCGGGAACAGTAGGGATTTGCGCGGCCATTATGAACCATTATAAGGTGGATGCCGTTCCGCACCTTATTTGCGGAGGCTTCACCATTCGGGAAACAGAAGATGCACTGATCGACCTCTATTTCCTTGGCATAGATAACGTACTGGTGCTACGCGGCGACGCGGCAAAGAACGAAACCTTTTTTGAGCCGGAACCGGAGGGCCACCGCTATGCCATCGACCTGCTGAAGCAAACAGTGAACCTCAACAACGGCACTTACCTGGAAGAAAGTATCCGTAACGGCTTTCGTACCAATTTTTGCATTGGTGTGGCGGGCTATCCCGAGAAGCATTTTGAGTCGCCCAATGCCGCTACCGATATGCTGTACCTGAAAGCCAAGGTAGACGCGGGCGCCGAGTATATCGTAACACAAATGTTCTTTGATAACAGGAAATATTTTGACTTCGTTAAGAACTGCCGGGATAACGGCATTGATGTTCCTATCATCCCCGGCTTAAAGCCTGTCTCCTCCGTTAAACAGCTCAACCTGCTTCCCCGTACTTTTCATGTGGATATCCCCGCCGAGCTGAGCACCGAGATACTGAGATGCAAAACAGATGCCGACGTGGAGATAGTGGGAACCGAATGGCTGAAGCAGCAATCACTTGATCTCAAAAAAGCAGGAGTGCCGGTGTTGCATTATTACACCCTGGGTAAACCCAAGATCATAGAGAATGTGGTGAAAGCAATTTTATAAACGATAAGCTGGCTACCCACAATAGCCCTTCGGAGTTTGGGAGTTTATGGTTTATGGTTTATGGTTTGAGGTGCCAGGTCTCATAAATTTGTCATGGCCCATTGCCATTGTTTCACGCAGCGTTCGCCACGGAGCAGCGGCGCAAAGGAGAGTACATTATCCATATTACCTCATCCCTTCTTCGGATTTAGTCCCGAACATTCGCATATGCGTCAAGCTAATTTTTGTTAAAATAATAAGTCTGTCATATTGGTTCTGTCATGTCGGATGTCATAGCAGCAATATTGGAGGATCAATTCTTTGAGCCGTACCATGCTGATATAAAACACCTCTAACACA
>CAZREP010000213.1:4955-7690 GCA_964599035.1 uncultured Terrimonas sp. | reverse complement strand
CCCGAAATCCCCCGCCTGACGGACGGGACAGGGATTTCGGGTGGCTCTTGGTTACTTTTTCCACAAAAAGTAACCAAGAAGAAAATAGCTGTTTTGTAGTTAATGGCTATTCTCTATTGTATCCGAAAATCATCCCGCCAACGAGGGATGCTGGAATTCGTGGCATATGAAAAAGCAGGGGTATATCGTAGTATGTCCAGACCACCCCGGTTGGTGTCCCCACCACCTGGAGACAATTTGAAATGCACCCATGGAATCCCTCAGCGCTATTTCCCATCTTCTTTATGCTTATTTTTGTGCTCTTTTTACAACAGAAGCTTTGCTCATGCAAAAAAAAGTGCTGGTTATTAAATTGGGAACGGCTGTTATTACAGATAAGGAAGGCAGGATAGACCAGTCTGTTATAAAAAAAATAGCAACCCAGGTGGCAACGCTCGGCAGGGAATACGACATAGTGCTGGTATCCAGCGGCGCGGTGGGCAGCGGTAGGTCTTTTTTTAAAAAATACAAGGGTACTTTAACGGAAAGAAAGGCGGCGGCGGCGGTGGGCAACCCCATGCTCATCCAGCTGTATCATCAATATTTTTCCACGTATGGCATACCGGTAGCACAGGCATTATGCGAGCGGCGTCATTTTTCGAACCGCAAACAGTTCCTGCAACTCAAAGAAACCTTTACCGAATTCTGGCGGAATGGTATCCTGCCGGTAGTGAACGAAAATGACCTGGTAAGCGATATCGAGCTCAAGTTTTCCGATAATGACGAGCTGGCAACGCTGATGGCCATCGGGTTTGATGCGGATGCCCTGATCCTGTGCACTTCTGCAGGCGGACTGATGGACCATGAAAAAAATATCATTCCCATGGTACAAAAAATTGACAGCACCGTATTGGGCTACGTAACCAAAACCACGTCTAGCCTGGGATTGGGTGGCATGCTATCCAAGCTCACGTCTACCAGGCTGGCCACCTCGCTCGGAATAAGGGTCGTCGTTTGCGGTTTAAGCGGCAAGGATACCTTAATTTCGGCGCTGCAGGGTAAAAGCGGCACCACTTTTATCGCGCAGGCGTCTAATCTCAAAGCCCGCCAGAAGTGGCTGGCCAGCGGTTCGGTCACCATTGGGGGCGTATATATAGATAAAGGTGCGTCAAAAGCGCTGCATGCCCGGAAGAGCCTGCTTACGGTAGGGATCAAAAAGGTAAAAGGCAGTTTTGTTGCGGGGGAAGTGATACAACTGATTGACGAAGATGAAACGATTGTGGGAGTAGCCAAAACAAAGCTCAGCGGGCCGGAGATCAGCAAACAGATCGCGCATAAAAACATTATAGCAGCGCATGCCGACGATATCGTTATTTTTTAATAAGACAAAATGAATACTATCGCACAAATAAAGAAAGCCTACGAAGCGGCGCCCCATTTGAGGGCGAAGAATGATAAGCAGTTGAAGCAGCTATTGCTGATGTTGGCCGATGAGCTGGAAAAGCAGCAGGGAGTTATCCTGAAAGCAAATCGTGCAGATGTGGCCAAGCAGGATGCTGCCAATCCGCGTACCGATCGTTTACGGCTGGATGAAAAGCGGATCAGGGCGATCGCCCAAAGCATCCGCAAAGTGAGCCGCCTGCCCAACCCGTCGGGGAAGGTTTTGGAGAAACGTAAGTTGAAGAACGGCTTATTGCTCGAAAAAATAGCGGTTCCCCTGGGTGTGGTGGGCGCCATTTATGAATCACGGCCCAATGTTACGTTTGATATTGCTGCTTTATGTATCCGCAGTGGTAATGCCTGCGTACTGAAAGGCAGCGGTGAGGCAGAACATTCCAACCGTGCCGCTGTGCGTATTATACAGCAGGTGCTTAAAAAGAAGGGGTTGCCTCCCGCCGTGGTTACCCTGCTGCCTTCGGAAAGAGAAACCGTGCAGGAATTATTTACCGCCACTCAATATGTGGATGTGCTGATACCGCGCGGATCGGACGGGCTTATCCGTTATGTGCGCCAGAACAGCCTGGTGCCGGTTATTGAAACGGGTGCAGGGGTTTGTCATGTTTATGTGGAAAAGAAAGCGGATATCAATAAAGCCGTTAATATTACAGTCAATGCCAAGGTATCGCGCCCCTCAGTTTGCAATGCCATGGATGCACTGCTGGTAGATGAGCGCGTGGCCCCGGCTTTTTTACAGAAGCTGCAGCCGGAGCTGGAGCAATATAAAGTAGAGATATTTGCCGATCCTGCTGCCTATAAAATATTAAAAGGGTATCCCTATCTCCGGAAAGCACAACCTGCAGATTTCGGGAGAGAGTATCTCGATCTGAAATGTGCTGTTAAAGTGGTGAAGGATTCCACAGAAGCGATTGCGCATATCCGTAAGTATTCTACCAAACATTCGGAGGCGATCGTGACGGAAGACAGAAAGCAGGCGGAGCATTTCTTACATGAAGTGGATGCTGCCGCTGTTTACCATAATGCCTCCACGCGGTTCACCGATGGGGAAGAGTTTGGCCTCGGCGCAGAGATCGGTATCTCTACCCAGAAGCTACATGCCCGCGGGCCTTTTGCACTGGAAAAGCTGGTAACAGAGAAATGGGTGGTGAGAGGGAATGGGCAGGTGAGGTAATTTGAAAATGTGGGAATTTGAAAATTTGAAAATGGGAATGTGAAAATGCAGGCGGTCGGTACGCGATGAAAGAAGCGTCAGACCGTTGGTCAATTTGAAAATTTGAAAGTGTGAAAATTTGATAATG
>CAZREP010000213.1:0-4945 GCA_964599035.1 uncultured Terrimonas sp. | reverse complement strand
GGGTGGTGAGGGGGAATGGGCAGGTGAGGTAATTTGAAAATGTGGAAATGTGAAAATGTGAGAAATGTGAAAATGAAAGCGGTCGGTAGGTGATGAAATGAGCGTCAGACCGTTGGTCAATTTGAAAATTTGAAAGTGTGAAAATTTGATAATGTAAAAACAACAGCTATTTTTCGTTGCGTCTTTGCTCCGTTGCGAGCGCTGCGTGAAACTGTATATTCGGATTTCGATTTTTTTATCTTCGAGCTTTTATATTATGACACTGAGCAAAACCAATCTTTCCGTTATTACCTCCTCCGCAGTGCAAAAACCGGGAACGGAGGTGTTTGATCTTCCTGAAAAAGTATTGCAATTTGGTACCGGCGTATTATTGCGCGGACTGCCGGATTATTTTATTGATAAAGCCAACCGGCAGGGTATGTTCAATGGCAGGGTAGTAGTGGTAAAATCAACAGACAGCGGCGGGGTGGATGCCTTTGGTACCCAGGATGGGTTGTATACTTTATGTGTGCGGGGTATAGACAGGGGACAGAAGGTGGAAGAAAATATCATTTGTTCAGCAATCAGCAGGGTATTATCGGCTAAGCAGCAATGGGATGAAATTTTGCAGTGTGCACATAATCTCCAACTGCAGATCATTATTTCCAACACTACCGAAGTAGGGATCACGCTGGTGGAAGAAGATATCCGGCAGCAGCCTCCTGCTTCGTTCCCTGCAAAGCTTTTGGCCTTTTTATATGAGCGGTATAAGGCTTGTAATGGCAGCGTGGATGGCGGCATGGTCATTATACCCACAGAGCTTATTGTAGGCAATGGCGACCGGCTGGCCGACATTGTTATAACACTTGCGCGTTACAATAAGCTGGAAGACGGCTTCACAGCGTGGCTGAAAGCGGCCAATACTTTTTGTAATTCGCTGGTGGATCGTATTGTGCCGGGAAAGCCCGCCGTTGAAGCCAAACAAAAAATAGAGAACGATCTGGGCTATACCGATGAATTGCTGATCATGGGGGAGGTGTATCGCCTTTGGGCTATTGAAGGAGACGACAAGGTGAAAAAGATATTGTCTTTTGCACCTGCCGACAGCGGGGTGATTATTGCGCCGGATATAGAAATGTATCGTGAGCTCAAGCTCCGTTTGCTGAACGGGACGCATACCCTAAGCTGCGGACTGGCATTTTTATCCGGTTTTGATACTGTTAAAGATGCGATGGAAGATCAGGCATTCGGACAGTTTGTGCACGATCTTATGCTCAGCGAGATCGCCCCCGCTATCCCTGCTCAGGTGGATGCGGAGGGAGCAGAGCGGTTCGGATTACAGGTATTAGACAGGTTTCGCAATCCTTTTATCAAACACCAATGGATCAGCATCACTATGCAATACACTTCCAAAGTGAAGATGCGGGTGGTGCCGGTGCTGAAAAAATATGTTGCCGATCGTAATGCTGTCCCGCAGCATATTGCACTCGGCTTTGCTGCTTATTTGCTGTTCATGAAAGCGGTACAAAAGGAAGGTAAGGTTTACCAGGGGCAGTGGAAGGGAAAATCCTATCCGATCAACGATGATAAGGCGGAGTACTTTTTTGATCAATGGAAAAAATACGAAGCGGATGAGCTGGTGCAGCAGATATTGGGCGACACCGACTTGTGGGGTGCCGATCTTTCCGCGCTGCCCGGGTTTGTACCGGCCGTGCAAACTCATCTCAGGGCTTTGATGAAGGAAGCGCCTGTAAGCCTTATTGCCGGTTTACAATAACAGGCACGCCATTTGCCCCGTGAGGTGTGTTCATTATAGTGCCGTGTCAGCCTTGATTTGTCGGATGAATTGTTTCGCAGATGATCGCAGAAAATGCTATCTCTCATTTCTCGCGGCGTGCGCAGCGAAGCAACGTACGCAACGTATTCTTCTTCTTTTCGGTCGCTGCATCTTTGCGCTCGTGGCGTGAAACAAAGCTTTCCACTCAGGTAGGTTTAAAAATAGATCTCCGTTGCTCCATAGCCGAAAGAAGGATGGAACTGGTTAACAAAAGATTTTACCTCTTTTTTATGACGCAGCAGGGCATGGATCTCATCGCGCAGCTTACCGGTGCCCATCCCATGCACCACGATCAGCATAGACTGGTGATGTTGTAGGGCCAGGTCGTAATACTTTTCAAAGGTCTTCAGCTGCAGGTCTAACTTTTCGGCATTGCCCATTTTTTGCCAGTGATCGGTGAGCTTTTCAATATGCAGATCAACTACTGTGCGTGGAGGAGCGCCTGCTTTCGTTTTAGCAGATTCGTATATTTTATACCCGGCAGCCGATAGTTTAGCCAGGTCTGGTTTTTCTTCCGGGATGCGATCGGGGTATTGTTCAAACAGAAGGTAGGAAAAGCTGGCTTCCTGTTTCAGCTTCATTTCTTCAATTTTCTGGAAAACCTGTTTCGCCCGCAGCTTTAAAAAGGTTTCATAATATTCAGCCTTTGTTTTATCGGGCTTTGTTAATGAAAATTCAAACCAGAATTTAGGTGCATCATTCAGGTTCTCAAAGGGTACATCATGCAGGTAAAAATCGCTCAGCGGCAGCACTTCATTTTTTAATTCAAACTCCGCTTCGCCGTCAAGCGACAGCTCATACGTAAAAGCAAAACAGCTTTCCGTTTGGTTAACGAGGTATAGCCTGAATTTTTCCACGATATCATCGTCAAATACATCTTTGTCAAATACGGGCAACAGGGCAAGCCATACGCCTTCACCCACTTTATATTTTGCATTGCTTTTTTCCTTCTTTATATCGTCAACATATTGCTTTGGTTTTCTAACACCTGCTTTCTTTTCAGAAAATCTTTTAAAATAGGGAAAATCGATCTGGTCGAGATAGGCAGGGAACTTAATCCCTTTCACGTTCACCATTACCATTTTGTCGTTGATGATATCAATGATCTGCCCTTCCTCATTGGAATGGATCAGTAAAACCGTATCGCCCACCTGGTATTTCATAACCTGCAAAAATACGGAATAAAAGGGGAGGGATGGCAGGTCACAGGTCTCAGGTATCAGGGGGCGAGGCGTAGGGCATGAGGTATAGGGTATAGATATGAGTGTTAGCAACGAGATGCTTATAGCCCACAGCCCATAGCTGATTGCCGACCGCCTACAGCGTTCTTTCGGATCTGATATTTAAAATTTATTTGCTTTTTGTGATTTGGCTTTTGATGCTTCGTATTCTACCGGGTTCTTTCCCTTTTAGGTGTTAGTTTTGCAGGCTGTAAGTTAAACGGAACATTATGGGCGTATGGCGTCAGATCGCAGAATACCTCTTTCTTAAAAAGAAAGATCCGGATGAGGAGCGTAGCTCATGGATAAAGTACATGCACGGCATCAACCGCATTTCCATTTTACTTTTCCTCTTCGCTGTTATTGTAATGATCATCCGTTATGCAAAAAGCTGCTGATGGCTTTTGCCGCATTGGTAGAGGCATGTCCCCCCTTGCTTAGCAATGATCGCAAGGTGTTGTAATCCTCTTTCAGTTGGGCTACCCGTTTGTCGTTGGTGAGTAGCTCCTGCAGCTCCGTTTTTACATTGTGTACAGTAAGGTCGTGCTGTATCAGCTCTTTCACCACGGGCTTATCCATGATAAGGTTCACCAATGAAATGTATTTTATTTTGATCACCCGTTTGGCGATCTCGTAAGAAACAGCACTGCCCTTGTAACAAACCACTTCAGGCACGCCAAACAGTGCAGTCTCTAATGTAGCCGTTCCGGACGTGACCAGCGCTGCCTTTGCCTGCATTAAAAGATCGTATGTTTTTCCGGATACGGCTTTTACATTGCTGTAACCGCTGAGCATATTTTGGTAAAATTCCTTCTCCAGCCCCGGCGCCATGGCCACTACAAATTCGTGGTCAGTAAAATACCGGCTCACTTCCAGCATGATGGGCAGCTTTTTCAGTATTTCCTGCTTGCGGCTGCCCGGCAGCAGGGCGATGATATTCGTTTTTACCGTGCCTGTGTGTTGCTGTTGCCATTCATCTACCACTTCCACTAAGGGATGCCCCACGTATTCTACTTCATAGTTCCATTTTTGGTAAAACTCTTTTTCAAAGGGAAGGATCACCAGCATCTTATCCACGCATTTTTTTATGGTATGCACCCTGTTTTCCTTCCATGCCCATACCTGGGGAGAAATATAATAGATAACCTTAAGCCCGCTGGCTTTTGCCCATTGGGCAATGCGCAGGTTAAAGCCGGGATAGTCAATAAGGATGATGGCGTCTGGTGCAAACTCCAGGATATCTTTCTTACAGAAAGACAGATTACGTAAGATGGTGCGCAGGTTCCTTACCACTTCAATAAAACCCATGAAAGCCAGGTCGCGGTAATGCTTTACAAGCCGTGCGCCGGCAGCCTGCATCAGGTCGCCGCCCCAGCAGCGGATATCCGCCCCGGTATCCAGCTTTTTCAGCTCTTTAATAAGGTTGGAGCCATGCAGATCGCCCGATGCCTCCCCGGCTATAATGTAATACTTCATGTATTGGTTCCCCGTTTATCGTTTGTCTTCTCTCATCTCCCCTTTTTCGTTTCCCGTATATCATTTCATTTATCCCACAAATTTAAACAGCAAAGCTGCAACGGCATACAGCAGGGTCACTGCAAAAATACCCTTTGCCGTACGGTCGCGCCGGGAATTGATGTACAATGTAAAGACGAGGATATTCAAAAAAAGACAGGGAATGGTGATGGCGGTAACCAACCGGCTGTTGCCATGGAACGCGGCAAACATCTCGCCCATGCTGTACAGGGGATAGAACTTAACAAAATAATAAACGATAAGACTTAGGAGCGGGACAATAAATCCCAGGGTCAGTCCAAAGACCAGGTTATCTTTTTTGAAGATCACTGTTTGAATGTTTTTTCGAGTTTGGTTTTTAAAACGTAATTGGTAAGGTCAAATTGTACCGGCA
>CAZREP010000212.1:0-7753 GCA_964599035.1 uncultured Terrimonas sp. | reverse complement strand
CGCCGGTAAACGATGTACGGCCGTTTACCGTTCCGAACGATCGGAAGCTTCGATCATCTGTATTGCTACTGTGAACGCTGCTATGGTTCGCTTATCATCAACGATGATAAGTCGGCTGTTTTATTTTTTAATATAACACTTTAGGGCTATATAGTTGAAGTTACAGTAGCACAAAAGATAGATCAGCCCCGATAGCCATCGGGGCGAAAACGGGCTGTAATCGTTTTCGGGTGGCTTTTGGTTACTTTTTCCACAAAAAGTAACCAAAAGACAAAACAAAAAACAGGGGTATATATAATCGTCGTCAGTTGGTGAGGACACCAGCAGGGGTGGGCTGCCGTGGGCGATGTCTCCGCCGCCCACACGAAGCAAGCATTGCAAACGCTTTCTATCCTGATTAAAAATATGAAAACAGGTGATATCCAATACCCAAGCAGCAAATCCCATTCATGAACAGTCATTATAAAATACACCGTTACCTGAATTTTAGTTTTTGTAGTTTTATGCCGTCTAACGTATAATGCCTACCGGTACTTCATACCATATTTTAAATGTATTCAGCCGTATGGCTGACGGAGACCCTAATGCCTTCAAAGAAATTTTTGATACCTGCTGGTCACAGGTGTATGGAACAACCCTTCGGCTTACCAAATCGCCCGAGCAGGCTAAAGACCTGGCGCAGGATATTTTTATGCGCTTATGGGAAAACAGGGAAAAATTGAAAGGCGTCCAAAATCCGCAGTCTTATATTTATATTCTTTCCCGTAACCTCGTAATGGATCACCTGCGCAAAAAAGTGTTTGATCCTTCCAATATTGATTTCCTGATCAGCTATTTTCAGGGCGACGCGGCCGGCCCACAGGAGAAAATGGAGCTGAAGGAACTGGAAACAGCCCTGCGCCAAGCCGTGGAAACGCTGCCCGGTAAGGTGAAGGATGTGTTTCGCCTCAGCCGGTATGAAGGACTCACCCATGAGCAGATCGCCCACAGGCTGGGCATTTCTGTTGTTTCTTCCAAAACATATACGGTAAGGGCATTGCGGCAGATCAGGTATTATTTGGCCAGTCAGTCTGATGAAATTAAACTGATGATGGTATTCCTGGTATTCTTCTGCCGGTAAATTTTTCTGTTTTTGATTCTTTGCCTGTATTACCCCCTCCTGATTTTTCGTCTTTATTGATCATACCATGACAAATTCAAGATTAAAACAACTCCTTGACCTGTATTTCCGTGATCAGATCACCCCGGAAGGACTCCGTGAATTACAACAACTGGTTGGTCGTGATGAAGGTGCGGCAGACTTAGACGATTTTCTGCAAAATGCTTACTCCGACCCTCAATGGGCTGTTAACGGAGACTATAGCAAAGAGCAGATGTACCGGGAGCTACAGGCAAAACTGACCGCTATGAAAGAAAACGCAGCTCCTGTGATATCCCTGGCAGGTTCCAAAAGACGATGGACTGTTTATCAACGAATGGCAGCGGCAGTTATCATTATGTTGGGATTGGCTACCGGCGTTTATTTTTTACTGCAAACAGAGGAACAGCCTCCACTGGTCGTTCACTCCCCTATTGCTAAAGACGTGCAGGCCCCCCAGGCTACAAAAGCCATGATCACCCTGGCTGACGGACGCGTGGTTGCTATTGACAGCCTGACGACTCTATCACAGCATGCTGTTGCACTTACCAAAACGCCGGACGGCAAGCTCATCTACACTGGCAGTACGGAGGAGGTAATATATAATACGCTTACCAATCCCAGAGGATCGACGGTCATTGATATAACACTCTCCGATGGTTCCCGGGTATGGCTCAATGCCGGATCATCTGTTACCTACCCGGTTGCATTTTCTGGCCCCGATAGAAAAATAAGCATTAACGGTGAAGCCTATCTGGAAGTGGCGCACGATAAATCGCACCCGTTCTATGTTACCAAACACAATGTACAGGTGCAGGTATTAGGAACCCATTTTAATGTGAATGCATATGACGATGAAAGCGATATTAGGGTAACGTTGCTGGAAGGCGCCGTTGCCGTGTCTTATCACAGGCAACCACAATCTCCTCCCGGCACGGCAGGCGGGTCTGTAATCCTCAAGCCCGGTCAGCAGGCCAGGATCGTCAACGCGATGCAGATAGATCAGAATACTCAACCGGAAATAGCTGTGGTGGATGCAGATATTGAAAAAGTAATGGCCTGGAAGAACGGGTTGTTCAATTTCGACGGAGCAAGTTTGTATGAAACCATGCGACAGATTGAGCGGTGGTACGATATCCATGTTGTGTATGAAAAAGGCGTTCAAAATAAGGAATTTGTGGGGGAGCTTACGAAAAGCGTTACGCTTAATCAATTATTGGAGGGACTTGAGGAGTTTGGTGTGCATTACAGGCTTGAGGGCAGAACACTAACCTTGCTGCCCTAAAGTGATATTGTTTGTAAACAAAGATTTTTTATAAACCGGGTTGGCCGTTAAAAAACAAACCGGGAGCGCTGCAAACACTCCCGGCCATGTGTTGGCTGATCCAAAGGCTGTTACCATTTTTTCAAACCAAACTGAACCAAAATTATGCAAAAAAAGTCTATTGATGGCCTGCTCTTTCATTCCGTGCTTTCATTCCAGGCTGTATCTCCTGACCATCCTGCTTTCCACGCTGTAGCAGGTTCGTTCAGGCTGCCCACTCAAACACTGAAAATTATGAGACTGCTTTCTATTTTCCTCTTCGTGGCTTTGCTTACCGTTTCTGCCCGGCCTGCCGCCCAAACCGTTACGCTTTCAGGAAAAGATCTCAGCTTAAAGCAAGTGTTTTCGGTTATTAAAAAGCAGACCGGTTATGTTGTATTCAGCGAAAAAGATCAGTTGACCGGCGCCAGGCCCGTATCACTCTCTGTTAATGATATCCCTCTTGCAGAGGTGCTGGATAAGGCATTAACACCTAACGGGCTTACTTATACTATTCGTGGTAAAACCATTTTTGTAATCAAAGCACCTGTTAAGCCAGAGCCAGAGCAATTAAAAGACAATGAGACGGAGGAAGAGCAAACAGCGCTCATAAGCGGCCGTGTGACCAATACAAAGGAAGAACCGCTGGAAGGTGTAAGTGTAATGGTTAAAGGAACTCAAACGGGTACCACTACCAATGCCTATGGGCAGTTCCAGTTATCTGTGCCCTCAGCCAACAAGGTGGAATTGGTTTTTTCTTTTGTAGGATATGCAACACAAACAGTGAAAGCAGGAAGTCAGACTGTGTTTAATATCGTAATGCAGGAAGCGGTTTCTGATCTGAGCGATGTAGTGGTAATCGGGTATGGCACGGCAAAGAAGAGTGATCTTACCGGCTCGGTTTCGCGGGTGGATGCCAAGACTTTTCAAAATCAAAGCATGACCCAGATTACGGACATGCTTTCAGGAACTACGGCCGGAGTTTACTCTAACCAGGGAGCTTCTGCTTCCGGTGGGGGTTCAATCCAGATCAGGGGAGTTAAGTCATTGGCGGCAGGAACAAGCCCGTTAATTGTGCTGGACGGGGCAATTTATAATGGCAGCATCTCTGACATCAATCCCAATGATGTTGAAACCATAGATATTCTGAAAGATGCAAGTTCTGCAGCTGTTTTTGGTTCTACGGCAGCTTCCGGTGTTATTATTATCTCTACAAAGAAAGGCAGAACAGGCAAGCCCACCATTGATTTTACCTCCCAGGTAGGAGTAACTACAACCACGCATGATCTGAAGCCGTTTGGCCCCAAGGCGTACCTGGATATGCATAGAGATTATTTTACACAAACGTCAGGGAATGGTGTTCCTTATGGGTTTTATTTCCGGCCCGATGAACTGCCCGATGGCATAACGATCGATCAATGGCGGAATTTTAGCGCTAATCCTGCACCTAATGATGAGGACGAATGGATAAGCCGTATTGGATTATTCCCTATAGAAATAGAGAATTATAAAGCAGGAAAAACCACGGATTTCTACGACCTCGTAATAGCCCCTGCGTTCCGCCAGGATTATTCCCTGGGTGTTGGGGGCGGATCTAAAGGATTTAAATATTATTTTTATACCGGGTATCTTAATAATGAGGGTCTCATTAAAGGCGATGGTTTTTCTACAGTTCGAACAAGATTAAATCTCGATCTGAAGGTTACCGACTGGCTGAGCATTGGAACCAATACCCAGTTTGCTATCAGGGACCAAAGTGTGTTCCCGGCTAACCTGAATATAATGTCCCGTCAAAGTCCCTATGGTTCGATGTGGAATGAAGATGGTACATTACGGAAAAGACCCAATGATTACAATGGGAATCCATTAGAAGATTATTATGGACAAAACCGGTTGTACAAGATTAATACGCTTTTTTCCATACTCTATGCGGAGGTTAAACTTCCTTTTGGATTTCAATATAAAGTGTCTTTTCAGCCCAGGCTTGGATTTTCTAAAGATTATAATTTTTGGCCATCCACAACTACTACGGGTGGAGAATCTCACCTGGGAGGCTATGGTACACGGAGTGATTTTTCATCGTACAGCTGGCTGATAGATAATATATTAACGTGGAACAAGGAAATAGGGATACATAAATTTGATTTAACGCTCCTGGCTAACACTGAAGAATCTAAAAGCTGGTCATCCTATCAGGAAAATTCAAGCTTTTCACCTAATGAGAATCTTGGCTATAATGGATTGCAGTTTGGCAGCAGACCCGGTGTATCCACTTCCGATGTAAGGAGCTCCGGGGATGCGCTTATGGCAAGGCTAAATTATACTTTATTAGATAGATACCTGCTTACCGCGTCTGTCAGAAGAGATGGTTATTCCGCTTTTGGCCAACAAAACCCGCAGGCTACTTTCCCCGCCTTCGCATTAGCCTGGAAAATATCGGATGAATCATTTTATAAGATACCGTGGATGAACCAGCTGAAGCTGAGATTATCATGGGGAGAGAACGGAAACAGGGATATCGGGGTATATGCAGCACTTGCACAATTAGGGTCGGTTCTGAGGTATGATGGTTCAAATGTGCTCACGGGGGTATATAATACAAGGTTGGCTAATTACGGTTTGAGATGGGAAAGAACACAATCAACGAATCTGGGGTTAGATATCGGGTTATTTCAAAATCGTGTTAACCTGACGATGGATGTGTATGATGCAACAACTAAAGATTTATTAATGAATCGAGCACTACCGGTAATAACAGGTTTTAGCAGCATTACCACCAACCTTGGAGAATTGGGCAACCGGGGATTGGAAATTTCAGTAAACGCTGTAAATATTAAAAAAGGGGACTTTGTATGGGAATCAGGTTTTGCGTTCTCGATGAACCGGAATAAGATTAAAAGGCTTTGGGGAGATATGGGAGATTATACTCTATTGGGGAAATCTTATTCAGGGGAATTGCCGGATTTTGCCAATCAATGGTTCCCGGGGCAGTCAGTTGATGTAGTGTGGAATTATGATGTGATTGGGGTTTGGCAATTAGACGAAAAGTCGGATGCAGCGGTGTATGGGTTAGTTCCGGGAGATTATAAAGCGGATGATGTAAATAAAGACGGCAAGTATTTACAATTTGATGATAAGAAATTTATAGGGTACACGGCTCCCCGGTATCGTCTCGGGTTGAGAAATGAATTTACGCTTTTTAAAAATTTGCACGCGTCCATATTTCTCAGAGCTGACTTGGGGCATATCCGTTCCGTGCCCTTTCTTACAGAGGACAAATCGACACAGGGCAGACAGAATGCCTGGTCATTCCCCTACTGGTCTACTGAAAATCCTACGAACGATTACGGGAGATATGTATTCCCCGATAATTCGGGGAAGTATGGGGGAGGAATAATAATATACAAACCTACCGGGTTTATAAGGGTACAGGATGTTACGCTATCTTATAACTTTCCAACGAATATCACTCAACGGGTGAGACTCAATAGCCTGCGGGTATTCGGTTCGATCCGGAACTTTTTAACCTTCACCGATTGGCCGGGATTTGACCCGGAATCCGGTATGACTCCCATGCCCAAGACCTTTACAGTTGGAGTAAACTTATCGCTATAATTTATTCAGCTCAAATAACAAGATATGAAACAGCTAATAAAATTTATTGGAATCTTTGCATGTTTTCTTTGCATCCAGTCATGCAATAAGGATTTTTTGAAACCTAAACCGTTGTCTTTTTTCGCTCCGGAAAATGTATATGTTAACAAAGCTGGTTTTGAAGCTGCATTGGTGACTGTTCAAAGAGATTTACGTAATGATTTTATGGGTGATTTAGGTCCGATGAATGCTGACCTAAATTGCACCGATATAGGCAGCACGCAGTATGCAGCCAATTGGAGTTTAATCACTCCGTCTTTGGGTATCGATTTGCCTGTTCTCCCGATGTTTGGGAGGATTTATGGCTACATTAAAAATACCAATGTCATCATATCCCGTATAGATAACATAGAATGGGCATCACAGGAAGACAGAAATGCGATATTGGCAGAGGCTTATTTTTACCGTTCTCACTGGTACTATCGTTTGGTGCATACCTATGGGGATGTACCTTTTATTGGCGAGGAACTGGCCGGGGCAAAACTGGACTTCTTCACCCACTCAAAATGGGCGATTCTCAAAAAGATTCAGACAGACCTGGAATTTGCAGCACAATGGCTTCCGGAGGCATTTCCCAAAAAAGATCAGCCTTCAAAATATGCCGCATTACATCTGTTGGCAAAAGTGTATATGGCTAACCTGGAATTTGATAAAGCGATAGAAGCAGCATCTGCTGTTATTAACGGGCCCCATGCTTTAATGCAACAACGGTTTGGGGCATCAGCCAATGATCCCGGCCACGACTTAATGTGGGACCTGCATCGCCCGGAAAATAAGGCGCTGTCGGAAAACAAAGAAGCCATCTTTATTATAATTGACCGGTTTGAAGCGCCTCCCGGTGCAAAGACTGCTGGTTCCTATACTATGAGGGCTTATGCTCCTGCCTGGTACCATTCGCGTGTAAAAGACAGTCAGGGGCGACCGGGAACAATAGTTTCATTTCCTGATGGAACCAATACTCCTGAGATGAATACTTTAGGGCGTGGTGATCCTGATCTTGTAACGGTTCCCTGGTTTAATTATGATATCTGGAATGATGGTACCTATTCATGGCAAAATACCCCCGATCTGCGAAGGTCAGATGGTAACTGGATTGATGCTAAGGAAATTTTATACAATAATCCCGCTTCTGTAGATTATGGTAAGCCGCTTGATCCCAAGAATTTCGATCATCCGGCAGATTCTCTACCCGCCATGTTCCCCTTCCCGTTTTACAAAGTATATTTCCCCCACGAACCGGGTTTTAACAGTCCTTTTGTTATGGGGGGGAATGGGGATTATTATGTTTACCGTCTGGCGGAAACCTATCTGATAAGAGCTGAAGCTTATGTTTGGAAAAACCAGCCAGATCTTGCAGCAAAGGATATCAATGCGGTAAGGCAGCGTGCCCATGCACTGCCAATTACGGCGGGTGATGCAACCCTTGATTACATCTTTGATGAACGCGCCCGCGAATTGTATATTGAAGAGCATCGTCATACAGAGATGGTAAGGGTCTCCTATATTTTAGCAAGGCTCAATAAAGACGGCTATAGCGTACCTGACTTTTCAACAAAAAACTGGTTCTACGACAGGACGATGTTAAGAAACCAATTTCTGCAAATTGGTGTGATCACCCGCTGGACATTTAAAATGCAGCCCTATAATGTTCTTTGGCC
>CAZREP010000211.1:0-7801 GCA_964599035.1 uncultured Terrimonas sp. | reverse complement strand
GCCCGGTGCTTTGATTAATAAAATATTCTATTTTTACCGGACAGCAATGATTTGAGATTTGAAATTGGATGAATAGTGGAAAGAGAGACGACGAAGCTGAGATATTCTTTCATTTTTTCTCTTCCACCCTTTACCCTTCCACCTTTTACCTCTCATTCACCTCTCATGTTTTATCCACCTGTCAAATGTTGTTAAGGCCTTGATGTAAGCTCAATAAAGCAAATTCCTGCCGGGGGCAATACAAAATCAACGACAGCGCGCTGATTGCTGTAATCGCCGATTTTCCGCCTTTCTTTTTCATCGTGCAGGAAGATTTCTCCTGAGCCGTCAATGCCGTAATCGGCTGTACTGAGCACAAAATTCACCGGGAAAGCTGTTTTGCTTATGCTGGCCAGGGCCACTGCTAGATTGTTGTCGGCCGATTTCCATGCGGCAGTATATATTTCCGGGTATGCTTTTTCAAAGCGTGTAACTTTTTCATTTCGCCCGGCATATATGGAAAGCTTTGAAATAATAACATTTTCTTCGGGTATGGCAAGACGTGGGGGCCGCATGAATTCACCGTGTACAAAATACTTCAGTCCGGACTGTCGTACTTTCGCCAGACGGGCGATATACCCTATCTCGTTTGCCCTTATGGTGTCTAAAAATGGCTGGTAATTGGAGATCATGGGCTGTATGCCCCATACAAACGACCGTGCCTGTTCCATCAGGAACTGTTGGTTAAACTCGGGATTTAACGGAGTTTCCGCATCTGCAGGGGCAAATTCCTTTGGCCATTTTTCATCATAAGGTGGGGATAACAAAGAGGAATAATTCCCGAAGCTTATACCATACTCATGATAAACTGCCTGGAACAGGGGAACCGTTTGCCAGCTCCCGGTACCGGCATACCGTTCTTTGCTTACCTGCAACGTTAAAAAGGCATCCAGGAAAGGCAGCCAGTTTTCTCCGCCGCCTTCGCCCGACAAAATCTGGTGCCCTTCCGGCGGAAAGCCGGCGCGTATCAGCTCAATCTTTTTTCTAAATCCGTCAACCCAGTAATTTCCTCCACCCAAAGGGTGCCCGTGAGCCGGGTTATAGCACCTCATACTCAAACATGCCTGATCCATATATATGCCATCTATTCCGTACTCATTAACAGCAGTGTCGGTCAGCGAGGCATATTTCTGTCTCCAGAAAGCTGTTCCGTCACACATGTCGGTCATTGCTTTTTTAGTGAATATGTTATACACATGATTGTATATGTTCCCATTAATGGTTTTTACCGCATAATTTTCCGCATGTAAATCCTGCCAGCTCTTTGTAGAAGTTCCCCATGAGAGCGTGTTCATGTACACCATTGCTTTCACCCCCTGCTGCTGTGCACTGCACAGGGCATTTGTAAATCCCTTTTTTCCATCTCTCGGAGGAAAAAACTCCGGGAAGGAGTCATCATAAGACTGCCCGTGCCACCAATGCCACAATACGCTAACGGGAACCCCTAATCGCTTTTGCAGGCTTACTGCCGGAGGAAGCACATTCGATGCATAACCCCGGTTCCACTCCCAATATCCGGTATTTTGCAGCCACCCCGGTACCTTGCCGTTCTTTAGCCTGCTGTTTCGGCTCCATGATTGCTTTACTGCCCATTGCTTATATATTTTCGCTGCGGTGATCCAGTCGCCCCGGAAAACGCCTACCAGGCAATCGTAAGCCGGCCTGTAAGTATCTTGTTTTGTGTTGTAAGAAGGGAAATGATCTATACCGTACACCAATTGCTCATTATTATCCATTAACAGGAAGAAATCTTTGCTGAAAGCGAGGGAGTCGTTGCAGGAAAAATAAAGGCCGAAACGTTCAGGGTTGTATAATGCTACAAATTGCATTGACATATGCCCCGGGTAAGTCCAGTTATAGCGCCCGGAACCGGCTTTCATGCTTTTCAGCCCGTTGCGCGGAGAATGCAGTAAGGTTCCCATCCAATCGGGTGCGGCTAATGCTTCATTCTCCATGTCCGCGATTCCGGCAATTCGGGGAAATGTTACTTTATTTACCGGCATGCTTCGTATTCCATTTAGGTAAATATTCCATACAGACATGGCGGAATCGGGCAGTAATCTGACATCTACCACTACATTAAATGCCGGGGGCAGTTCATTAAACTTACTCCATTTCAACTCAAGCCGGGTCCCGGCTTTCCGGTAAGAGAATGATCCTGCCGCTTGTGCGTTTAAGATCCTTAACTGTTCGCCATTTCCTATAGTGATCTCCCACGGGGAGTTTTGAATGGAACTGCCATCCACAATTACACCTCCCGGATCTTTCAGGTTCACCATTCCGGCTATTTCGCCGGTATTGCCGTCGAATACTATTTTTAAATATCCGTTGTTTAATTCAACAGGTTGTTTCCGGTTGCCGGAAGGGTAAGCGATATGGGTGATCAATAAACCGGTCCACAGTAAAAGGCAGTAGATAGTATATATTTTTATTTTCTTTTTCATATCCATTCGTTATTTCTTAAAACAGGGTGCTCCTGCTTTTCCATTAATACATTTACTCCGGCAATTTATTACAATTTAATTTCAATAGCCGTTCATTTGCGGTAGATAAATGTGTGCTAACGGGGTGCATTTACCTTTGATGAGCACTGTTTTCATTGCGGCAAAATCAGAAATGATCAAAGTCGTAATAAAAGTTCAAATTAATAAAGCAAGGGCGCCTGCTTCGTTAAATATATAACTCCTGTTTACTCCTGAATTTAGTTATAAGTATTTTTTCAGGGGCATTAACCTTATCAACCTTCATAACTAAGCCTGAAACTGCCCCCTAACTCTGCAAGCTTATTAGCTTATCACATCCCGTGTTTTGAACGGCTGCTTATTGCTGGTGCATTGTTTATAACACACAAGCTCATTGAAGCTAATAAGGTGATTATGTTTAATGGGTTGTGCCTGTTATTAAGGGTATAAGGTTTTAAGAAGGCTTTATATACAAGCTGCTTTTCTTTGTTAGCAGCATATTCGGTTAAGTACTTTGCGTATATTCCTTGTTTTGCAGGCATGTCTGCTGTACCAATTGGAAATACGCTGTCCTGCCAGGGCGTTTTGGTTTGCTCTTATTGCGTAATTTGCACTGAAAAAATTTATTGTATATGCTTGAATGGCTTAAACAACCCTGGCCCTGGTACATAGCCGGACCTCTTATTGGCCTGACCGTTCCCGTTTTGTTGCTGCTTGGTAATAAAACTTTCGGCGTTTCCTCTTCGCTGCGGCATATCTGTGCCGCTTGCATTCCCGCCAGGATCCCTTTTTTCCGCTACGACTGGAAAAAGGAAGTATGGAACCTGTTTTTTGTGAGCGGCATATTGCTGGGCGGTATTATAGCCGGGCAATTGCTGACAGATTCGCAACCGGTAAAAGTAAGTACGGCGCTTTCCTCTGAGCTGGCCGGTTATGGCATTACTGATTACAGCCGTATGGTACCCAAAGATCTTTTTTCGTGGGAAGCGCTGCTCAGCGTGCGTGGGGTTATTATGATGATAGTGGGCGGCTTCCTGGTGGGCTTTGGTACCCGCTATGCCGGCGGCTGCACCAGCGGGCATGCGATTATGGGGCTAAGCAATTTGCAATTGCCTTCATTGATAGCAACCTGTTGTTTTATGGTGGGCGGCTTTATTACCACCTGGTTTATTCTTCCATGGATATTAAAACTATAATGTTATGTCATCTTCTATATATACCGGCAATGCCTCATCCGTTAAGCAAATACCCGATACAGATTCAGAGATACGATCTGTAAATGCGGTAATTACGTCCCAAAGCAGCTTTGATAAGCCGCTTGTTTCTAATATAAAATACCTGCTGGCAGGAATATGCTTCGGCATACTGCTGGTAAAAGCTGAGATCATTTCCTGGTTCAGGATACAGGAGATGTTTAAATTGCAGAGCTTTCATATGTATGGTGTGATAGGTTCGGCGGTAGCAGTAGGCATGCTGAGTATGTGGCTGATCAAAAAAAACAGGGCCAAATCGGTAGAAGGTGAGCCCATTGAACCGGAGTCTAAACCAATGAATAAAGGAGTGGTATATGGCGGGTTGATCTTTGGAGTGGGCTGGGCAATAACCGGCGCATGCCCCGGTCCACTGTTTGCCCAGATCGGTACCGGCGCAACCGTAACTGTGGTAACGCTTTTGAGTGCTGTAGTGGGTACCTGGGTGTATGGGTTGATCCGTAACAGGTTACCTCATTGATATCAGGATTAATAGTGGTATTAGCAGTTATGCTTTACATATGCCTGAATATACTTTAGCATGATAATGGATAATGATACGGTCTTCCTTATTGTACTTGTTGAATAATTCCCGCAGATCGTCTATCATAGCTGTGTGTCCTTTTTCGCCTTCTGCTGCCTATGCTGTTTTACAGATATGTAACAGGGCGGATAACACGCAATAACCGCGATACATTACCTTTTTAAGAAGAGCTGATTACTCCCTTTCCAATTTTCTAAAATCCCCCACGCCCCTTTCTCCGCCCGGTCGTACCAATTGATAGCTGCCATTGCCATACAGGTCAAGCACCTGTTCGTTGATCGGTATCACCGGAACTTTTGATCCGGTGTACTGCAGTCCTGTTTTTCCCTTTATCTTACGATAGATCCTTCCGTCCCATCCGGCATCCTGGAGACTTATTATCACTTCTTTTTCGCCATCATGATCAATATCCAAAGCCTGCAAACCAATGTGGCTGTTGATCCTTGGTTTAAAATCTGGGCCGAGATCAAGAGGTTGCGGAGGAGACAGTACAGGCATTCCTTCCCGGTCAGTGCCCATATTGATCATATAATAAACCCCACCACCGGGATGAGGATCTGACTTAATGCCTAACTGGTAGCTGATGCCGCCAACGATCAGGTCTTCACGCCCGTCTTCATTCAGATCAATACCTGCTGCTACCGCGCGATTATGCATTTTGATCACTTTTCCCGACGAATCTTTTAAAGGACCTGAAGAACGGAAAATAAATTCGTTCGGCTTTGAAAGTGTGGGATCATCTTTAAGAAGATAAAGCAGCCCCTTATCAGTAGCTGCGATGAGATGGTTATGATCCGATCGGTCAAAGTTCCATCGGGAGATCCTGTGGTAACCCCATTCCGGTGATAGCTGCGGGTCGGTTTCTCCTTCAACGCGGAAGATCCCGTTCTGATCCATAATTTTAAGCGAGTCGGTATAATGCAACCTGGTCCCGTCTTTTGTTTTTTCAACAGGTATCATGTTCCAGTAAGCTCCCGTAAAATGGATGATATATCTTTTTCCCCGGCGGTCTGTGAACATATCATTAAAAGCATAGAATGAGCCTGTAACATCAGGGCCGCTGACCCAGTTGTGGAAAGTGAAATGTGGTACCCCGTTTTTCCATCCGTCGTTCCTGAGTATCGCTATGTTATTGCCTGTCGTTAGCAGGAGGTCTTTCCTGCCTTTATTTTCAAACAGGCATATTTTAGAATGAAAATTTAATGTTGATTCGTCGAGTCCTGCGATCTTTATTTCACCCATATTCCTGAAAACAGGTTTGCGCTCGCGGAGCGGATTGACTCTTTTTAGATAAAATATCTGCTGAAGATTGGAACCTGCTATCACCAGCAATCCCGGCGCTCCGGACGGATCGGGATATATAACAGGTCTGGTATTTGATCCTTTAAAAAAAGCTTTGTGCTGCTTTGCTGCGCCTAACAAAAAGGGTTGTCCCTGTTCATCGTGTATTTTCTCCGCAGGTTTTACATAATCCAGCCCCAGCTCTTTTTGGTACTGCATGCCAAACCGCTGGTGGCTTTCTTCCTTAGTGTATTTTATTCCGTAATAGGAGGGTTGCCCGCTTCCGTCGGACTGATCCGGAAGCCACCAGAGATTGCCGGAGAAATCGCCGATGACCAGGTCTTTAAATTTTTTAAAGGATGGCGAGGTATAGATCTTGGGATAAACGTAATTATAATATTGCGCGTCAATATATCCACCCAGGTCATCCACGCGGGGGTTATTGGGATTTTCATAAGGTATATTAAAAGGAAGACCGTTCACTGCATCCCGCATGATGGCTTTATTGGATTTGTTGTAACGGATCCCGTCAGGGGTTTTGTTTCCGGGAAGAAGATAAAGAAACCCATCTCTGTCGGCCGCGATCAGGTCTGTAATCCCGTCTTTATCCCAGTCAACCGGTTGAAACAGCAATATTCCTGCCTTACCCATGAAATAAGGTTGCTTTAAAAGACTTTCAGCCGAAAAAGTACCCTCAGCCGGGTAAGTGTATATTCCGTCCCAGATCCGGCTTATCAAGAGATCATGTGAAGGCTTGCCTGAAGCCGGCGTCATATGCATGTCCATTACCATTCCAAGCGATACGGGACCATGATCCCATTTAAGCGTTGCAGGAGGTCCTGTTTTAAAATAAGCTTTCGGTGCATCGCTTGCGGAGGCTGTGACATCAAGCCGGTAACTGCATAAATGTGAGCCGCTCACAAAATAGATACGACCATTAAAATAATCACCCGATACATTGATCGGTACCGGTGATCTGGCGATCATGGTCATTTTAAATGAGCCGGGTTCTAAATGTCCGATACCATTGTGGAAGAGAAGGTAGGTTTCTCCTTTGGGGTCAATGATAAAAACCTTTGGCGATTCTCTTGCCGTAGTAGTGCCAAAAGCGGTATCTATGTTTTGCTGGTGTACCAGCACTTGCTTAACAGGATCAAAAGCAAAGAATTTTTGAACCATTTTACACCTCTAAAAAAGTCCAATCAGGAATCGGCCTTGGTCTTTTTATTGCCAAACGCGTAATTGAAGAACATCAAGGACAAATTGAAGTTACGACGGCGCCGGAGGAGGGGACTACGTTTACTATACGATTACCTGGAGCAGCGACCTAAGGTCGCTGCTCCAGAACTTACAAATCCCGCTGATACGACAACCCAACAAACTGCGCGGAGAACTCATACTTTCCGTTAATTGCAGGATTGATATTATTTTCAACCTTGCGATCGGCAAAAAATCCCATGGCATACATCAGATTGAAATGATTTTTTCCTAAGGTGTGCGCCAAGCCGATAGAAACTAAGTGTTCGTTACTATCAGTTTCTAATGGAGAGAGTGTTCTATCTGGAATTGGCGACTCTATGTAAACATACCCAAGATGCGCGTTCCAGTTTTCTTGAAACTCCCAATCAACTGCCGTGCCCAAGGTCCAGTTATCGCGCCAATCTTTTTCAATGCTATTGCTTGGAAGCAATACGTTGTTTTGCCCGATATCAATTGGTTGTGATTTAAAACGAGACGCCAAAATGTATTCAAAGTCTACCCCGATCTTCACAGAGTCACTTACTGCAACGCCATAGCCCAAAGCAAAAACGTGTGGGTATTTAATTGTGGTATCAAAACTACTTTCCGGAGTCAGAATCGCCGCAAGTGGTGGCGGCAGTGAACCATCTGAGGGAATATCTGATAACGTCGTGTCGCCGCTGTAATCAATATCAAACGCCGAACGATAGATAAACGAAAGACGTTGCTTGCTGGTGACATCCCAAGTAACCGCAGCATTTGCGCCAACCGCACTGCCATCTGCATCGGACTTAGAACGACCCGGAGCTGTTGTTGGCAGACCAGTTAACATCCCCCAGGGAATAACTTGCTTAGATTCTAAATCTGAATAGTAAATATCAAGCCCCGCACCGATAGCGACAGTTTCAGAAACTTTCGCCGCAACAGTTGGCTTAATATCAAATACGCGCAACTCAGCGGCATACTGTGAGCTTGTTGCAAATGCG
>CAZREP010000210.1:0-7891 GCA_964599035.1 uncultured Terrimonas sp. | reverse complement strand
GTGGGTACCGTATTGCAGGTGGGTGATGGCATTGCCCGTATTTATGGCTTAAACAATGTACGTGCCGGAGAACTGGTCGAATTTGACAACGGCGTAAAAGCGGTGGCATTAAACCTTGAAGAAGACAATGTGGGTGTGGTATTAATGGGCGAATCGTCGGATATCAAAGAAGGGCATAAAGTAAAAAGAACAGGCAGCATTGCCTCCCTGAAAGTGGGTGAAGGGCTGGTTGGGCGCGTGATTAACGTGCTGGGTGAGCCCATAGACGGAAAAGGACCGGTAACAGGTGAGCTGTTTGAAATGCCTTTGGAGCGTAAGGCGCCCGGTGTAATTTACCGTGAGCCCGTAAAGGAACCGTTGCAAACAGGTATCAAAGCCATTGACGCCATGATCCCTGTCGGGCGCGGTCAGCGCGAGCTGATCATCGGCGACCGTCAAACCGGTAAAACTGCCATCGCCATTGATACCATCATCAATCAAAGAGAATTTTACCAGGCAGGAAAGCCGGTATATTGCATCTATGTGGCCTGTGGTCAGAAAGCGTCTACCATCGCCAATGTAATGAAAACACTGGAAGATAACGGCGCGCTGGCATATACGGTAATTGTAGCAGCTTCTGCATCCGATCCGGCTCCGCAGCAATTTTTTGCGCCATATGCCGGAGCGGCTATCGGCGAGTACTTCCGTGATACCGGCCGCCCGGCATTGATCGTATATGACGACCTGAGCAAGCAGGCCGTGGCTTATCGCGAAGTGTCCCTGCTGCTACGCCGTCCTCCCGGACGTGAGGCCTACCCCGGCGATGTATTTTACCTTCACAGCCGCCTGCTGGAGCGCGCTGCAAAAGTGATCAGTGATGATGCGGTAGCCAAAAACATGAACGATGTGCCCGACAGCATCAGGCATCTTATCAAAGGTGGCGGATCGTTAACGGCGCTCCCCATTATTGAAACACAGGCAGGCGACGTATCTGCATACATACCCACCAACGTAATCTCTATTACCGACGGGCAGATATTTCTGGAGTCGAACCTGTTTAATGCGGGTATCCGGCCGGCTATTAACGTAGGGATCTCGGTGAGCCGTGTAGGTGGTAACGCCCAGATCAAATCCATGAAGAAAGTAGCCGGTACCCTTAAGCTTGACCAGGCTTTATACCGTGAAATGGAGGCATTTTCAAAGTTCGGCGGCGATCTGGATGCAGCTACAAGGTTAGTGCTCGACAAAGGCGCCCGTAACGTGGAAATCCTTAAACAGCCACAGTATTCCCCATATACGGTAGAAAAGCAGGTAGCTATTATTTATCTCGGTACACAGGGATTATTAAAAGATGTTCCTGTAAGTAAGGTAAAGGAGTTTGAGGATCTGTTCCTGATAGAAATGGAAAATAAATTACCCGATGTGCTCAACGAATTTAAACGGGGGAACCTGCCTGAGGAGGGCATAAAGAAAATGACAGAGATCGCTAAAGCGCTCATGTCGAGATACAAATAGCAGGCAATAACATCATTTATACACGAGCCCCGGCAACTTTACCGGGGCTCTTTATTTTTACAGGTGTTCAATATCACTTCTTTATATACTTTCAGCCGGGGTTAGTGCGTTATAGCATAACTGAAATAAGTGTATCCCATTATTTAGTTGACATATGATAACTGGAGGGGTTTTTAGTCGAAGGAAAGTGCACATGCATCGAATAGTAAAAAAATAAGGGATTACACATAGTAGCTTTGTTTCAGAAAACGCATTTTCAGAAAATCCGACCTTTTGAAAGCCATAAACCCTGGCAATATGAAAATATATTTTTACCCTTTTGAAAAAATATGGCGATACAATATTCTGATAGTATTCACCATACTTATTCACCTTACGGCTTATGCGCAGCCGCCGGCTGACTCAGCTACACATTCATTTCCCGTAAGCGTTGGGAGGCCTTGTGGAGGTAATAGCAGTACCTATTCAGCTCATGTTTTTAAATACAACGGTATTGATAAAACATTGAGCTTTGTTCAGGATTGCAAACCCAACCTGGCCAGCCCGGGGTTCAGCATTTCTGCTGCAGGCATTTCCTACAACCCGGCCGACCACATGTTGTATTATTATAGATATACTGGTGGAAACACACATGTATGGCGCTGGACACCGGGTGATGTATGCCCTCCTTTAACAGCGAAATATGATACTTATTCTGGTGCGATCCTGGGATTCGCATTTGATCCTGACGGGCTATGTTATCAGCTTATATTTAGCGGATCTTCGTCTCCCTCTTATAATATTGCATTAAGAACTGTTGATTTTTCAACAGGTACCTTTGGCCCTGAAGTACCGATCACTCGTCCCCCGGGGTTAAATATCACCAGTCAAAATGGGGATCTAACACTTACGCCTGACGGAAAGATGCTTATGGTGTGGGATAAAAAATATTTTGCGGTGAATTACCAGGATTATGGTACTGCCCCATCTCTTGTAGCTACACCTATTGCCACTTTGAGCGGTGGTCATATAGTTGGACTTTCTTTTTCAGAGGGACGATTAATTGCTGCTGATAATGCTAATCAATACTGGGATTTAGACATGCTTACCGGTGCAAAAACAGCTATTACACAGGCACCTTGTTATCAGAGTAACGATATGACCGAAATCATTTCAGGTTTAGGCGTCGCGAAAAAGCTGTCATCGGCAGTTCCAACAGGTGTACCAGGTCAATACGATCTGAGCTATGACATATTTGTAAAGAACTATGGTGGCTGGGATATAAGCGATGTGCAGGTCATTGAATTGCTGAGGGGTAATGGAATCGCAACACCTTTTACCGGTTCAAATAACCCAACCAATGTTACTGCCACACTCATTGACAACCCAGCAGGTGTAGCACTTAACCCGTCATATAATGGCTTCAGTAACTCTAATCTCCTGGCACCCGGACAGATTTTACGTAATGCCCCTGTAGCAAATAATCATTTTACCATAAGGGTGTCATTTAGGGTAAGCAATATCGTTATAGGCAAGGTATACAATAATAATGCAAAGGCAACGGGTAGAGGGTATGCAGGTATAGCTTTGGCGGATATTTCCACAAACGGTGATAACCCCGATCTGAATAACAACGCTAAACCAAATGACCCAGGCGAAAACCAACCCACTCCATTTGTAATTTTAACTACCGCCGAAATGCCACCTTGCGAAGCATTGGATACAATACTATACAAACAGACTTTCGGAACCGGAAACAATATCGTAACGCCCATTCCTGCAGCAACCGGGTCGGCAGGAACACCGGCTACCGATTACACAGGAAATACCTCTCAGCCATTAGGCGTAGAGCAATATGCTATTACCAACAACGCCAATAAAGGTAATAACCAAAGATGGATCAGCCGTACTGATCACACCGGCAACACAAATGGACGAATGATGGTGGTGAACGCGGATATAAATTCCAATAAAATTTACAGCGACAGAATAAATATTACTTGCGGCAATCTTAAATATTCACTATTCGCCTTCGTGTCCAATATTGCTAATTCTACTTATGAGACTTTTTGTGATGGTTTTGGTGGAATAGTGAAGCCCAAGCTCACGTTTACCGTAAAGGATGCAGCCTCCGGTCTTATCATTACCAATCTCACCACACCTGAGATCACAAGCCCCGACTGGACCCAGTATGGCATGAAATTCGTAATGCCGGCAACCGTAAATAACAACCCGGTAACCCAGATCATTATTGAGATCACCAATGCGGCACCCGGTGGCTGCGGTAACGACCTGGCCATTGACGATATCCAATTTGGCTTATGCGATCCCACACCCACCATATCGGTTAATAATACCGCCGGATGTACCAACGGCATAACCACATTCAGTGCAGCGCTCAGCGACCCGACAGTGATCTCGGGGCCGTTGGACTACCAATGGCAGATAAGTAATAATGGTACCAGTGGGTGGACCAATATCACAGGAGCAACCGGCGTGGATTATACCATCAACCCGCTACAGCCTTCTGATATCGGCAAGTACTACCGTGTAATAGTAGCAGCGGCAGGAAATATTAATAATGCAACTTGTCGCTATATATCCACCGCCTTCAGGCTCACAGCTAAAACATCCTCAACGGCGCCCACAGCCATTGATGCATCGCCGGCGCAAACCACCTGTTCCGGCAACGCAGTGGATCTTACGGTACAGGGTGGATCGTTGGGCACTAACGCGGTATGGAGATGGTACAGGAACAGTTGCAGTGATACCCTTATCGGTACCGGCAATACAATTTCCGTGCTGCCTACGCAAACCACAACCTATTATGTAAGGGCAGAAGGCGATTGTAATACCACCGCCTGCGCCCAGGTAACAATAATAGTTGACCCCTGTGTAATATTGCCTGTGGATTTCCTTCAGTTCAGCGCTGTTCAACGTGCACATGCAATTGACCTGGATTGGAAGATCATCACATCCGAACAGATCAGCCATTTTGAGGTGGAACGTTCTGAAGATGGAAGTCACTTTAAGAAGATAGGCGTGGTAAATGGCGGATCTGCCAAAAATACAGCTACCAGGTTCTCTTACCAGGATGCAGACCCTGATGTTAACAGCAATATTCTATACTACCGCATCAAAGTAGTAAGTATAAACGGAGTAAGCAAATACAGCAATACCCTCACCGTAAGGATATCTGCTTTGAACAACCAAAAGCTGAAAATAAGCCCTAATCCGGCATCCTCGTCTGTAAATATCAGCTTCTATTCCGCATTACGGGGTACCATGGAACTCCAGTTGCTGGACATGACAGGCAAGATAGTGTTACGCGAACAACGGGTAGCAGAATCGGGCCAGAACAGTATTACGCTTAACCAGCTGAGCGGGCTGAGCGAAGGCATATACACCATCCTTGTGCGAACAGGCGACAGATGGGAAAGAGAACGGATCATCATTAAACGGTAGCAAAAACACGTGCTGAAAGGCATACTGAACAAGATGCCCCAGGTTCGCAGGTTAATACCTAGCAAATCTGGGGCTTTTTTCATACCAGTGATGTGTTAAGTATAAGATGTTGTATAGTACAGGTGAATAGGCAATTGTGAATAGTGAATAAATTCACAATTCACTTATTCACTATTCACCAAAGGATGCGTACGTTATGGTTAACATAACACTAATATTATTTTCATCCCTATCTTCGTTGCATGACAAGAAAGGAGCTTACAGAACAGATCCGGTTAAAAAGATCCTACCTGTGCATTGGACTGGACACGGATATCACCAGGCTACCCAAACATCTTTTGTCGCATGCCGACCCGGTTTTTGAGTTTAACAGGCAGATCATTGATGCCACCAAAGACTACTGCGTAAGCTATAAGATAAATACCGCCTTTTATGAAAGCCTGGGTATTAAAGGATGGGAAGCAATGGAGAAGACAGTACATTATATCCCTTCCACACACCTTACCATAGCGGATGCCAAAAGGGGAGATATTGGCAATACTTCCCGGCAATATGCCAAAGCCTTTTTTGAAGTGCTGGGGTTTGATGCCATAACCGTAGCTCCCTATATGGGAGAAGACAGTGTAAAACCTTTCCTGGAATATAACAATAAATGGACCATTGTATTGGGGCTTACTTCCAACCCCGGGTCGCAAGATTTTGAGCTGCAGCAAACCGGTAAAGAAAGACTGTATGAAAAAGTATTAAAAACAGTATCAGGGTGGGGCTCAACAGAAAATCTGATGTTTGTAATTGGCGCCACCCAGGCCAATGAATTCACCAATATCCGGAATATACTGCCTGATCATTTCTTCCTGGTGCCGGGAGTAGGGTTCCAGGGAGGCAGCCTGAAAGCAATTTCTGAAAAAGCAATGAACAGTGACTATGGTATACTGATCAATGTATCCCGGGCTATCATTTTCGCCGGTGAGAAAGAAGATTTTGCAGCAGAAGCAAAGGTAATGGCAGCCCAGTATCAGAATGAAATGAGCGGATATATAAAGTAAAAAAGCGCAGCTGTATTAGCTGCGCCGTATAAATATTATCTTCTATTACTTTCGGAGAAAGAATATTATAAGCTGAATAATCCTCCACCGTTATCTTCCTGGGAGGAAGGAATATCCGCAGGAGAAGGCGGAGTAGGAGGAGTTACAGGTTCTGCAACAGGAGCAACTATAGGTTGCTGTGCGGGGGCTTTTTTCTTTGGTGCGGATTTCTTTACTGCTTTTTTAGCAGGCGCTTTCTTCTTAGGTGCCGCTTTTTTTGCTGCGGCTTTCTTTACGGGAGCCTTCTTCTTAGGCGCTGCCTTCTTCGCTGCCTTTTTTACCGCTTTTTTAGCAGGCGCTTTCTTTTTGGGTGCAGCTTTTTTTGAAGCGGCCTTTTTAGCAGGTGCTTTCTTCTTTGGTGCGGATTTCTTTACTGCTTTTTTAGCAGGCGCTTTCTTTTTAGGTGCAGCTTTTTTTGAAGCACTTTTTTTCTTTGCTTTAGCCATGATTGTTGGAATTTATTGTGTTTGAAGAAGTGATGTATTGATTGCAGAAAATTAGGTAATAATATTTATAATATTAAAAAACAAGGTTATTTTTTTTATGGACATATACAAAATCATATGCTACCTGCCCTATGCTTCCCTGCCCAGGCAGGCGCTTGGATACAGCCCGGGACAATAGTACCCGGCAGACCTTTCATCTTGCAAAGACAGTAAATGCCGTTGCTAAGGAAGGAATACAGTGAATACCGAAACGAAAGCAAAAATTATTACTCCGGGAGGGTCACTTTATTGGGGAGGGCTGGTGTAAAAGTATCGCCCAGCCTGAACGCAACTTTTTGTTCAGACGGGGCGACCATAGAAAGTAAAAGGGAAATATTCCCCAGTAGCCAAACACTGCATTACAGATCAGGCTGGGGGGTATAGCGCAAATAAGGTTTTACGATCTTCACGCCTTTAGGGAATTTCTTTTGAGCGTCTTCATTAGAAATAGAAGGAACAACGATCACATCTTCGGTTGCCTTCCAGTCTGCCGGGGTAGCCACGCTGTAATTTGCAGTCAACTGCAACGAATCAATTACCCGTAATACTTCCTGGAAATTCCTTCCTGTTGATGCCGGGTAAGTGATCGTAAGCTTTATTTTTTTATCCGGCCCTATAACAAATAAGGAACGAACCGTAAAGTTTTCAGACGCATTGGGATGGATCATTCCGTAAGCCGTGGCAACCTTCCTGTCGGGGTCGGCAATAAGCGGGAACTGAACATCGGTGTTTTGTGTTTCATTAATATCTTTTACCCAGCCGATATGCTTATCTAAAGGATCAACACTTACTGCCAGCACCTTTACATTCCGTTTTGCAAATTCCTCCTGCAATAAGGCTGTTTTTCCCAGCTCGGTAGTGCAAACGGGAGTAAAATCGGCAGGATGGGAAAACAAAACGCCCCAGCCATCGCCAAGAAATTCGTAAAAATCAATTTTACCCGCAGTGGTCTCGGCAGTAAAATTTGGTGCAATATCACCTAAACGCAAACTCATAAAAGATCATTTAAAGGTTATAAAAAGGATTGCAAATATATCGTTTTCCTACTATTTTAGTAGACTATAAGGTTAAAAAAATTAAATCGACCGGCACCGGCTTATAGCGTCCCTGCCAAACCTGCCTTTAACGGCATCTATGGCATTATACAGAGCCGCTTTCTTTTCACTGTTTTCAAAAGGGATGTAATTTACTGAATCCGCAATAATACAGCAGCCGCAATGCCGGCAGTTTCCGTCCTTAACCGGGTATTGCCCAGGCTCACCGGCGTAAAGCGATAATGCAGTGCCATATCAATTTCTGCAGGGGTAAAATCACCTTCAGGGCCTATGCAAACGATCTTGTCCTCCCCCGAAGCCCCGGCTCCGGTAAGCCCGCTTTTAGGAC